>JAADGH010000038.1 GCA_013152475.1 Planctomycetota bacterium
ATCCATGACGCCGAGCACGGCACGTCGTTCACCGCGCAGCAGGCCAAGAGCGACCGGCTGGGCTTTGTTTCGTCATCGCGATATTTCGGAGGTGTGCCGCGGCCGTACTCCGGCAGAAATGTGATGCCCACTCCCTTGATGGTCGAGTTCAACTCGCTCTGCCATACCTCCGGCTTGATGACGTCGGTGTAGTAGTAGATGTTCTGCCCCAGCCGCGCCGTGTATTGCTCGCCGGGGTACCAGTAGTCCGAAAACGAATGGCACGGCGGGAGGAATCGGCTGTGGGCGTGATTGACCAGGATCAGGTTGCGTTTGTGGAGGATCTTGTAGATGCGCTTCAGCGATTCGCGCAGCGCGAAGATCGGCGCGCCGATGATCCGGTTGCCGAAGGCGTCGCGCCCCCCGCAGCCGTGGTAGGCGTTGTGGCAGACGGACGGCGAGCAGCAGTCGAAGTAGATGCCGCCGATCTCGAAGTTCTTCGACATCTCGTCCACCCACCACGCCAGGAGGTCGGTGTAGGCGCTGCGGGGGCACATGGCGACGAGGTCGTATTTGAGCGTGCCCTTGACGTAGCCCACGTACTTGTGCCCTTCCGAATTTCGCCATTCCGAATGATAGTAGTCGTAGATCGGATTGTTCGACGCCATGTAAGTCGGGCAGGAGTAAGGAGTAGGGACGATTTTCTTGTCGTTGTATCGCTTGAGCGACGCCCGGAATGCGTCGTCATCCTCGGCCTGCAAGTAGGCATCCTGTTTCAGCCCGCCCCCGCCCCAGCAGGTGGACTGAGAATGGGAGTATTTCACTTTTCCGAATCCACCGAAGTTGAAGTTGCGCCAGTTCTTCGGCAGGGGTTTTGCCGGCGTGGCCTGAAGGCCCATGGTGTAGGGGATCGGCTTGTCGATTGTCGTCGGTCGCGTGATGATGTTCAGCCGCAGTGTCGTGGCCTGGTCGCCGCGCGTGATCTGGATCGGCAGGGGCGAGCCGGGGTTGTTCCAGTTCGCCTTGCTCTCGGTGAACCAGCACACGCCCAGGCGATGTCCCGTCAGCCAGACGATCCGGTCGAAAGGCAGCTCGATCTTGTTGTCCTTCCACTCCTTCAGGTAGGGCGTGAGGACGAACTTCGCGTGCTCGTTCGGCACGGTGATCTCGAGGGCGAGGCCCTCAATCTCTGCCGCCTCACCCGTCGGGCTCAGTGTGAAGTCACACCGCTGCATGCCGTCGAACTCGATGGTGCTTTTCCAGTCCATGCGAATCGATTTGGACTCGGCAGCGCCCTGCAGCACCGCACGATCCTGCTTCGACTCGACCAGCTTCATGTTCTTGCACGCCAGCGTCTCGTCGCCATCCTTCGTCTTGAGCTCAAAGGCGATGGGTCTGGCGAGGACCGGCTTGCCCTGGCTCGTAATCTTGTCGGGGAACGGACCGGAGCCGAAGACATACTCCCGCCCCCAGACCTTGACCGACGTGCCGCTCGCCTCCACCGGCGTCCAGGGCGAGGGCACCGACTCATCGATTCCGGCCTTTGCATCCACCCATGGCGTGGCCGGTCGGGTGAAGTGGACAGTGCTTCGGATCTTGTCCTTGCTCTCCGCATCCATCAGGCTCACGGTGATCTTGTATTGTCCGGGCGTAAGCTTCGGGCATGCGAGGGTATAGCTCGCCCGAACGTCTTTCATGGGAACGGTTTTTTCGAGGACCCGCGCGCCGGCGCTTTCCTCCTCCATGATTATCTTGCACTCGACCTTTCCCGCCTTGATCCGCTCGCGCCACGCGGCGCCGGCATCGTGGGTGTCGAGGGCGATCTCGATCTCGCCGGTCCGACTGATCGGGGTCATGTCAATCACGATGGGGGGCCGGGCGTAGAAGAGCAGGGAGTAATCCAGCATTTCGCGTTTGTAAACCTTGCTGCGGGCCGTCAGGCGGATCAGGCCCGACTGCGCCTTCTCGAGGGTCCGCCTGTAGCGATACATCCTCGGCCGGGTTCGCTTCGACTCGACCTCCATCCGCACGCCCTCCAGCTTCCCGCTGTCGGAGAAGCGCCGCATAAACATGCTGAGCCGGTCCGGCTCGTCATCGGGCGGATAGAACCGGGCGATAACATCCACCTGGCCTTCGTGCAGCTTGCCGAGTCGCGGCAGGCGAACGGCCGAGACCTTGCCTCCGAAGACGATCGTGCCCAGGTCGCTGCCGTCCTTCTTTCGGGCGAAGGCCCACGACGATGATGTGCCTTTGTCCGCCCAATGGCGGGTTACATTGAGCCGCCACCGGTCGCCGACCTTGGGTGCGGGCACACCGAGGGCCGAGTAGGGGATGACGAGGTGCGAGACCAGCCGCCCCGTCTCCTGCAGAAAAACTTTCACGTCACCGTTCCAGCTCTTGTCGCCGTTCCGGGAGTCGAGCAGGGCCTTGTCACGGTTGAAGACGAAGCGGTAAGTGGTGTCTTGGCCGGGAGATAGGACGATCTCATGCGTGTCGTCTTTCGTCATATCGCCGTCGTGTCCTTTCGCGTTTGCGACGAGCTCGGCCGGTTTGTCGGAGATGATGGCGAGGTAGAGGTTGGCGTCGTCGTACTTGGCAAAGAACTGCGCGCCGCGCTCGGAAGCCAGGCCGTTTCCGCTTTGGGCCAGGATCGGCATCTGCGCCGCATCCTTCCACTCCTCCCAGCGGAAGCCGTCTTCCAGCTTCACAGGTTCTTTCGAACGGGGGATCGCCACCATCGGCGGGCGGTAGTCGTCCTCCAGTTCGTTCCGCGTGGTGAAATAGGCGTTCTTGACTTCGCCCGGCGTAAGGGGGCGGTCGTAGATCTTCACCTCGTCCACGATCGTCCGGTCGTCGGGGCTGCACCAGGGGGCCTTCCAGTACATCACGGGCGCAATGGTGAACGTCCCTTCCTTCGTCTCCGGCAGCACCAGATCGTCGGGGAATGTGAGCTCCCCCTCCAGTTTCGCATTGACGTAAATGCGGAGGCGCTGCTTGTCCCATGTGATGTCGAGCTTGTACCAGTTGCCCGGCCGCCATCCGGCGGCGCTGGTTCCGGCGTTGAACTTCCGCTTGCCGACCACGAGGTGCACGCGCAGGTCCTCGGGCTGGGTGTACTTGTAGAGCACAAAGCTGAACACTCCGGGTTTGGTCGCCACAAAGAAGTGCTCGAAGCGCTTGTTGTCCGGCCGCCAGTTCACCGGCTTGATCCACATCGAGATCGTGCCGTGGCGGAGGTCGAAGTTGTCCTTCACCTCGTAGCTGAGCCGCTCGCCCTCCTTGCTCTGGAAGCCCGGGCCGTCGATGCCCTGCACCTCGCGGAGCTCCAGGCTGTCTTTGAAGGTCGGCGAGTCCGGATTGCCGCGCGCGTAGTCGGCCAGGACGTCGCGCTTGTTGAAGGAAAGATAGAAGCTCAGGTTCGGCTCGGGCGGCTCTTGCGCCACAAGCCCGCCGGCGCAGACCAGAGCCACAAAGATCGTCACGATGCTCCGCCGCATGTCATCCTCCTCACGTTGAACCGTGGGACAGCCGTATTCTGCGACCCCATTACACCGACTGGCATGGGTACTGTCAACGCTGAAGCGTCGGAAGTCCGGCGACTTCCGCTACTTGCGGAAGAGAACGATGCGGTTGGTGTTGGTGCCGACGGCGTTGTTGTCGATGCCCCAGATGTTGGATGTCTTGGTGAATTGCTGGAGATTGATGACGATTCCTGCAGCCTGCGGCAAGACCGAGCGGAACGACATGCTCGTCCAGCTTGACCGCCCCCTTCGTTACCTCGCCGACCTCAAAGGCCACCCAGCCGCCCTTTCTTGTGATGCGGAAGAGCTCCTTGAGCACGTCGCCCATGACATCGGTCCAGACGCCGAGGGTGCTCGTCATCGTGATCCCCTTCGCGACTTCCTTGTCGTCGATCCCGTTGAACCAGCAGCGGAGCCAGTTGTCGTAGGAGTATTGAACTATGTTCAGGAAGGGGGGAGAGGTGACGGTCAGTTGCACGGAGTCCGATTTGATCTTCTTGGTGTGGCGGGCGTCCGTGGAAAGAAATAGAGCGTCCTTGCCTGCCTTGCGCAGGTTGGCGACTTGCTCTTCGGTCAGGTTCTTGATCAGGCTCTTCGACTTTTTCAGAATCAGCTTCCGTGTGTCGCGATAGTCCGGCTCTTGATTGCGCTTCTCGTTGATTTTCTTCTGTCGCTCGGCGGAAACCGCCTGGTTCGGCGGCAGCGTGTAAACAGAGAAGAACCCCTTCGAGTGCCCGGTCAGCCGGTTCGTCGCGACCATGCGAATCCATCGATCCACATGGTCTTCCTTCCCCGATTCGTTTCGCTCGGTCAGGTAATCCCGCAGGCAGACAATCTCCGCCTCCGTGTGGGGATGATAGAACATATCGAGCTCGATCTCCGCCCGGCGCCGCCGGTCGATTCGGATTTGCGAAAGTCGCTCTTCGACGTCCGCCAAGTCGGGGATGAAGAATCGCGGCGCGGCCAGAATCTCGCTCAGCGGGTTGATGTCGTTCGCGATCACCCGCCGCCCCATCAGCCCCGCTTCGATACACGTCGTGCCCCGGCCGCTGAAGGGGTCGTAAACGATGTCGCCTTCCTCGGTAAGCCTCTCGATGAAGAATCGCGGAAGCTGCGGCTTGAAGCAGGCGCGGTAGGAGACCTCATGGAGAGACGACGCCTGGCGCTGGCGGGACGTCCAGAATTCGTTGACGTAGCGCGTTACCAAGGAACCATTTATGGAGACAGTCTCGACAATGGTCCGGGGGCTGTCCACCGGGAAGAGGGTACCCTGTTGCTTGCGCTTAAATTGGGTTAGTGCTTCGGAAATGCCCACGCGCTTGTTCTTGAATTCCGCGGGTTCAATACGCACTGTTCAGCAGCTCGATGATCTCTTCCTTCGACTCGATCTTCCTCGGGTTCGCGGGGACTTGGTGCGTGCCCATGGCCAGATCGGCGACTTCGTCGAACACATCGCGCGTGACCTCCAGCCCGCGCAGGTTCAGCGGAATGCCGATGAACTCGTAGAGGCGCCGGATCGCCTCGACGGATCTGTCGGCGGCTTTCACCTCGTCCGCGCCGCGCACCTCCACGCCCAGGGCATGGGCCAGGTTGGACAGCTTTTTCCCGCAGGCCGCCTGGTTAAACTCCAGCACGTAGGGCAGCATCACCGCCACGGCCAGGCCATGCGGCAGCTTGCACTTCGCCGCCAGCGGCAGGCACACGCCATGCGCCATGCCCAGCCGCGACGTGTTGAACGCCATGGCCGCCAGCGTGCATGCCCGGGCCATCCGGTCGCGGGCGGTCATGTCCCGGCCGTTGGTGAATGCCTGCGGCAGACTGTGCGCCGCGAGCTCGATGGCCCGAAGGCTCAGCGCCTCCGTCAGCGGCGTGGCGAAGTTCGACAGGTACGACTCCACCGCATGGACCAGCGTATCGCACCCCGTCATCGCCGTCACGCGCGGCGGCATGGTCGCGGTCATCTGCGGGTCCACCAGCGCCACATCCGGTGCATTCGACCGACCGGACACGGGGAACTTCAACCCGTTCTCCTCGTCGGTATAGACTCCCCCCCACGATACCTCGCTCCCTGTTCCGGACGTGCTGGGGATGCAGATGAGGCCGATGCGGAAAAATTCTGGCAGCCTGTCGCCGCCCTTGTAGTCACGGATCGATCCACCGCACTCCGCCACGATGCGCATGCCCTTCGCCTGGTCCATCGTGCTTCCGCCGCCGATGGCGATGACGACATCCACGTCATCGTCGATTTGCTCCGCGGCAGAATCCACGGCCAGTCGCGCGGGCTCGGGCTCGACCTCGTCAAAGACCTCGAAGTCGATTCCCTCCCGCTTCAGCTCCTGCTCCACAACGTCCAGTCCACCCGCTTTCCGCACACCGGGGTCGATCACGATGAAGGCG
>JAADGH010000085.1 GCA_013152475.1 Planctomycetota bacterium
CGACCTGTTGTTCTATCTCTCCTTCGACAGCGAGATGAAGGCGGATGTAAGCAAGGGCGCAGCAGAGCCAGACAAGCTGAAGGGATCGGGCGCAACGGAGGGCCTATCCGGCCGAGGCGTTCGATTCAATCGGGAGGAAGGTGTGGCCGAGTGCGCCTTCCCGGCGAAGGGGTGCATCGATCCGGCGCAAGGGACGGTTGCGCTCCACTTCAGGCCAAATTGGTCCGGGGAGGATTATGCAATCCGCAACCTGTTCTCCTGGCCGGGCCCCGCAAACAAGAGCGGCGGCGCCAACGCGGCCGGGAGCCTGACGCTCTACACCTTCCGCTACAAGCAGCCGCTGCAGGAGTTGTGGTTCTGGCTCGACGACTCCGGCGGCGGGAACAACACGGCCAAGACGTGCATCGCGGAGTGGAAAAAGGGCGAGTGGCATCACCTCGCCGCCACGTGGGACGCTCGATACATTCAGATCTACATCGACGGTAAACTAAAGGCGAGAAAACGGGTCAAGGGCGCCATCGGCACACCAGGGGAACGCTTCTATGTCGGCTCAGGACTCCGCGGCCGCAACAATGCCGACGGCGTCATGGATAACTTTTGCATCTTCCACCGCGTGCTGACCGCCAGCGAGATCGGCCTGCTCACCGGCCGGAAGGAGTTTACGACGCCGCACATCTATTCCCTTGCGCTCAAGCAGACGATCTTCTACACAAGCGAACGATACGTCCCCTTCACATGCGAGGCCGGAGGCAAAGTGAGCCGAGACACCCACGAACTTGCCATCGCACTTGTCTCGGAGGAAGGCAAGACAGCAGCCAAAACGAAAGAGCCGATCGGAAAGGCCGTCTACACGCTCCAGGCCGAGGCCCCCGAGGAGGGTGATTATACCCTCCGGGTTTCCCTTCGCGAATGCGAAACCGGCAAGGTGGTGGACACGAAAGAGGCCGGTGTGCGGTTCATCGACGGGCCGTTCACGGCGCGACAATGACCGACTCGATGCCCAGCGCGTCGGCGATCCGCTGGATCGTGTCCGCCTCGTGACCGATGCCGAGGGCGAAGTGGTGCGTCGGCCCCTCGGCGATCCATGCCGAGAGGAACGTCCGCGCGTCGGGCTCGAAGACCCCCCGTATTCAGGTGTCGGCGACATCCACAGGTCGCCTTACGGCTGTCGAAGATATTCCAGCGCCGCCTGTTTGTCGTCCATCACCGGGAGGAGTTGGTCCACTTTCGTCATTTCGATCAACTCCTTGACGGGGGGCTGAAGATTGAGGAGTGCCACCTTGACGTTATTGGCCCGGAGGACGCTGGCGCATTTCATGAGCATGCCCAGGCCAAAGGAGGACATGAATTCCAGATCGACCAGGTCGATGAGCGTCGGCTTCCTGCGCGCCGCCGTGGCCTCCAGAAAGTCCTTTTCGATCTGCTGCACGCCCATCATATCCAGACGGCCCTCGAGGGCCACACAACTCAGGTCTTCGTCCTGCTGAAGGGTCTTCAGTTTCATGCGCATATTCCTTTCGTTTTTCGTTGTTGCCCGCCGCCCGCACGGGAGCTACTTCTTCTGGAACGCCTCGACGGCCTGCTCCCGCGTGTCAAAAATGTCGATGATCTTGTGCATCCGCGCGATCTCGAAGAGCGACCGCACCTGTTCGGTCAGCCCGCACAACTTCAAGTCGCCGTCAACCGCGTCCAACTGTTTGATGCACCAGATGATGGCCTTCAGCCCGGAGCTATCCACGAAGCAGAGCTTGCTCATGTCAAAGACGACCTTGTTCTTGCCTCGAATGATCGGGGTGACGGCGTCGCTGAACTCGTCGGCGTTGCCGATCTCCAGCGATTCGGTAAGCGGCGTGACCACAAGCACATCACCAACTTGCTCGACCGCAGGTTCCATGCCGCACCTCTTCTTTCCTCGTGTGTGGAGTTTCTTTACCAAACAGGTGCACGCCCGGCCGTCTTCGGCGCGGAAGTACCGGACCTCGTCCATGCACTGCCCCATAAGGTACAGTCCGTAACCGGTCTCGGGCGACGGGTCCGGCCGGGGGGCCTTGCACTCGAACATCTTGCCACAATGGTAGAGCCGAAACTCAATCGCGTTATCTGAGGCGTCCGCCTCAACAGTAATTTCCCTATCGGTGCAGCCGCCGTAGGCATGCTCCATGATGTTGCTCGCCGCCTCGTGCACGGCAAGTTCGATCTGCAGGGCCGTCCTCCCGTCGATGGCGCCCACGCTCTCGCAAACGGCGTTCGCGAAGGCGCGAATCCGCTTCAGCTCGGCGGCATCGCTTGGGACAGTCAACTCGACTCTTGCCATGTGGGCCACATCCCGATTCGTTTCCTCTGAAGTACCGTAAACATATCACCTTTCCCAAAAAAACGGAAGCGAAATTCCAAGCAATGGAGTGCTCCGGCTCTATACGTTCGCGCTGCCGTGCCTGGTGCGGCCTGGCCGCGCTGGACGGCAGATATGCCCGGAGGTACGCGAGTTTGTGGGGAGGACATGATGCGGGCTCGGCATCGTTTTCTCCCCCGTATTGTTGTCCCCGGCAGGTCGGGAGAGTTAAATCCGGTTTTTTCGCCGGGTCATAACATCCCTCCACCTCGGCGCTTATATCCTTCTCTGGATGCCGGGCCGTAAATTTCTGTTACCGTCCACACCATCCCTCCACTAACTCCCCGACGAGAGGAACATGTGCAAGAAAGAACGAAGAATCGAAAGGAGTGAGAGGATGAGGACGAGCAAACTGGTTCTGGCGGCGCTGCTCACGGTCACCTTCGCCCTTCGGGCGCGGGCGCAGGAAGACGAGGCCTATGAAGAGGTCGACCCGTACTATTCGTATTACTACGGCGACGAGGATGAACAGGACATGGATGCCGAGGTCTGCGTCTTCTACATTCCCTGCGGCTACCTCTACCTGCCCGCGACCGCCTGGGTGTACGATAACGCCTACGTCGTCTATGCGGGCACATACTACGGGGCCTATGGCGCCATGGTCTATGCCAACGGCGCGTGGACCGCTGCGAACGCCACGGCAACATACCAGAGCACCGTCACCGGACCGAACGGACAGACCGTGCAGCACTCCGCCACATGGACACAGGACGGCAGCACCGTATCACGCGAAGGCTCGACCACCGGACCCTATGGCAACAGCGCCACGCGGTCCGACACATGGACGAAAGACGGAAACACAGTCACCCACGACGGCACGCTCACCGGCCCCAACGGACAAACCGTGCAGAACGACGCCACATGGACACAGGATGGCAGCACCGTCACCCGCGAGGGGGCCACAACCGGACCGAACGGCAACACCGCCACACGAAGCGACACATGGGCCAAGGATGGAAACTCCGTGACCCATCAGGCCACGACCTCCGGCCCAAACGGCCAGACCGCACAGCAAAATGCCACGTGGACCAAAGACGGCAGCACGGTGACGCGAGATGGCTCATGGGCCGGCCCGAGCGGCGCGGGCGTCGAGTCGAACAACACATGGGCGCGCTCCGGCAACTCCATCACCCACCAGGGCAGCGCGGAAGCCACGCCGAGCACGTCCTACTACAGCCGCCAGGCCCAGAAGACCACGGTCCCACAATGCAAGACCTACCGCAGCAGCAGCCAACCCAGGGCGCGCTCCAGCAGCGGCCTCATCCCCTACAACTACAACAGCAAACAATATAAGCCGTACAGCGGCGGACACAGCCGTCCTTCGTACGGCATGCATCGCAGCCGCAGCCATTCGTACCGGTCTTCCCGATCCAGCTTCCGTCGCGGCGGAAGATCTTTCGGACGCGGCAGACGGCGGTAAGGGCGCAGACGCGCCATCAGCCCGGGGCACAGCGGGGTCTCCAATCGATGGATCGAGGAGGCCCCGCGACCTTATCCACCGCTCCGCGGCTGAAACCAGCGGAGAAGGTCTGTGACAAAAACCGTCACTTCACGGACGCAACACAGGCCACAACTGACAAAATACGTCATGTGCACAGTCGTGCAGTCCGGGGCTGCGTAAATCTCGTTCGCCCGTATCCATCGACTTGGCGGCATGTTGCGTCAAGTGGCTGCGCCGTGACTGTCCGAACCGGCATCGGATTTGCCCAAGGAGGGCATGGAATGGACACGGGTGCGTTGGGTAATGCGATAAGTGCATCATGCAGCAGGCGAAAGGATTCACATTCGTTGAACTGATGATCGTGCTTGTGATCCTCACGAGCCTTGCGGCCGTCGCCATCCCAAACATACTCCGATCCAAGATGGCCGCAAGCGAAGCGGAGGCCGTTGCGCAACTCAAGTGCATCGCGGTTCTCTGGTATGGAAATCCCTGGTTGGGGCTGATCTTGTTTCTGGCGATGACCGGCAACCTCATGATCGCCGGGGTCTTCGGAACGCTGTTCCCTCTGGCTCTGAAGGCCCTCCACCGCGACCCGGCTCTGGCCTCCTCCATTTTCATCACCACTGCCACGGACGTAGGGGGGTTCTTCGTGTTCCTCGGCCTGGCAACCCTCCTGCTGGGGCACCTCCATTAGCTATGCATTGAGCATGGGGGGCTATCCGCGCGCAACGCTGTTGGGCACGTTGCATACGACAGCGGATGCAATCACATCAAAACCGCGCGCAGAGCAGTCCGCCGCCTCATCCATCCTCCGGATGGGACAAGGACCGGTCTACATGCGCCCCGCCATCAGGCTGCCCACACAATACAGCACCGCCCCCACCGGCAGGAACAGGCAGGCAAGGAGGCCGAGGCAGCCTTTCGGTTTGTCGGCGCTCTCCTCGAACTTCTCCGGGCATTTCTCGCGGAGCTCCTGGTGGACGACGTCGATGAAGTCGTGGGCCTCCTTGAGGCCCTGGCCGGTGAACTCGCGGTAGAGCTTGATGGCCTCAACGCGACGGCCGGCGAAGAGGGCCTCGTTGATCTGCTGGATCTGCTCCTCGGTCGGTCGATCGCCCATGGTTTCCTCCTCATCAAGAAGTTATCTCACCGCAATGCCGCGATGGTCGACCCGCAACGTGAATATAGCAGGGTGCACCGCCTCACGCAAGTACAATGCCTCTCTCTTGGGCCGTCGGCAGGGACGCCGGGGATTGCGTTGTTCTCGCGGCTATCCGCGCTACGACGGCCTGACCGCGGCCGCGTGGATGGTGCTCTTGCTCATTTCCAGGAGAGCATCGCGGTCCTTTGCCTTGCCGCGGAGGAAGTTTTCGACAAGGTCGTGGTAGTAGGACCGGCTGGCGACGATGCGAAGCCGCTGCCTGATCGAGTCGGGCAGGGCGGTGTAGTCCTTGTCGTCAAGGAGGATGAGCTTGCCGCCGGGTCGGCGGAGGAGGTCGTGGAGGAAGACGATCTGGGCGGGGAAGTCTGTCGCGTCGGTCCACTCATCCACGCGGCGCCGGCCATAAAGAAGCACGGCGGCGCGGTCGTGCTTCGAGAGGCCGACGGTGACGATTTGCACCTCGTCGGGCTGCGAGGCGACGACCTCCCGGGCAAGGCCGGCGGCGGCTTCGGTCGATTCGGGACGGAGGAGGAAGGCGTCGAAGGAGGCCATGGCGAGGACCATGACCGCTGCGCCGTAGAGGGCCGCCCAGCGGAGCAGACGCTTGCGGATGAAGACGGCCATGAGCACGCCGCCGCAGGCAAGGATCGCCCCGATGACGGGCTGGACCGAGGCCCCCCCCACGCCGGCCCAGGCAAGCAGGGCGAAGTGGGCGATGCAGACGACACCGGCCACGACGCCGCCCGCTGCCAGGACCCATAGGCCCCATCGTGCGCCGCGCGGCGGCGGGCCCTCCGCCCCAAGCCCGGACAGGAGCTGCCCGGCGAGGAGGGAAAAGATGGGCATGACGGTGAGGAGGTAACGGCCCCGGGTGATGTTGGCGCCGAGGATGATGAGGAGCGTAACGGCGAACCATGCGGCGAGGAAGGTCCATTCGTCGCGCTGCTTGGCCAGTTTGCCCCGTACGCCGCCGTCGTTTGTGAGAAGGCCGAGGGCGATGACGATGCTCCAGGGCAGGCAACTCTTGAAGAGGAGCCAGAGGTACTCGATGGGGTTGAGGAGGAGGTATCCCTTTCCCCCGGCGATGCGGATGCCGACTTGGTCGCCGAAGAAGGTGTTGGTGAAGGCCCTGCCGTAGCGCGCCAGCATGAGTCCGAACCAGGGGGCGATGAGGAGAAGCAGTACGGCCCAGCCCCACGGACTGGCCACGGCGCGCCAGCGCCCCCTGCCTTTGCGTCTCCATGAGACCAGCAGGAAGACGGCTACGGGCAAGAGGACGAAGCCGACGCCGGCGAGTCCCTTGGTGAGGGTGGCGCCGGCGACGCCGGCGTAGGCGAGGACGACGTCGCGCCGTTCGTGTCCGGGCTCGAAGATGAGTCGCGCGAAGAAGTACATGGCGGCGGCGATGAAGAAGGCGAGGATGGTGTCGGTACGGGCCTGGTGGGCGTTGCTGTAGACGACTTCGGCGGAGACGTGGGCGGCGACGGCGAAGAGGGCGGCGGCGCGGTCGCGGAGGAGGAGGCGGGCGAGGCCGTAGACGAAGGGCAACGTGGCCAGGGCCAGGAGCAGGGCGGGCAGCCGGGCGGCGGCGAGGCCGATGCCGCAGAGGCGCATGGCACCGCCGACGAGCCAGTAGGTGAGGATGGGTTTTTGGAAGCGGAGCGCGCCGGATTCATAGCGGGGAGTGATCCAGTCGCCGGATTGCATCATTTCGTGTGCGGCCTGAATGTAGTAGGTCTCGTCGCCGCGGAGGGTTCGGACGTGGGGGAGTTCGGAGATCTGGCATGCGAGGGAGAGGAGGACAAGGCCCCCTATGGCCCAGGTTAGTCCATCTCGGCGCACATCAGGACTCCCGCATGGTTTGGTGCAATGGAGCTATCGGGCATCGTTGACTGCGGCGGCGTTGAGGAGCACCGAGGCCGATCGGTTCTTGATTTGATTTCCAGCGGCGACGCCGAATTTTCGCTCCCATCGGCAGTATTCCTGGAAGAAGGCGAGGGAGGCGACGGCCAGAAGAAGGGGCGTGACGGCGATCCAGAACCATTTCTTTGTCAGGAGGTCCTTTACGGTGTTCACGCGAGTTCCTCGGGCAATGAATCGGACGGTACGTTTGTTATGAAATGGCGAGTATAGCTTAGCCGGGTCGAGAATGCAACTTGAAATTCTGGGAGGTGTTTCCCCATGACCATCGCCCGTGTCATCGCATGGCGTCCAGATTCCGGGGAAAGACCTCTCCTATTTCTTGATTCTGAGGCTCGATACGTCCTGAATGACCGTGTCGCCGAAGCTCTTGGCGTCGGCGTAGAGCTTCTTGGGGATGTCCTCTAAGGCCTCTTCCGTGTATCGGACGAAGGCCCGGTCCTTCGGCATGGCTCCCTGCTTCGAGCCGGTATAGGGGAAGAAGATCCATATCCCATTGTCCAGCAGCCTTCCCTCCGGATTGACGGCCTGTCCGGGGAGTTCGTGCAGATTGTGGGCGTAGCCCGACCCGTACTTTGACGCATTGAAGTAGACATATGCCCATCGGCCGGAGGGCAGACACAGGAGATGAAATTCGCCCTGGTGCCAGCTCACATACGGCTCGGCCAGTTGAAAGTCGCAGTCATCGCCCCGGCCGATTTGTGCGATGAGCCCTTCTTCTCCCTTTATAATTTTCTCTTGTGCGAAATCTCCCAGGTTCCAATAGAACTGCGGCTCCAGCTTCAGTCCCTTTCTCAGGTACGCGGTCAGATAGGCCATTTTCCCGGACCTCCCCTTCTTGTCGGTTTCGCGACCTGGTTGTTGCGACAGTCCCCCCAGACAGGACTGAGAAGGCGTGAAAGAATCGCAATGCGCCGCAGGTTTCACGCCTGCGGTGCGGTAGACCGCGTTCGTGCGCGCCCATAAAGGGCGCGCCTACTATTTTTTCACCTCTTCTGAGTCGATACGGCAGGGGCTATACCTTCTGCGGCTCGGGGGCCTCCGGTTCCAGTATGGCGCGGAGGTGCTTCAGGCCGCGGGCCTCGAGCTGACGGACGCGCTCTCGCGTGAGGCCCATGGCCTCGCCGATCTTCTGGAGCGTCTGGGGCGTGTCGCCGCCGCCCAGAGCGAAGCGCGCGCGGAGGATGACCCGCTCGCGCTCGGGAAGCATGTGAAGGACGGCCAGGACCTTTTCCTTGAGGACCTTGGCCGGGTCCTCGGCCAGCTCGAAGGGCTCGGGCATCTCGCTGCCTATCGCCTCGAGGGTCTCCTGGCGGCCGGTCATGAACTTGTTGAGGTGATAGTTCTCTTCCGGCACGGTCTTGGCGAAGTTCTTCATGAGCGCCCATGAGGCATACGTGCTGAAGCGGTTGCCCCGGCCGTAGTCGAATTTTTCCACGGCGCGCATGAGGGTGATGTTGCCGTCGCTGATGAGTTGAGCGATGCTGGTCAACGGGCCGGTGTGGCGCTTGGCAACGCTCACCACAAGGCGCAGGTTCGCGTGGATGAGGCGGTCCTTCAGTTCGGCGGCCCGGTTCTTGAGGTCGAGGATCTCGCGGAGCCGGGCGCCGCTCGGGTTCTTCAGGTCCAGCGCCGACCGGAGCTTGTTGATCTTGTGCTTGATGTAGTTGTAGCGCTTGAAAAGGGCAATCTCCTCCTCCTTGCTCAGGAGCCGGCTCCGGCGCAGGTGGCGCAGGCACAGGGGCGCCGCAGCGGCCCTCTCGGCGGAGGGTCTCGCCGACCGTTTTTGGAGGGCCGTCTCGATGTCCCCGCCGAGGATATTCTCGTCCGCGTCGGGTTCATCGAATTCGGGGTTGTAGATGTATTCAATCGTCTCGGCCTGCAGGTCCCTGGCCTGCATGCGATTGATGATCGCGTAAATCGCCGATTCGGTCCGGCGAAAGTTCTTGCCGATGGAGCGGACCGGTGTGCCCTTGTCGTACAGGTCCTTGATCGTCTGTTTGTCGCCCTCGGTCAGGCCCCGCTGAGGCCGGTCGAAGACGGCCTTGCCGGGGTGGCGGCGGTCGAACTGGCGGAGGGTGTAGCGGATGGTCTCGCGCGAGCGGCCGAACTCCCTCGCCAGGCGGCGGGCCACGCGGGAAAGCGAGAGGTCCCCGCGCTCCGCCAGGTTGCGGGCGCGGCGGACGATCTGTCTCTTCTCGGCCTTCGTCAACCGGCTGAAGGCGCGGGACTTGGCGACCGCGCCCGGCCGGTCCTTCACATAACGATCTATGAAAGACTGCCGGAAGCCGGTCTTCTTTTGCGCGTCGGGGAAGATGAACTTCTCGCCCACCAGCCCCGCCGACTGCCACCGCACGATGGTCCGGGTGCTCACGTCGTAGCGCCTCGCCAGCTCCTCAACCGAAAGGACCTGCTCGCCCGCGTCGGAGACGGGGATGTTGACCGACCCACTCAGGTCGAGCAGCAGCCGCGCCAGGTCGCTGTGCAGCGCCTCGCCCGCGAGGTTGGCCCGGGTGTTTCGCTCCGGGCGGAATCGTGTGATGCGGAAAACGAGGTAGTCGTAGGGATAGTCGCGGTCGGGGTCGATTTCCCGGACCAGGATCTCCAGGCGGGCGACCTGTTGCTTGCGCGCCCTCTCCGGGGCGAAGAAGAGCTGATCGCGAAGGTCTCGGATTGCCGGAATTTTGTAGTTTGCCATAATCGAACGCTATCCCCCTGCGGGTGCGCGTTCCCAAACTATCTTATTATACAACACAATGCGCAATACGTCAAGTAGATATGATACAGGAGTTTTCCTCGTTCCCGGGCTCTGCCTGGGAACGGACGATCTGGCAGGCTCTGCCTGCCTCCTTATCATCAGCCAAGGCCAAGAGGCGGTGCCAAATGAGGAACGCGTCCCCAGGCAGAGCCCGGGGACGAGATGATGACGCCCCAGACAGGGCCCCGGGATGAGATGTGGGTGCGGCTACAATGGGCTGCGTCCCTTGGTGAGCTTCGTGGCTGGGGGAGACCCAGGCCACGCCGAAGACACGCTCAAACAAGCTATGAGCGCGGCGCACCGGATATACCTGCGTGGATTCCTCGTCTCTTTACTGCCCGGCCGCAAAGGCCGCCAGGGCGTCGGCCCGGGTGGCATAGATGCCGAGGATGCGATTGAGGTGTGCGGAAAGGAAGACCTGCCTGACCAGGGGCTGCGCCTCGCAGACCTTCAACTGGATATGAGAGGTGCGGCGAAGTCGGTCGAGTTCCACCAGGAGGGTGATGCCAATGCTGGCCATGAACTCGACGTTTGCAAGGGACACGAGGACCTTTCCGCCGACGCTCTTGGCCAGGTCCCTCAGCTCTTTTCGCGCGCGCGCCGTGTAGGCCTCGTCGGCGATATGGTTCTCTGTGAAGCGCACGACGGTTACGTCGCCTTCTTTCTCCCAGCAGATCGCCTCTGTCGGCTGCACCGCTTTCCTCCGGCCCCGGCGGGCACCCGTCTCTCACATGGCGTCTACGCCAAGACGCCGCCGGTGGTTACTCTTCCTTCTTGTCTTCCTTTTCGTTCTGGCCGATCTCTTCCGCCGCGGCTTCCTCCTTGGCGAGCTCCTTCTCGATCATGCGCTCCTTGATCGATGCACCGCTGTTGGAGAGGAAGGCGCCGAGGGCGTGGAACATCACGCCGATGCCCCAGCCGAGGAGCGGCCAGTAGAACCAGAAGTCCTGGAAGAACCCCTTCCGCTGGTCCGCCGGCGGAAGTGTGGCGAGGTTGATGATCAGGAGCAGCACGTTCACGCCCACGTAGACCGTCAGGTGGATGTAGAACCCGATCTTGGCGTCCACCCTCTTCTTTGCCCGTTCCAACGCCTCCTCGTCCACCATGTGTATCTCCTTTCCGCTCCGAAAATCTGCTTTCATGCGCCCCTCCACGGGCCACCATGTTCGGGCCTTAGCGGGGCGCGACATGCCGATGCGCCCGTGCCGACATTATCCCCTGCTTTTGCGCGGATGCAAGGGGAAAGAAAAAAACATTCCGGCCGGGTTGCGCCCGGGCGCGGAGTGGGTATAATAGCCTTGTGGTTTGGAAACGATCGGAGGCCGGTTCGCATGAACGATGAGGTCCGCTTTTTATCCGTCTGCGGCATGCTCGGATACGGGTATCCCGCGGAAAGCCTTGAGCGCGGCGTCGAGGGCGGCGTGGACTTCCTCGGCGTCGACGCCGGCTCCACCGGCCCCGGGCCGTACTACCTCGGGAGCGGGGTGAACTTCGTCAAGCCGATGCAGGTGAAGCGCGATCTCGCCCCCGCCCTGTGCGCGGCCCGGCGACTCGGCGCGCCCTTCATTATCGGCAGCGCGGGCGGTTCGGGCGCGAAACCCCACGTGGAGGCCTTCCTCGACCTGCTCCGCGATGTGGCGCGGCGCTGCGGCCTGCACTTCCGCCTTGCGGTTATCCACGCCGACCTCGACCCCGACGCCGTGAAGGCGGCCCTGAAGGATGGCCGCATCACGTCCTGCGGACCGGCGCAGGAGCTGACGGAGGAGGCCATCTCCTCATGCACGCACCTCGTCGCGCAGATGGGAACGGGGCCGATCATCGAGGCCCTCGACGCCGGGGCGGACGTCATCGTCGCCGGCCGCTGCTGCGACACGGCCATCTTCGCCGCGCTCCCGATCCTGCGGGGACTCGGCCCCGGCCTCGCGTTGCACTGCGGCAAGATCGCCGAGTGCGGGGCGCTGTGCGCCGCGCCGGCGGGGGCGAACGACTCGCTCATCGGCGTCGTGCGAAAGGACCACTTCCTTGTCGAGCCGGCCAACCCGGAGAGGCGCTGCACCCCCGAGTCCGTCGCCGCCCACGCGCTCTATGAACAGCCCGACCCGACATGCTTCTACGAGCCGGAGGGGAAGGTGGACATGGCGGGGTGCGCATTCGAGCCGCACGGGGAGCGCGGTGTGAAGGTGTCCGGCACGCGGTTGATCCGGTCGGACACGCCGGCGATCAAGCTCGAGGGCGCGGCGCTGCGGGGGTATCGCTCGATCACCATCGCCGGCGTCCGCGACCCCCTCATCACCGAACATATCGACGACCTGGAAAGCGTTGTGCGCGATACCGTGGCGGACAATCTGAAGGGCGCCATCGAGCCGGGCGACTACTCGCTGCGGTTCCTCCGCTACGGCCGCGACGCCGTCATGGGCCCGCTCGAACCGCCGTCGGACGGCGCACGGAGGGAGATCGGTCTGCTCATCGAGGCCATCGCCCCGACGCAGGAGCTGGCCGATACCGTTCTCCGTCTCGCCCGGTCCACGGCCCAGCACCAGAGCTTCCCCATGCGGAAGACGACGGGGGGGAACCTGGCCTTCCCGTTCTCCCCGTCCGATCTGCGCGGCGGCGCGGTCTACGAGTTTGCGGTCTATCACCTGATGGTGGGGGAGGACATCGGCTCGTTGTTTCCTGTGACGTTGGAGGAGGTGTGATGCGGCTGTACAACTGTGCAAAGGTCATCCGCAGCAAGAACGCCGGGCCCTTCACGCTGACCATCGACCTGTTTTTCGAGAGCAAGGAGATCTTCGATCGCGTCCTGGCCTCGCCGTGGTTTACTGCGGAGCAGATCGCTCGGCTGTATGGTGTGGAGGGGTCGAGCGTCCGCATTTGCCCCTTCGAGCGCGTGCTGGCGGTCAAGGTGTCCATGCCCCGGCCGGGGGCCAGCTCCGGCGCGCCGGGCGACCGGGACGTCTACGGCAGCCAGCAGCATTTCCCCCTCGCCGAGATCGACGTTTGATATCTTCCTTCGTCGGGCTCTCCGGTCATAAGCTATCGTACAACTTACGATAAATGAAGATGTTACACATACCCGGTTTTGTCATCATGTTTTTGCAGCGAAGAGGGGCGGCGCTCAATCCTCCATCTCGGGAATCGGGTCGTTCGGCCCGATGGGTTTCCCTTCCCAGATCGCCTGGCCCGTCTTCGGGTCGTAGGTCAGGACACGGTGCATGCTGCCGGGCACGGGCGGCAGGTCCACCTTGGGAATCCACTTCGCGAGGGACTGCTTGACCCCGGCGCACTTCGACAGCGCGGCGAGGTTGGTCCACTCGAAGGGGTCCTCGCGGAGGTCGTAAAGCTCCTCCGAGCCGTCGGCGTACCGGATGTACCGCCAGTCTTCCGTGCAGATGGTGTGGTTGCCCTGATTGTGCGTTGTGATGGCCGGCCAGGGGCGCCGTGCGTCTGCGTCCGTTAATTGGGGGACGAGGCTGTGGCCCTCCAGGTCGGCCCTTGGCGGCATGCCGCAAAGCTCCAGCAGCGTGGGAAAGATGTCGAGGAGCTCGACCGGCTGCGTGCAGCGCCCCCCCTGGGCGACGCCCGGCCCGGCGAAGAGGAGCGGCACGCGGGTGGAGTGCCGCCACAGGGTGTTCTTGCCCGTGATCAGTTTCTCGCCGACGTGCCAGCCGTTGTCGGACCAGAGGACGACGATCGTGTTGTCGGCCCGGCCCGTCTCCTCCAGCGCCGCCACGACGCGGCCCACCTGACTGTCCATGAAACTCACGCAGGCCAGATATGCCCGCACGAGCGGCAGCCACTGGTTGTTCTCGCGAAGGAACTTCAGACGCGGCTCGGGCAGTTTCCAATGCAGATACCAGGAGAAGCGCGGCGTGTCGTCGCGGTCGTCCTCCTTCACGGGGGGCAGCTCGGTCGTCTCGACGGGATACAGATCAAACCATTTCTGTGATGCGTAGCAGGGGACATGCGGCAGGCGGAAACCGCAGGCAATGAAGAACGGCTTGTCCTTCGGCGCCGTCTGGAGCGCCTCGACGGCCGCGTCGGCGATCCGCCAATCGGCCTGCTCCCGGTCGTCCGGCGGGTAAACGCCCCAGTCCATTAGCGGGTGATCGGCGGGGGTCTGCACGAACTTTTTCTCCGGCCGCGGCATGCCGGGCGCCGGTCCCCAGGAGTTGAACTCGGCGGGCCGGTCGGGCGGCTTGATGGAGCCGTCGTGATAGACCTTGCCGCAGGTGTAGGTGTGGTATCCGGCGCGGGTGAAGGTCTGCGGCAGGGTGACATGGGTCTTGAGCGCCGCCACGTCCCGGATGCCGGGCGCAAGACCGCAGATGCCGGTGGTCGAGGGGCGCAGGCCGGTGAGGAGGCTGCTGCGGGAGGGGTTGCACAGGGGTGACTGGCAGTGGGCGCTCGTGAAAAACGTGCCCCGGCCCGCCAGGCGGTCCATGTGGGGCGTCTGAATCTGCGGATGGCCCTTCAGGTGGCCGACCCAGTCGTTCAGGTCGTCCACGGCGAAAAAGAGAATGTTCGGTTTCATGGCGTGGTTTCCTCGCCTTGTTTTATTTGGAATTCTGACTTGCACGCCTCTCCCTTTACCGGAGGCGTGCATCCATTCTACCGCCTTTCGACCCAAAGACAAGTGCGTTGCATCCTCCCGGTGGTTCCGGTCCCCGGGAGGATGGGCTATCGCAGGGGAATATAGTCCGTCTGTCCCCGCTCGTCGCCGGGGCGGCGGAGACCGTCGCGCTCGGGGATGACATACTTCGCAAACCATTCGTCCATCATGGCGCGCAGCTCCTGGATGCGCTTCGTCTGGCCGGGGTCGTCGGTCAGGTTATTCCGTTCGTCGGGGTCGTTCACCATGTCGTAGAGCTCGTGGGGGCCGTGGGCGTGGCGGTAGACGTACTTCCACTCCTTCGTCCGCACCATTCGTACGGGACCGTACTCGTCGAAGATGACGACGTTCTCGCGCTCCTTCATCTCCTCGCCGCGCAGCATCGGCAGGAATGATGAGCCGGGAAGGTCCGCTTCGTTCGGGGTGGGCAGGTCCACGTAGTTGAGCAGCGTGGGCATCACGTCGTATGCCGAGACGAGCGCCTCCTCCACCCGCCCCTCGGGAATGACGCCGGGGTGGCTGAAGACGGCCGGGACCCTGACAGAGTTCTCAAACATGTTCCTCGGCAGCGTGCCGTTGCCTTTGCCCCAGAAGCCGTGATGGCCGCAGGAGAAGCCGTTGTCGCTGCAGAAGACGATGAGGGTGTTCTCGCGAAGCCCGCGCTCCTCGATCTTGTCGATGATCCGGCCCACGCCGATGTCCATGGCCGTCACCGCGGCGAAATAGCCCTTGAGCATCTCGCGATTGCCGAGAGAGTTTTTGGTCAGACCCTGGTCCGCCGCCCACGGGTGCACCGGTTCCTGCGGGCAGGACTCGAACGGGCAGTCGTCATAGGAATCCACGATCTCCTGCGGATGGCCCGTCCAGGGGCTGTGGGGGGCGGTGTAGTGGACGCTGAGGTAAAAGGGGATATTCGCATCCGCGTATTTGTCGATCCGCATCACCGCTTCATCGGTGAAGACGTCGGTCACGTAACCGGGCTCATCGACCATCTGGCCGTCGCGGACGAGGGGCGCGTTGTTGTAGGGACCGCCGCCGCTCTGGTGGCAGAGCCAGTGGGTGAAGCCGGCGTGGGGGATCTGCGTATCGCCGAGGTGCCACTTGCCGCTGAGGGCGCAGGTCCATCCGTTCCGGGCCATGACCTCGGTATAGGTCGTCTGGCCTTCCAGATATCGAATCGCGCCGGGACCCGTGTTCGGCCCGCGCAGCCATCCCTTGGGCGCGTCTCTGCTGCCCGAGATGAAGTCATGCACGCCGTGCTGCGACGGAATCCGGCCGGTGATGTACGTGGCCCGGCTCGGCGAGCAAACCGGCGTGGCGACAAAGAAGTTCTGGAACCGCATGCCTGTCGCCGCAAGGCGGTCGATGTTCGGCGTGCGAATCTCCGGGTTGCCATAGCACCCCGCCGCCCAGGGGCCCTGGTCATCGGTGAGGATAAAGACGACGTTCGGCTTTACGGTTTGATCCTTCTCTGGCGCCATACGAACCTCCTTGGCTTGATTGGAAGAATGGAAGGGCGGGAGAAGAACCGGGCCTCCTCACCCCCCCAACCCTTCGCGATAGGGGACAGATCACAATGAGAGTATAGGCAAGATCGCGGCGGCCGTAAAGCGGAAATTCCGTGGTAGTTCCCCATGACCTCCGCGGCGTCATTGCGAGGAGCAACTTTCGCGTAACGGCGTCGTGGAAAACCGAAAGCGGGGACAGACCGGACGGCAGGTCCGTCCCCGTTTTTCCTGCGCCCCGTTTTCCGAAGGCCCTCATGCCGCTGAGGCGGAAGAGGGGAAACTCCTCATCCACTTCTCCTTGACGCGCACAGTACGGTCGTGTCATAATACGCTCTGCGGGTTGCGGCAATGTCATGTGGCCGGGAGGCCGCGGTCTTCGTATCGGAGAGGCGGGTCGATGGAAAACGTAATGGATGAGGATTTCAGAGTGAAGGACACTTGGCGAGTGTTCCGGATCATGAGCGAGTTTGTGGAGGGCTACGAGACGCTCGGGAAGGTCGGCCCGCGGGTGTCGATCTTTGGCTCGGCGCGGACCAAGCGACGCTCGAAGTATTACCGCCTGGCCGAGCGCGTGGCGCGGGGCCTGGTGAAGGCCGGGTTCGCCGTGGTCACCGGCGGCGGATCGGGCATCATGGAGGCGGCGAACAAGGGCGCGGCCGAGGCGGGGGGCATCTCCGTGGGGCTGAACATCGAGCTGCCCCACGAGCAGCGGCCCAACCCCTACGCCAACGTGCCCATCAGCTTTCACTACTTCTTCGCGCGGAAGGTCATGTTCGTGAAGGACTCCCTCGGGTTCATCATCTTCCCCGGCGGGTTCGGGACGATGGACGAGTTGATGGAGTCGCTCACGCTGATCCAGACCGGGCGCACGCAGCAGTTCCCGGTGGTCCTCGTGGGGTCGTCGTACTGGCGGGGGTTTGTGCAATGGATCAAGGGCGCCATGTTGAAAGAGAAGTGCATCTCGCCCCGCGACCTGGACCTGTTCCGGATCAAGGACGATCCGAAGGAGATCGTGGACGCCATCGCGAGGTGCTATGAGGACCGGCGGTTTTTCAGGACGGGCCCGCCGTCGGGATCGCTCCCCAGGCGAGGGGGGGCGCGGGTCATGTAGGTGACGCCCTTCGGAAGGTGCGACAGCCGAAAATGTCTTGAAAAGAAGAGGCGAGGGGATTATAGTATTGTTGTTTATGCGCCAATAGGGCAGCGATTGCGCGAATATCGTTAGCAGGAGCGAGTCGATGCCGAAGCAGGAAGATTATGATCTCGGCGCGAAAGCCGTCGAGCTCGATCTGATCACCCAGGACCAGCTCGAGGACGCGATCATGGACCTCTGCGCCCTGGAGCGCGTGGGGAGCAAGAAGCGTCTGCTCGATGTTCTGATCAAGCAGGGGATCCTGGATGAGCCGCAGGCAAAGCAGCTTACCGCCGCGACCGAAGCAGCGCCGGCCCCGGCGGCCCCCGCAGAAACGAAAGAGGAGGCAGGGGAAAAGAAAGAGGAGGCGACCACGCTGAAGGATGTGGTGGCCGAGGAGCCGAAGCCCGCGCCGCCCAAGGGACTTCTGGACGACACCGCCGCGAAACCCCCCAAGCCCATTGCCCCGCCCAAGCCCATCGCCCCGGCGCCCATCGGCGCGCCCCCGGCAAGCCGAATGAAGACCCCTGTCACCCTGCCGCCCAGCAACGCATCGGAGTACTGTTTCATCCATACCCTCGGCGATGGCGAGGCGCGAATCAATGTACTGCCCCGGAAGCCGATCGCCATCGGCCGCGAGCCCGCGAACGATATCGTCGTCCTCGACGGCCCCGTGTCCAAGCGGCACGCGCGGCTGACCTTTTCTCCCGAGGGAATGACGCTCTGGGACGTGGGCAGCAAGAACGGCACCCTCGTCAACGACGAGAAGATCACCAGCAAGAAACTGAGGGAGGGCGATGTCGTCTCCGTGGGCAATGCCTACCTCATCTTCGCGCGGGTGGACACGCCCGACGGCCGCATCGCGGGCACGATCACGCCGAACGCCCCCCTCCAGGGCGCGGCGGCCATCCTCAGTGGAAAGGACGGTTTCGACGGCGCGCCGAAATTCGCCGTGGGCGAGAAGACGGTCCTCATCGGCGCGGAGTCGCCGAACAATATCCGGCTGGACGATGCAAGTGTATCGCCCTTCCACGCCGCCATCATGCTCACGCCCGACGGCGTCCAGATCGCCGACCTCAACAGCGCATCGGGCATCAAGGTGAACGGAGAGGATGTGCTGAGCAAGGTGCTGGAGGAGGACGACATTATCAGCGTGGGCAAGTACACGCTCCACGTGGACCTGGTCAAGGAGGGCATGGGCGCCGGCACGATGAAGGCGATCCCCGCCACCCGCGCACCCACGGCGGCCCTGACGCCGCGGGAGCCCGTTGAAGCGGCGGCGGAGGCCGGGACGATCCCCGCCCCCGCCCCGGCGCGGCTGGGACCCAAAGCGATGACGCCCGGGCCCGGCCCTGCGCCCGCCCCGGTCGACGAAGAGAAAGAGGGGGAGGAGGGGGAAGGAGGCGACCTGGCCGAACTCGGCGCCGCCCTCCGAAAGGAAGCGGGCCTGACGGTGAAGTCGGGCGAGGAGCCCGCCCGTCCCGGCGCCTGCCGCCTGGTCTGTATCGCGGGGGTGATCAAGACGAAGTCCTTCCCCATCGACACCGCCAAGATGACCTTCGGCCGGAACCCGGGGTCGGAGGTGTTTCTGGAGGACCTGTCCGTCTCGCGCGAGCATGCCATGATCAAGACGGCCGGGAGCAAGCTCGAGATCGTCGACCTCGGCAGCCGCAACGGGATCGAGGTGAACGGCCGCAAGGTCATGAGCAAAATGCTTCACATCGGCGACAAGATCAAGATCGGGAAAAACGTCTTCCTGGTGGAGTTGCAGGAGTAACGTCTTTTCGCATATCTGTCACCGGTCACATCAACATGGGCCGCCGGCTTCAAGCTGACCCCATTTGAACCGGCCCTGACTGGCCCCTTTTGGGTGGCCGATGACAGGGTCCTCGCGCCAAGCGGGTGTCACCCTGAGCGAAGCGAAGGATCTCAACGCTGCGCGAGGTCGAGATTCTTCACTTTGTTCAGAATGACAGTCCGGGCGCCACGCTCATCGTTTAGATTCGTTTGAGCGTGTCCGGCATGGCCGAGACCCCCTTCCGAAAGATGTCATTCCCGCGAAAGCGGGAATCCACGAGTACACACACCGCTCGGCCTCGCCAAGGACGTCTGACACCACGAAACTCACGAAGGGACACAGCCGATTGTAGCCGCACCCTCTACCGGTGCGCTCTTCCGTTCCGCCGCTCCCCCCGCACTCGCCCGCAGGCTGAAGTCTGCGGCTACAATTCACATCTCGTCCCCGGGCTCTGCCTGGGGACGGCATGCTCGTTTGGCTCCGCCTCTCGAGCGTAGGGGCGGGTCGCCACACCCGCCCGCGAAGGCCGTAGAGCGCGCGAAGAGGGAGGGAACTGTGTCCCTCCCTTACCTACTATTCCCGGCCGGGTACGGCGGCGATAGTAAGGAGGCAGGCAGAGCCTGCCGGATGGCCCGTTCCCAGGCAGAGCCTGGGAACGAGGGAGGTGAGAGAGAGGGGACGCACCCGATTGTAGCCACGCCCTTTACGGGTGCGCTCTTCCGTTTCCCCACTCCCCCCGCACTCGTCCGCAGGCGTAAAGCCTGCGGCTACACCTCGCTCCCTCACAATTGACGTATTGTGCCCGGGAATAGCCTTACGGGCACCGTCGTTCCCATCGATCAATGAATCTACGACTGCATCTTGACGAATCGGAGGAACATCTCGGTGTTGAGAACCTTTGCGGGGAGTTCGCCAGGCGGAATGTCTTTCTCATGCTTCCAGAAGCACTCAACAACGTGCTGCCGAATGTCCTGCGGCAGGCCCTGATAGCCACCATTAAAGCCCTCAGGCAAGTTCGGTGACAGTACGAACTGCCTATAGCTCTGCCCCTCCTTGAGAGGAACAAGATATTCGAATAGAATCTTCTCCAAACCGCCCCTCTCTGCCCGATCCTGCAGAATCTCCCTGAGTTTGCTGTCGGCACTCGGCTCATCCCCTTTGCCCTTCGCAACGATTACTGCCGACAACTCTAACATGTGCGCACACTCGTACGCATCAATCAGGGGCTGGCCCGCAAAGGCGATCACGGACCCGGTCTTGCTGATCATGAAGTCGCCCCAAGCGATGGCACCCCGGACTGGCAACCCCTGCTCGAACATCATCCTATACAGGAATACCGACTGGAGAAGGAAACACTCCCATAGAAATCCCGGCGTCCATTCTCCCCCCTCCCGAGGAAAGGGGATTGACAACACGATAGTGTCCGAAAGAACGACCCAATTCGTTTCTTCCACTAATCGCCGAGCCTGTTCGACTTGTGTTGATGACTCTGTCCTGCTCTTTGCAGCGACTATGCGCTCCTTGGCTTTCTCGGGGAGTTCTGACAATAGAGTAAGCACCGTCTGGGTAGCGGTATTGGCCCTCGCTATCGGGTTGTTCCGAAGAAAGTTCCTGTAGCCCAAAATGTCAAATAACCCAACGAGGCCCTGCTGACTTTGCACGTCCGCCATCGAAATCTCCTTCCTCCGGAGAGAGCCCTGTCACGGTGCTTCTACATTTCAGCCCAAGACACGCTCTAACAAGTTAGAGCGTGGCACCCCGGAGCGTCACTCTTCCCCGGTTTCTTTCTCTTCCGTTTCGCCCTCCGCCTCGCCTTCGGGCTCTTCCTGGTCTTCGGTGGGGGCCTCGGCCTTTTCCTGTTCGGCTTTGCCTTTCTTGTCGTCGCCTTTGGCGACGTCTTCTTGTTCTTCTTCGGTGATGATGCGGGTCATGGCGACGATGTGGTCGCCGGCGTTGAGGGTGACGATGCGGACGCCCTGGGTGTTGCGGCCGATCTGGCGGATGTCGGCGATGCGGGTGCGCACGACCATGCCCTCGGAGGTGATGATGACGATATGGTCCCCCTCGGCTACGCTGCGCACACCGACGACGGGGCCGTTGCGCTCCGTGGTTTTGATGTCGATGACGCCCTGGCCGCCGCGCGACTGGGTGCGGTAGTCGGAGAGGGACGTTCGCTTGCCGTAGCCGTTCTGGCAGAGGGTGAGGAGGTCGGCGTTTTCGTCGGCCACGACCATGCCCACGACTTCGTCGTCGGCCTTGAGCCGCATGGCCCGGACGCCGTAGGCGTTGCGGCCCATGGAGCGGACGTCATTTTCGTGGAAGCGAATGGCCTTGCCGCTGCTGGAGGCCACGACCAGCTCGTGATCCCCACTGGTGATGCGGACGTCCACCAGCGCATCTTCCTCGGGAAGCTTCATGGCGATGATGCCGGCCTTGGTGGGGCGGCCGAACTGGGTGAGCCGGGTTTTTTTGATCATGCCTTTCTTTGTGACCATGACGAGCTGGCGCTCGTCGAAGTGGCGCACGGGGATCATGGAGGTGACGGCTTCATCCTTGCCCATGGTGAGGACGTTGACCAGGGCGCGTCCCTTGGCCGTGCGGCCGGCCTCGGGGACATCGTAAACCTTTAGCCAGTATAGCTTTCCGCGTGTGGTGAAGAAGAGGATATAGTCGTGGGTGCTGGCCAGGAAGAGGTGCTCGATGAAGTCGCCCTCCTTGATGTCGCCGCCGCTGACGCCCTTGCCGCCGCGGCCCTGGGCGCGGTAGGTGTAGACGGGCAGGCGCTTGACGTAGCCCTGGTGGGTGATGGTGACGATAACGTCCTCTTCGGCGATGAGGTCCTCGATGTCGATATCCTCGACGGCGCCGACGATCTCGGTGCGGCGGTCGTCGCCGTAGCGGTCCTTCATTTCCTGGAGGTCGTCGCGGATGATGTCGAGGACGCGCTGCGGGCTGCCGAGGATTTCTTTGTATTCGCGAATTTCGTCCTGGACCTCGCCGTATTCCTTCTCGATCTTCTCCTGCTCCAGGCCGGTGAGGCGCTGGAGCCGCATCTGGAGGACGGCGTTGGCCTGTTTTTCGGAGAGGCCGAAGCTGGCCATAAGGGAGTTCCGGGCCTCTTCGGGGGTTTGGGAGAGCTTGATCATCTCGACGATCTCGTCGATGTGTTTCAGGGCGGTAAGGAGCCCTTCGAGGATGTGCGCCCGGGCCTCGGCCTGCTCCAGGAGGTAGCGTGTGCGGCGGACGATGACGTCGGCGCGGTGGTCTCGGTAGGCCGCGAGCATCTGCTTCAGGTTCAGCGTGATGGGCCGCTGGTTCACGAGGGCGATCATGATGAGGCTGACGGTGGACTGGAGGGTGGTGTGCTTGTAGAGCAGGTTGAGGACCACGTTTTCGTCGGCGTCGCGGCGGAGGTCGATGACGAGGCGACAGCCGTCGCGATCGCTCTCGTTTCGGATATCGGTGATGCCCTCGATCTTCCCGGTTCTTACGAGCTCACCGAGGCGTTCGAGGGCCTTGTCGCGGTTGGTGAGGTAGGGCACCTCAGTGATGACGATGCTCTTCTTGCCGGAGGGCGTGGTTTCGACGTGGGCTCGCGCGCGGAGGGTCAGCGTGCCCCGGCCGGTTTTGTAGCCCTGGACGATGCCCGAGCGACCGCAGATGAGGCCGCCGGTGGGGAAGTCGGGCCCGGGGATGATTTTCAGCAGCTCCTCGATGGGGCAATCGGGATGGTCGATGATGTGCATGATGCCGTCGCAGATTTCATTCAGGTTGTGGGGGGGGATGCTGGTGGCCATGCCGACGGCGATGCCGGTGCAGCCGTTGACGAGCAGGTTGGGGAACTTGCCCGGGAGGACGGTGGGCTCTTCGAGGGTGCCCTCGTAGTTGGGGACGAAATCGACGGTGCGTTTTTCGAGGTCCTCCATCATCTCCATGCTGGGCCGGGCCATGCGGCATTCGGTGTATCGCATGGCGCCGGGGGGGTCGCCGTCCATGGAGCCGAAGTTGCCCTGTCCGTCGACGAGGGGGTAGCGGTAGTTGAAGTCCTGGGCCATGCGGGCGAGGGTGGGATAGACGACCTCCTGGCCGTGGGGATGGTAGTTGCCGGAGGTATCGCCGCAGACCTTGGCGCACTTTCGGTGCTTGGCGGTGGGGCCGAGGTTGAGGTCGTGCATGGCGACGAGGATGCGGCGCTGGGAGGGTTTGAGCCCGTCCCTCACGTCGGGGAGCGCACGGCTGACGATGACGCTCATGGAAAAGGTGAGGTAGGCGTCCTTCATCTCCTCTTCGAGGATGATATCTTTTACGTTTTCACGAACTTCTGAGAATTCCGACACGGGTTCCTCTCCCTTGATTTAGTCCGTCGTGGTGTGTGCGGTTCGCAATCAGGGCTCTCTGTCTGCTATACGTCGAGGTTCTTCACCTCGAGGGCGTGGGTCTCGATGTATTCGCGGCGCTTGGCGACGTCTTTGCCGGCAAGGATGGAGAAAATGCGGTCGGCGTTGATGGCATCGCCGATGTTCACGCGCAGCAGCGTGCGCTTGGTCGGGTCCATGGTGGTTTCGGCCAGCTCCGCGAAGTCCATCTCGCTCAGTCCCTTGTATCGGCGAATCTCCAGGCCCCGGCGGCCGAGGTCCCGCACGGCATCGGGCAGCTCCGACAGCCTCTCCACCTCGACCGCATCGCCGTTGGATACCAGCCGGAAGGTGTTGAAGCCGTTCTGCCCGAAATAGTCGCTCATGAAAAAGCCCCGGCCCTCCATGGCGCCGATGAGCTTCGCCAGCTCCGCGCTCTCGTGGAGCGGGACGATCTCCAGGTCCACCTCGCCGTTCGCCTCCGGTTTATTCTGATCGGTCTCTTTCTTTTCCTCCTCGTCGGCGACGGTGATTTCCTTACCGAGTTCCTTCTCGCGTTCCTGCCGGAAGGTGTTCAACTCCTCCTCAGAGAACAAGTAGCGCGTCTCGCCCTTGAATACGACCTTGTAGATGGGCAGGGAGCCATCGCTCTCGCGCCGGAGTCCCACGAACTCCTCTGGGTTCAGGCCCTCCTTGGCCAGGACGCGCACGCGGCCGTCCAGGCGCTCGATCAGGCGGATCAGCTCTTTCAGGTCCTCCGTCTCGATCAGGCGCACGTCTCCGGCGCCGTTCGAGGCCTGGAACTGTGTTCCATCCAGGCCCAGGTCCAGAAGCTCGCGCTGGAGCTGTTTGTCGTCGTAGACATACTTCTCTGTCTTCCTGCGGGTGACCTTGTAGAGCGGCGGCTGCGCGACATAGACGTGGCCGCGGTCGATCAGGTCCACCATCTGGCGGAAGAAGAACGTGAGCAGGAGCGTCCGGATATGGGCGCCGTCCACGTCGGCGTCGGTCATGATGATGACTTTGTTGTACCGGATATTCTCCGGGTGAAACTCCTCGCCGCCGATGCCTGTGCCGAGGGCGGTGACGAGCGTTCGAATCTCTTCATTGGACAGCATCTTGTCCAGGCGGGCCTTCTCTACATTGAGGATCACGCCGCGGAGAGGAAGAATGGCCTGAAAGCGCCGGTTGCGTCCCTGCTTGGCTGTGCCGCCGGCGGAGATCCCCTCGACGAGGTAGATCTCCGTGCTCTGTACGTCGCGGCTGGTGCAGTCGGCCAGCTTGCCCGGCAGGCTGCCGCTGCTGAGGGCGCTCTTGCGGCGCGTCAGGTCGCGCGCCTTACGGGCCGCTTCTCGGGCGCGGGTGGCGTCGATGGCCTTCGTGACAATGGCGCGAGCGGAACCGGGGTGCTCTTCGCAGTACGTCCCGAGGCATTCGTTTGTGATCGCCTCGACAATGCCCTGTACGTTGCTGTTGCCGAGTTTGGTCTTGGTCTGGCCCTCAAACTGCGGGTCGGGGAGCTTGACGCTGAGCACCGCTACCAGCCCTTCTCGGTAGTCGTCGCCTGAGGGGGGCTTGTCGTCCTTCAGGAGCTTCTGCGTTCGGGCATAGTTGTTCAGCGTGCGGGTCAGCGCCGAGCGGAACCCACTGAGGTGGGTGCCGCCTTCGACAGTATTGACATTGTTCGCGAAGCTGAGCATCGTTTCGCTGTAGCCGTCGTTGTACTGGAGGGCGACTTCGACAATGATGCCCGCTTCCTCCTTCTCAAAGTAGATGATGTCACGGTGCACCACATCCTTCTCGCGGTTGAGGTGCTGGACAAATGCCTTGAGACCGCCGTTGTACTGAAAGGTCTCGGACTTCGCCTCTTCCTGTCGTTCATCCACGATTGTGATCTTCAGACCGCGGTTTAGGAAGGCTAACTCGCGCAGGCGGGCCGCAATGGTGTCGTAGACGAATTCGGTCTCGCCGAAGATGTCCTCGTCGGCCTTGAAGCTGATCTTCGTGCCTTGGCGCTTCGCCTTCCCGCGCGTCTCGAGTGATGTGACAGGCTTGCCACGCTCGTACCGCTGAAAATAGACATGCCCATCCCGGCGGATCTCGACCTCCAGCCACCCGCTCAGGGCGTTGACGCACGAGACACCCACACCGTGGAGACCGCCGGAGACCTTGTAGGCGCCGTGCTCGAATTTCCCGCCTGCATGGAGAGTGGTCATAATCACCTCGACGGCTGGCTTGCCCTCGCCCTGGTGCATGTCCACCGGGATGCCGCGCCCGTCATCGACGATCGTCGCACTTCCATCCGCAACAAGACGGACCGTGATCGCGGTGGCGTAGCCCCCCATGGCCTCGTCAATCGAGTTGGCGACGACCTCCTCCACCAAATGATGCAGACCCCGAGACCCGGTGTCCCCAATATACATGGCCGGGCGCTTCCGCACGGCTTCGATACCCCCAAGGACCTTAATCGCACTTGCATCGTATTGCGTCATACGTCTCTTTGTCCTCGCCCTCCTGTCTGACGTCTTGTCGATCTCTCCCCATGCTGTTTAAACCGGATGTCTCGGATATACGGCGTGCGAACCCGCTTCTGCACCTCCGTAAGGATCGACTCCTTATGAAAACCGGAAAGCTCATAGAGCCACACCGCCCCATCCACCTCAATAGTCAACACCCCGCCCCGCAGGCCCGCTAAGCGGGTGTGCCGCGCGACTTCCTCCCCAACGACCTCCCGCCACGCTCGGGCGATCGCCCGTTCCGCCGCTCGCTGAGAGAATGCAGGGGTCTGCAAGAGCGCCCCAACAACCTCCCCTATCGAACGCGCACGCCCCCGGGTTCCATGCAAAAAACGATGGCGAAGACCTCTCACACCCCCTGCTCCTCGGCCTGCGCCAAGCTGATCGGCATGATGAGATAGAGGTAATCACCGCCGACCAGGAAGACACCGGCCGTTTCACTGTCCTTCAGTGCAAGCTCCACAGCCTCGCCGGTCGTCACCTTCAACACATCAAGAATAAAGTGCGGGTTGAAGCAGATTTCAAACGGCCCGCCAGAGTAGTCCACTTTCACCTCTACTTGAGCCCGGCCGCGCTCAGCACCCTCATAGTTCAATGAGAGCCGACCCTTCTCAAATTTCAATCGGACCGTCTGCGACTCCGTGTCCATCAAGAGCGCCACTCTACGTACAGCGGAAGCCATTTCCTCTGTAGGAACCGGCACCTTGAACGCCGGGTCGGACGGAATCACTCCCTCGTAGTCAGGGAACTGCCCCTCTACAAGGGCCGTGCAGAGCGTTGTGTCTCCCAAGCGCACCCAGAACTTGTTATCATGGACGGCGATCTGCACACTCTCGTCCTCGCCCTCTGCCAACATCCGCTCCAAGAGGGCCACGCCCTTCGTTGGGACGATGACCTGCTTCACCTCGCCCACATCGCCCTTGGCCTTGCCTGTGATCCGTGCAAGTCGACGACCGTCCGTAGCAACAAGCAAGAGCTTACCCTTCTTGAAGACAAAGAGCACGCCGTTGAGGGCGTACCGTGTCTGCTCCACAGCCACACAAAAGATCGTCCTCCGGATCATCGTCCGGAGCTCTCCACGCGCAACCTGCACCGCCTTGCCATCAGGAAAGTCCGGAATAACAGGATATTCCTCAGGATCCTGCGTAGGCAACCGGAAGAAACTATCCGCACCTTTCACCTCGCAATTGTCCCCCTCAAGGCTGAGCTCCATCGCCTCGTCGCTGGACTCACGAAGGATGGCGCTCATGCTTGCCGCCGGGACAACAATCGCTCCTTCCACAGCGACTTCCACAGCGCCTACACAACTCCTGATCCCAATCTCAAGGTCCGTCGCGGAGAGCTGGAGGGTATCCTTTCCTACCGTCTCCATCTTTACGTCCTGCAGGATTTGCTTTGTCGCTTTGCTTTCTACGACACTCGAAACAAGCTGAAAGGCATCGCAAAGATTTTTTGTCTTACAGGTTATCTTCATTGTCCAATTTCTCCCTCTATTTGGTTTGTTCGTGTTGCAATGTTATTCTTAGTAAGTACCCAGCCAGATGTAGTGGTCGATATTCGAATCCGAAAAAGGCACTGTCACTTCCCCAAAAGTAGAAATCCAGGCCTTCGACGATTCGTGGATTCCTGCGTACGCGGGAATGACATCCACTTACTCACTTGGCTAAATGGTTATCTTACTTTTAGGTACAGTTTTAAATTCAGTCCTAATTAGTAATCACTCGTGGTTTTTTGTGGATGGAGGTGTATATCGTGCCTCTTATCTCTTTCTTGGTATATACTTACGAGTTATGTATATAGGGTGGGTTTCCTGTGGAAAACTTTTCCACACCACCCTTCATATCGCGCCGTGCCAC
>JAADGH010000058.1 GCA_013152475.1 Planctomycetota bacterium
GTCAAGGGCCCCCGGCTTGACATCCGCTTCGGCGGCCCCGGTGCGCGGCACCTGTCGAGCTTGCGTTTCAAGCGCCCTGTTCCCGCACAAGCCAAATCACGAGACACCCGGTGAATCAAGAAAGCAACTCAACCATGTCTGACCCAGTGCCCCGTGCATCCTTCGATCTGCACCTCCATACCTACTGGAGCTACGACGCCACAGCGCCGCCCGAGACCCACTTCAAGGCCGCGCGAAAATTCGACCTGCGCTGCATCGCCATCACAGAACATCATGTCCTGGACTCGCTCGACGAGGTGATGGAGATCGCACAGGACTACCCGGACATCCGCACGATCCCAGCGGCGGAGCTCACCGTCACCACATCCCTCGGCACCTTCGACCTCTGCTGCTACGGCTTCCTCCCCGACGACCTCCGGCAGGTCCTGGACACCTACCACAAGTGGCAGCACGCCTGCGGCGAGGCGCGGACGGCGGGTGTGAATGCGCTGGGCCATGACTACACCGACGCCCATCGCGTGAAGCTCCTCGAATCCTACCGCCCGCCGAAGACCATCGCCCGGCAGGGACATACGCATGTGCGAAACGGCGTCCTGCGGCAGTACTTCGTCGAACGCGGGTTCATTGAGAAAGAAGAAGACTACGGCGAGTTCCTCAGCCAGGCCAGAAAGAAAGTGCCCTTCCCTCCTTACCCGGATGTAGAGGACGTCGTCCCCGTGGTGAAGGCGGCCGGCGCTCTCGTGTCCATCGCCCATCCCTACGGCTACTTCGGGGAGTACGACGAGTCACGGATGGACGCCATCTGCAGGGAGTGCCAACTCGACGGCATCGAGTGCGCACACAAATCCGTACCGCCCGAGTTCAGCGCTCGCTACCGGGAGTACTGTGTGCAGCATGGCTTGTTCTCCACGGCGGGGTCCGATTGCCATGACGAAGCCGACATCGACCTCCTGTTCGCGCGACACGGGGGAGCGGACGAATGGCTTGACGGGTTTCTGGATCGTCTGGATCGACGGTAGATCTATTCCGGCCTCGCGCCCAGCGCCGCCCTCACCGCGGCAAGCGTTCCATCGACCGTCCTGGCCTCCATCGGCTCGCTCCACCCGTGCCGCCAGCCCGGGATGCCGGAAAGGTATTTCACCAGGTGGGCGCGGAACCTGCGGCAGGCGGCAAGCTCGGGGTTGCCCCGCGTGCGCTTACGCTTGCGGCTGCGCTCCCCCAACTCTATCAGCTCGTGGAGCTGATGAAGGTGTTCGACAATGACACCATAGCGCTCGTCACTGGACGGTGGGCGGTACGACCGTCCGGTAAGATGGCAGTGGATCGCATCGAATATCCACGGGTTGCCGATGGCCGCCTGTCCGACCATCACGCCATCCACCCCGGTCTCCCGCAGCATGTGCGAGGCGTGCTCGGGCTCACTGATGCCGCCGTTGCCGATGATGGGAATGGTCCGTTCCTGCTTGATGCGCTTGAGCATGTCAAGATCCACGGGACCTGAGTGCTCGGCGTCCGCAACTCGAGCGTGGAGAAAGATTGCACTTGCCCCACCCTCCTCGACAGCATGGGCGACCTCGGAGATGTTGCACTGGTTTTGGGAAATGCCGGTACGCGTCTTCACGGTCACAGGTATCGACACTGCACTTGACACGGCCTGCAGGATGTCGCGCAGCTTCTCCGGGTCGCGCATGAGCACCACGCCCGCCCCCTTCCGCGTGATCTTCGGCACCGGGCAGCCGCAATTGATGTCGATCAGATCAAACGTCCCCAGCGACTCGATCACCTCCGCTGCGCCGGCGAGCGAGTCGGCGTTGGCGCCGTAGATGTGGGCGGCAATGGGACGCTCCTCGGGGGCCGATTCGAGGAAGTGCATCGTCCGTTTCGCGCGGCGGGCGATGGCGTTCGCGTTCGTCACCTCCGTAAAGACGAGACCGCAATGGTATCGGCGGCAGATCACGCGGAACGGCCTCTTCGTGTAGCCCGACATGGGCGCAAGGCAGACGGGGAACGGAATCGCCAGGTTCCCGATTTGGAGTGGAGAAATGTTCATAGGATGCATTCTTCGACAACAACGGTACGGCACTCCCTTCCTTTTAAGGAGATAGCAGAATGTGCAGCCATCGTCAATAGAGTCTTGCGGGGGCTTGTCAGCTCTCTCGGCAAAATGGAGGCCTTGTGTTACCAGCGAGGCCAAACGGCCGCGGCGTCTGTGGAGTGCGCAAGCCATGCTTGCGCCTTGCCACCGGGAAGCCATGCTTCCCGGTGATACGCCGCCAATCGTGCAAGATCACAGAAATGACCGGACGGCGACACACCCGCAACGGAAGAGCGGGAAGCATGGCTTCCCGCAAGAAAAGCGGCAGCAGGGCTGCCGCACTCCAAAGCGGCGGCAAGGCCCTATCAAGAAACGCATCGTTCCATGGCTAAAGGAAGTGACATGCGCCCGAGTTCCCGCCCGCTCCTTGAAGCGCCGATCCTTTTGGGTTAGAATCAGTGTAAGCATTTAGCATGTAGTGGTCGGCATTTGAATCCGAAAAAGGCACTGTCATTCCCGCGAAAGCGGGAATCCAGGCCCTCGGCGACTCGTGGATTCCCGCGTACGCGGGAATGACGCCCCGCCATCCACTGGGCTAAATGGTTACGAATCAGACCTTCGTTTTCCGTCCAGATGGTTCATGGAGTGAGTAGGGTAAGATGACAACGCACACCCAGGTATGTTCCGCCCCGTCGTATGAGGCATTGACTGAACAAAACGTGATGCTGCCGCTTCGCGACGGCGTCCGGTTGGCCACCGACATCTATTTCCCGGCCATCAACGGCGAGAAAGTCGAAGGAGAGTTCCCGGTAGCGCTTACCCGAACACCCTACGACAAGGAGAACCTCGCCGCAACCGGGAAGTACTACGCCGAGCGCGGATACATCGCCGCCATGCAGGACGTCCGGGGTCGGTATGAATCGGAGGGGATCTTCTACCCCTTCGCCCATGAGGGCCCCGACGGCTACGACACCGTCGAGTGGCTCGCGACGCAACCGTGGTGCAACGGGAAAGTGGGGACACTCGGCGCGTCCTACTGCGCGGCAGACCAGAGCGCGCTGGCCTCGCTCAACCCGCCGCACCTGTCGGCCATGATCGTGACATACGGACCGTCGAGCTATTACCACAGCTCCATGCGTCACAACGGTGTACTCGAACTTCGGTTTTTTGTTTACGCCTTCAGCATGGCCTCCACGAGCAAGGAAGCGATGGCCGATCCCACCATCAAGGCAGCGCTCGACAATGCGACCGCCCACATCTGGGAATGGGTGAAGGCGGGGCCGATTCGCCCGGGCAATTCGCCCCTGCGGCTCATCCCCTCCTACGAGCAATGGTGCCTCGACATTCTCACCCACGCCAGGTACGACGACTACTGGAAGCAGCCCGGCTACGGCCCGAGGCCCTACTACGACCAGCATGCCGACGTGCCGACACTCTACGTCGGAGGCTGGTACGACTCCTACACGCGAAGCACGTGCGAAAACTTCGTGGAGCTCAGCAAGCGCAAAAAGACACCCGTGCACCTGCTCATGGGACCATGGACGCACGGCGGCGCCGGGAGCCCCGTGGCGGGCGACGTGTCCTTCCGTCCCGACGGTGGACTTTCCGACTACGAGGCGGTTCGCCTGCAGTGGCTCGACCACTGGCTGAAGGAGCTGCCCACCGGACTGGAGAAGATGAGGCCCGTGAAGTATTTCCTCATGGGCGGCGGGCCGGGGCCGCAGGAACAGGGACGAACCATTTTCCACGGCGGCGAATGGAAGTCGGCCGAAACCTGGCCACCTCCAGACATGGAAGCAATGCCTTTCTATTTTCACGCCGACGGCACACTGAGCGGGGAGCCGCCGACGGAGGATGCGGCGCCGACGAGATACCTCTTCGATCCCAGCGACCCCGTGCCGACGATCGGCGGCCATCTGTCGGCCATCCCGACCCCCGCTGGCGGGTTCGACCAGTGCAACAGTTCCCGTTTTCCCGCCTCTACGGGAACACTCCCCCTGTCGGCGCGTCGGGATGTGCTGTGCTTCATCACCAAGCCGCTGAGCGAACCTGTCGAAATCTCGGGACCGATTCGGGTGAAGCTCTGGGTCTCGACCGACGGACCGGATACGGACTTCACGGCGAAGCTCTTAGACATCTACCCGCCGTCCGTCAACTACCCGAATGGCTGCGCCCTGAGCATCACGGACAGCATCATGCGACTGCGCTTCCGCAACTCTTTCGAGGAAGAGGAGTTGGCGGAGCCAGGCAAGACGTACGAGATCGCCTTTGAGATGTATCCCAGCGCGAATCTTTTTGCGCAGGGCCACCAGATCCGTGTGGACATCTCAAGCAGCAACTACCCGCGCTTCGAGGTGAATCCCAACACGGGCGGCACGCTCGGCGTGGATCGGCGGATGCGCGTGGCGGAGAACGTTCTGCACCACAGCAAGTCGCGGCCGTCTCACATTCTTCTGCCGGTCGTGGAAAGTCAGACGAAGTAAACCCAAAGGAGCACCTTATGGATCAAAACGTTTGCATCGCCCATGCGATACGGGCCGGGATGGTGGATAACATTCATCGCGGCTCGATGGTCATTACCGACACAAAGGGCGACGTGCTGGCCGCCGTGGGCGATCCGATGAAGCGGGCCTTCATCCGGTCGGCGGGGAAACCCCTGCAGGCCATCGCCTTCATCGAACGCGATGGCGCGGAGACGTACGGCCTGACCCCGCCCGAGATCGCCATCATCTGCGCGTCACACTCCGGCGGGCCGGAGCAGGTGGAGACGGTGCGGAGCATCCTGAAAAAGGCGGAGGTCCCCGAGAACGCCCTGCAGTCGGGCTCCGGAATCAAGGACAACTGCTCCGGAAAGCACAGCGGCATGCTGGCGTTGGCGAAGATGCTCGGCCATCCGCTGGAGAACTACCGCGCCCCCGATCATCCGATCCAGCAGATCATTCGGGAGACGGTGTCGGAGATGTGCGGCCTCGCCGCCGATGAAATCACGGTTGCCGTTGACGGCTGCGGCGCGCCGATCTTCGGCATGCCCCTCAAGAACATGGCCGTGGGCTATGCCCGCCTGGCCAACCCGAGCGACCTGCCCTGGCCGCGGGCGGAGGCCTGCGTCAAGATCACCGCATCCATGCTGGCCCACCCGGAGATGGTCGGCGGCCCCGACTGGTCGGCGCTCGCCGGCGACAAGATCGTTGCCAAATCCGGTGCATCCGGCTGCTACTGCGCGGGGGTCCTCGGCAAAAAGGCCGGCTTCGCCATGAAGATCGACGACGGCAGCGCCGCCGCCTCTCTACCGGCATGCTTCGAGATGCTGAAGCGGCAGGGCTACGTGACCGAGGAGGAACACCAGCGCTTCCTTGAGAAATATCCGATGACGGTACGCAACCGCGCAGGCGAACTGGTAGGCGAGCTCAAGCTCGTGTTCTGACTACACGGGGGGCGTGCGTAGGGGCCCGCTCATAACGTAGAAGCGGCATCTTGCCGCTTCATGAAGAGTCTGGAAGGCTCTTCTACTTTGGCCGGCAGCCACACTCCTGCGGCGACAGGGAGGGTGCAGTGACCCTTCCCCTACTTCTTATCCACCACCCAGCCCACGAACTCGTCCACGTCCTCGCCGGTCACGGCGGAGAGTTTGATGATGGGCGCATCGTGGTTGATCTGCTGGACGTTGCGGACGCAGGCGTCCACATCGAAGTCGAGGTGCGGCAGCAGGTCCACCTTGCTGATAATCACGAGGGACGACTCGCGGAACAGGAGCGGGTATTTCAGCGGCTTGTCCTCGCCCTCCGTCACGCTGAGGACGGCGATCTTCGCCGCTTCGCCGATGTCGAACTCGGCGGGGCAGACGAGGTTGCCCACGTTCTCGACGAACACCACATCGGAACCATCCAGTGGCAGGTCGATCAGCGCATGGTTCACGAGCTTCGCTTCGAGGTGACACGCGCCGTCGGTGAGGAGCTGGCTCACAGGAATGTCGGCGGCAGCAAGGCGCTCCGCGTCGCGGGTGGTCTCGACGTCCCCCTCGAGAACGGCAAAGCGAAGCTTGCCGCCGAACCGTGTCGCCACGGTTTCGAGCAGCTTCGTTTTTCCGCAGCCGGGAGACCCGATGATGTTGAGCATGAGCAGGTTCCTCTCGGCGAGGAAATCCCGAGTCGCCTGCGCCCATTTTTCGTTCTCCCCCATGAGGTCGCGATAGACTTTGATCCTGGTCGCGCTCATCTCACTCCACTTCGAGGCTATCGAGGTAAAGCTCCATGCCTCCGGAAACCTGAATGTCCGACGACTTGCACTCCGGACAGCGGAAGTCGGTCTTCGGTATCTCCCCCTCCCAGTCGCAGGCATCGCATTTTGCCATGATGGCCGCGCGCGCAATCTCCAGCTCCGACCCTTCGGCCGGCGTGTCCTCCGTCAGCATCGCGTAGGCCGACTGCAGGAAGTCCGGCGCGATCTGTCGCAGCTCCCCGACCACTACGCGCATTTTGAGGATGCGATTCGGCGGCGGCTCGACCTTCCGAAACTCCTCCAGCGCCGTGTCCAAAATCGACTGGCAGATGGACAATTCGTGCATTGGACAACTCGTATGGCAACCCCATCCAGAGGCGCGATCATGGTTCGTCAGGTGAAAGGAGATTGTAGCAGATCGCTGCGCCGGATATCCATTCAAAAACGGACCCTTGCCGTTTCGGTCTCGACATGCACTGACAATTATGCTCTAATGAGCCGCGAAAGATATGCGCCACGGAGATCATAGGAATTCGCAATCATGGCAAAACAGGTCGGCATACTCACCTCGGGCGGCGACAGCCCGGGCCTTAACGCGGCCATCCGCGGCGTCGGCAAGGCGGCGCAGATTGCCTTTGGCATGGATGTCATCGGCTTTCGCGACGGGTTTCGCGGGATGATGGAGAACCGAGTCGTGCGATTGAGCGGCGACATCCTCTCCGGCATCCTCACCAAAGGCGGGACCATCCTCGGCACCAGCCGTGACAAGCCCCACCGCATGCCCATCGCCGGCAAGATGATGGATATGACCGACGTCGTCGTGGACAACTACAAGAAGCACGACCTCGACGTCCTCGTCTGCCTCGGCGGCGGGGGCACGCAGAAAAATGCCTTTCGCCTTCTCAAAAAAGGACTCCACATCATCACGCTGCCCAAGACGATCGACAACGATGTCGCCATGACCGACGTCTCGTTCGGCTACGACACCGCGCTCAACATCGCAACGGAGGCCATCGACCGCCTGCACAGCACGGCCCACAGCCATCACCGGATCATCGTCGTCGAGATCATGGGGCACAACGTGGGGTGGCTCGCCCTCGGCGCGGGCATCGCCGGCGGCGCTGATGTGATCCTGATCCCGGAGATTCCCTACAACGTGAAGAAGGTGGCCGAAGCCATCCGACACCGCAACCGCGAGGGCAAGAACTTCAGCATTGTGGCTGTCTCCGAGGGCGCCATGCCGAAGGGCATGGCGGAGGACTTCTACGCCGCCGAACGGAGAGAGGAACAGGCCAAGGACAAGAAGGACAGAAAGAAGGCCAGGGCCGAACTCGAAAAGATCGAGGCGCGCCGGGCGGGCAACACGGTCCGCCTCTCGGAGCAGCTCGAGAAGCTGACGGGCCTGGAGTCCCGCGTGACAATCCTCGGCCACGTTCAGCGAGGCGGCACACCCACCCCCGCCGATCGCCTCCTGGCCACACGGCTGGGGACGGCCTGCGCCGAGTTCATCGAGAAGGGGACCTACGGCGTCATGGTCGCTGCGCGCGGCGACGGCGCCGAACCCGTGCCGCTGGAGAAGGTGGCCGGCAAGCGGAAGACCGTTCCCCTCGACCATCCGTGGATCGAGGCCGCCCGGCGCGTGGGGACGCATCTGGGGGATTAGCGGCCGCCGCATACTCCGGGATGGCCCATCTCACCTACGATAGACGGGAACCGTCCTTTTCTCCCCCGTTTGGATCGACTCGGCCGCCATGATGCACGCGATCGCGCTGTTCGCGCCGTCGAAGGCGTCGGTCAACGTCGGCTTGTCGCGCAGGATGCCGTCCATTGCCGCCACAGCCCACGACGCCGACACGCACTTTCTCGGCCATGTCATATTCCCTCTTGATTGAGATCGCATCGTCCGTTCATCCCCCTTGCGAAAGTCTCCCGCTATTGCCATCTCTGAAAGCGCGTACTGCGTCAAGTGGATTGTATGGAGAAGTGTAGTCCCTCAGTTATGGGGGGTGAGCCGCAGGCATAAAGCTTGCGACCACAGGTTCTGGGATAGGTTCTAATATCCCAGCGTCTGTCGCACATAGTCCCGGCTTATCTTGAGGCTCTCGCGCAGGGGACGGGTGGGTTGAAAATCCCGTTCGTGGGCCAGCTCGATCGCTGCATCACCGGAGAACCCGATCGCCTCCAGGGCCTTGCCGATGGCGGCATAGTCCATGTCGCCCTCCCCCATGGCCTCGGACCATTTGCCATCGCTGCTTTGGTCCCGAAGATGGAGGAACACGAGGCGGTCGCCATGGCGTCGGATGAAATCGACGGGGTCGATCCCACCCCGGAGGACCCAGTTGAGATCGGGACCGAGTTTCACGTCCGGGATGCGCTCGAGTGTGCCGTTCAGGTCATGCTCCCCGTTTTCGACTTCGTAGGTGTGATTGTGCAGGTTCAGAATGACGCCGTTGTCCTCGCAGATGGCGATGATTTTCCGGAGGGTGGCGGCCTGGACATCGAACTGCTCTGGGGTTTTGGGCCCGGGGGCCCGGCCCACCGAGGTCCCAAGATTTGTTCCGCCAAGTCTGGCCAGGCGGGGGACGATAAGCTCGGCGTCCTCTATCACGTCTCCGGCCTGCTGCGCGTCCCACATATTGCCGCCAAAGGATGTGCCGATGATCGGAAGGGAGTGTTTCTTCGACAGCTCGCTCAGGCGCTCGACGGCGCCATCCGGCCGAAGCGTCGTGTGCATGAGCTCGATGCCGTCCATCCCGGCATAGGCCATGCCCTCGAAGATTTGATCGAGAATGGGGAAGATGTCGTGTTCCGGCTGTTTCGCCGCATAGACCCACGGATGAGCGCCGACTCGTATGTCCGCCATGACAAGCTCCCAAAAAAAGATCGCCGGTTTAATCTGCCGCCTTGTTGGCCGCATACATTTTCATGAACTCAGTTCGTAGTGCCTCAGTTCCCTTCCCCAATTATGCCCTCCCACAGCGGGAAGATCGCCTTGAATCCGTCATACAGAAACGTCGTAACTGTCGAGTCGAGCCTCTCCTCGTGGCCGGCGAAGCGTTTCTCAATCGTGAATTTTTCGTCCCCCGTTGCGCCGCGGCTCGCTCAGGTCGCAGATTGCGACGATCGATGCACCCTTGATCTCGACAAGGGAGGGATAGTGAACCCGCATCGATAAATCCACCCCGGACCGTTTCCACGTCCATCCTCGTTCAGAAAAAAGGCTTCGAACGCGTCACGCTCGAAGCCTTTTTCTCTGCCAGGGGATATTACTGGTCGCCGCCGAGCTTCTGAATGAACTCCACCGCGTCGCCGACGGTCTTGACTTCCAATGCTTCGTCTTCGTCCATCTCGATGCCGAACTCCTCCTCGAACGCGGCGACGAGCTCGACACTCTGGATCGACTGCGCCCCGAGGTCTTTCACAAAGTGCGATTCCGGCTTGATCTCGGACTCGTCAATCTTCAGAATCTTCGCCGCAACCTTCCGGACGCGGTCCACTACCGATTGCTCTCCCATCTCTACCTACCTTCCTTCCTATGCCAATCCGGCTTCCTGTGCCAGTTCCTTGCGCGATTGCTTGATCAGCGGCATGCGGTCGTCCTTGGTCATGTCGAAGATATGCTTCAGGAGCGCCTCATCCGCTTCGCCCAGCTCCAGCTTCCGCCGGCCCATGGCTGTGCGCGCCGTGGCGGCCTGCTGCTTGAAACCGACCTTGTAGAATTTGTTGTTCATCACCATCACAAACGACGGGATATACTTCGGCAGGATGCCCGACCCGCCGACGACGTTGGACATGCAGCCCACCATCGTGCCGGTGTTGAGCAGCGTGCCGATGCTTGTCTTCGTGTGATCGCCAATGAAGGAGCCCACCTTCGTGCTGCCGCTGTCGATCAACTGCCCCTTCAGGTAGAGCTCGACGGTCTTGTAATCGTTCTTCAGGTCGCTGTTCGACGTCAACGCCCCGAGGTTGATCCACTGGCAGAGGTAGGCGTGGCCGATGAACCCGTCGTGGTACTTGTTGCTATAACTGTGGAAGATGCTCTCCTCGATCTCCCCGCCCACGCGGCAGACCTCGCCAATGGACGTCCCCTCGCGGATTTTCGCGCCGAAGAGGGTTGTCTTCCGGCCGATGTAGCTCGGTCCCTCGATGCGGGTGTAGGGATGCACCTCCGCATCCTCGGCGATGGTCACCGGGCCCTCCCGCGTGTCGAGCGTCACGAAGGGATGGATTTCGGCGCCGGGGGCCACATACACCAGGCCCTCGTCGCCGTACACGGTAGCCTTGTCGGAGAAGGACCCTTCGATGCCCTTCTTGCCGGCGGCCTCGAAGTCCACGGTGATCATCTCGGGGTTGTTATCGATAAGGTCCCACGGGAAGTTGATCATCGGGACCTCGATCTCCTTCGTCCCCACCACCTCCTTCGCCATGGCCAGGCACTTGCCCAGGTCGGCGGCCTTGCATTTCTCCGCCGTTGCGGCCGTCATCCGGACATAGGCCATGTCGCCCCCGCACACGCCGACCTCATCCTCCCCCTCAACGGAGAGATCGACGTCCTTCATCAGGAGACGCCCGTTGACCATGAGGAGGTCGTCGCCCATGAGCGCGGCCATGTCGTTCACCGGTCGGCCGTTGGCGCGGGCCTTGTAGCTCTCCACAATCCACTCCCGGACGAAGTAGCAGACGTCCGCACCGGGGAAGGCGCGGATGATCTTCTCCTCCAGGCTCGTCGCGCCGCACTTCAGCTCAAAAACCGGCCGGAGGTAGGTCAGCGGGTACAAGTTGTCAAACTTCTCGTCCTCAAAGATGCACAGCTTCATTTTCCAAATATCTCCTTCTACGTCTTTACCGCCGTTTTCTCCGCAACGGCAAGTGTATCTCGCGCAATCAAGAGTTCCTCATTCGTCGGCACGACCATCACTGTGACGCGGGAGTCGGCGCCCGATACGATCGCCTCTTCCACTCGCGTCGCTGCGTTCTTTCCGCTGTCGAACACGATGCCCAGCGGCTCCAGACCGGTGCAGATCGCCTCGCGAACCCCGCAGGCATTCTCGCCGATTCCCCCCGTAAAAACAATCGCGTCGGTCCTGCCCAGGACCGCCATGTAGGCGCCGATGTATTTTCGCACACGGTATGCAAACACGTCAATCGCGAGCCGCGCCCGCTCGTTGCCCCCCTCGGCGGCCTCGTGAATCTCGCGCATGTCGTTACTCACGCCGCTCAGGCCCAGCAGGCCGCTCTGCTTGTTGAACAGCTTGTCCATCTCGTCCAGCGAATACCCCCTGCGCCGGGCAAGGTAGAACACGATGGCCGGGTCGAAGTCCCCCGTGCGCGTGCCCATCACCACCCCCTCCAGCGGTGTCAGGCCCATGCTCGTGTCCACCGACTTGCCGTCGCGCACCGCCGTCAGGCTGCACCCGTTGCCCAGGTGGCAGGTGATGCAGTTGAACTCGCCGCGCGGGATGCCCAGGATCTCCGCCGCCCGCATGGAAACAAACCGGTGCGACGTGCCGTGGAAGCCGTACTTCCGGATGCGATCTTCCTCATACAATTCATACGGCAGGGCATACATGTAGGCGCGCTTCGGCATGGTCTGGTGGAAGGCCGTGTCGAAAACGGCCACGTGCGGCACGGAGGGGAAGGCCTTCTGCGCCGCGCGAATCCCCGCCAGGTTCGGCGGGTTGTGCAACGGGGCCAGAGGGAAGTAATCCTCGATCGTCTGCTTCACCTCGTCGGTGATGACCGTGGATTCGACAAAGGTCTCGCCGCCGTGCACTACCCGATGGCCCACGGCGGAGACGTCGTCGGTGCTCTGGATGACGCCATGGCCCTTGTCGAGCAGGGCCTGAATCATCAGATCGAATGCGGCGTCGTGGTCCGGAGCCTTTGCCTCCCTTGTGATCTCGTTCTCACCTGCGGAGTGTTTGAGGAACGACGTCTCCTCGCCGATCTTTTCCACGATGCCCTTGGCGAGGACACCTTCGTTGCCCATGTCGAACAGCAGGTACTTCAAGGAGGAGCTTCCGCTGTTGATCACCAGAATGTCCATAGGCTCCTCTCACGATTGCTTCGCCTGGACGGCGGTGATGGCCGTGACGGCCACGAGGTCGTCCACCGCCGCGCCGCGCGACATATCGTTGATCGGCCTGGCGAACCCCTGCAGGATCGGCCCGTAGGCGCTCGCGTTGGCCAGGTATTGGGTCAGCTTGTAGGCGATGTTGCCTGCGTCCAGGTCGGGGAAGATGAGCACATTGGCCTGCCCGGCCACGTCGCTTTCCTTCACCTTCTTTTTGGCCACGCGCTCCACCAGCGCGGCATCCCCCTGCATCTCGCCGTCGATGGCCAGATCGGGGGCGATCTCCTTCGCCAGCTTTGTTGCCTCGATCACCTTATCCGCATCGGAGTGCGACGCGCTCCCCTTCGTAGAGAAGGAGAGCATGGCGATCTTCGGCTCGATGCCGAGGAGTGTTTTTGCGCTGCGACCCGACGCAACGGCGATCTCGGCCAGATCTTTGGCCGAGGGGTTTACGTTTACGGCGCAGTCGGCAAAGACGAGCGTCTTGTCTTTCTCGCCCAGGCACTCGGGCACCACCATGATAAAGAAACTCGATGCACCGCTCAAGCCCGGCTGGTAGCCGATGGCCAGCCCCCCGGCCTCGATGACCCGAGCGGTGGCGTTGGCCACGCCGCCGACGACGCCGTCGGCGTCATCCACGGATACCATCATCGCGCCGAAAAGCAAAGGCCGCCGCAGCAATCGTGCGGCGACCTTTTCGCTGACTTCCGGCTTGCGGCGGTTGTATTCCGCCGCATATCTCCCCAGGGCCTCCGAGGACTTCGGGTCGATGACGGCGACGCCGTCGAGCTTCGCCCCGGCCTGCTTGGCCAGGGCCTCGACCTCCTCGGCCTTGCCCAGAACGATCGCCTCGGCGAGCCCCTCCTCGGTGACGGCCTGGGCCGCCTGGAGGATGCGCTCATCGTCGCCCTCCGGGTAGACGATCTTCTTCCGCGCTTGCTTTGCTTCGGTCTTGAACCGTTCGATCAAGTCCATAGCGGCCCGCCCATCAGCTCTGGTGCATCAGCTTCAGTCCCGTGGCGGCGTCCTTCGTCAGGATGAACGTCACGTTCGGGTGCGTCTGCAGCGCGCTGGCGGGGCAGGACGCGGTGATTGGGCCTTCGATGGCGTCGGCGACGGCCTTGACCTTGTTCGCGCCGGTGGCGAAGAGGACGATGTTCTCCGCATCGAGGACCGTGCCGATGCCCATGGTGATGGCGCTCTTCGGCACGTCCTTCATACTCTTAAAGAACCGGGAGTTGTCCTTAATGGTATTTGCCGTCAGCTTTACCTTTCGCGTTCGCGAACCGAGCGAAGACCCCGGTTCGTTGAAGGCGATATGTCCGTTGCTGCCGATGCCGAGGACCTGGTAGTCGATGCCGCCGCAGGCGTCGATCTTCGCCTCGTAGGCCGCACAGCTCGTCTCGATGTCCCGCGCCATGCCGTCGGGGACGAACGTATTCTTCTTATTGATGTTCACGTGGTTGAACAGCTTGTCGTTCATGAAATAGCGATAGCTCTGGTCGTGGGTGGGCTTCAGGCCGACGTATTCGTCGAGGTTGAAGGTGATGACCGTACTAAAGTCGATCTGGCCCTTCTTGCACATACTTACCCACGCCGCATACACCGGCTCCGGCGTGCTGCCCGTGGCGAGGCCCAACACGTAGGGGCGGTCCTTCTTCTTCATGTCCGCGGCGATCAGCTCCGCGCCTTTTTTGCCCATGGCCTTCTTGTCCTTCACCACGATCACTTTCATCTTGCGTTCTCCTCTCCTACATCACGAACTTGTATTGCACAGATAGGGGGGTACTCGGTACTCCCCCCCAAGCAAACGGGCTCTGCAAAATACACCTTTCCCCCTCCTTTGTCAAGAGTGAATTCAGGAGGAGTTTCCCCATGGGTCATGGGGAAACTCCTCGACCAATCTTTCGCTTGACACTTGGCGTTACCGCACTTACAATGATGGATTAGGTGTTTTGTCGCGAGGTCGGTGTAACCCCAGCAGCGAGGTGCAGAGATGGCGATCGAAGGCAAAATTGCGAAGATCATCGACGAGCAACACGTGATCATCAGCGTCGGCAAATCGCACGGCGTGAAGGATGGCATGAATTTCACCGTATTCGCCCTGGGAGACGTGGTGGCGGACCCGGAAAACGGCGAGCCGCTGGAGCGATGGGAGCTGCCGAAGGGCGGGATCGTCGCCATGCACGCCCAGGAGAAGATCTCCATCTGCATGGCCGAGCCGCAGAAGAAAAAGGAGCGGGCGAAGGTGGATCCGTCCACCCAAACGCTCAGCGCCGATATGATTTATGTGTCGAAACGGCGAGAGCAGCGAGGGGAGGCCGGTCCTGCGGCGTTGAATGTGAACAAGTCCCAAATCGAAGGAATGCCCGATATCGGACCGATCTCCGTTGGCGATCTGGTGCGCTCTGTGGAGGAACCTTGATGCGCGTTCTTCGATCCGGAACAGACGAGTTTGACGCCGAGCTGAAGAGCATCACGAGCCGGTCTGTGGTGGCGGATATTCCCGTTACCAAGGAGGGCATGGAGCGTACGCGCCGGGTCTTCGGTGCGCCACTGTCCCCGGCCCAGGTCGTGGAGAGAATCATCTCGGATATCCGTGAGAGAGGCGACGAGGCGCTTCTTGAATACAGCCAGAAGCTCGATGGCGTCGCCTTCGCCGATCCCTCGGCGCTCAGAGTTTCCCACGGGGAAGTGCAGGATGCCTATTCGGGCGTAAAGGAGAGCTTTGTCGCGGCGGTTCGGAAGGCGAAAAAGAACATCGCGAGCTTCCAGTACCACATCAAGCCGACAAAGCAGGAGCCCCTTCACTCCGGCGGCGTCACGCTCGGGATGGAGTATCATGCGCTCGAACGCGTGGGCATCTACATCCCCGGAGGGCAGGTGCCCTATGCCTCAACGGTCTTGATGAACGTCATTCCCGCGCAGGTGGCGGGCGTGCTGGAGGTCGTTGTCTGTACGCCCCCGAACCGCAAGGGCGAAATTGCGCCGCACATTCTCGTCGCCCTCGACGAGCTGAAGGTAACCGAGATCTACAAGCTCGGCGGCGCGCAGGCCATCGCCGCTCTGGCCCTCGGGACGAAGACCATTCGGAAAGTGGACAAGGTGGCCGGGCCGGGCAATGCCTTCGTGGCTATGGCCAAGCGACAGGTCTTCGGGTACGTGGACATCGACATGTTTGCCGGGCCGAGCGAAATCCTCATCGTTGCCGACGAGAATGCCCCGGCGGAATACGTTGCTGCCGACCTGCTCTCCCAGGCCGAGCATGCCGCCGGCACCGCGATCCTGGTGACTGACTCGGACAGGCTTGCCCATCAGGTGGCCGAGGAAATCCAGCGACAGGTTGAGGCCCTTGCGAAGAGCGACATGGTGCGGGAATGCCTCGAAAAGTACGGGTTCATTATTGTGACAAAAGACATCAGGGAGGGGATCTCGATAGCCAATCGTGTCGCCCCGGAGCACCTCGAGATCATAACGGCAAAGCCGGCGGAGGTCGTGCCGTGGATTCGCAATGTGGGGACCGTGTTCGTCGGACCGTACTCGCCCGTGGCGGTGGGGGACTATGTGGCGGGGCCGTCGCACACGCTGCCCACCGGCGGCACGGCGCGGTTCAGCTCCGGGCTTTCCGTGCTGGATTTTATGAAACGCTCGAGTTTCGTCTCCTACACCAAAGCCGCGCTCCAGGCCCACGCCGACGCGCTGTACGAACTGGCCCGCGCCGAGGGCTACGACGCGCACGCGAAGTCGGTCGCAGTGAGACTTCGGTGAGCGAGGCTTTCCATTTGGCGAATCGTTTTCAGCCGTAACCCGGTGATGTCCGAATGACCTATTTTCGCAAAAACATAAATGCTATGGGGGGCTATACCCCCGGCAAACAGCCGAAGGGCGGGGGATATATCAAGCTGAACACGAATGAAAATCCGTTCCCGCCGTCGCCGAAAGTGCTCGAAGCGATCAAGGAAGCGGCGGACGATGAGCTGCGGAAGTACCCCGACCCCATGGGCACGGCTGCGCGGGAGAAGGCGGCGGATGTCTTCGGCGTGGAGCCGGGGATGGTTCTCTGCGGCAATGGGTCGGATGAGCTGCTCACGATGATCGTCCGTGCCTTTGCCGGCGAGGGCGATCTCATCATCACGCCGTACCCGACGTATTCGCTCTACGAGACGCTGGCGGAGATTCAAGGCGCGAGGTTCGAAAGCATCGACTTCGAGGAGGACTACTCCCTCCCCGCTGACTTCGCGCGGCCGGACGCGAAGATCACCTTCGTGCCGAACCCGAACTCGCCCTCAGGGACAGTCGTGCCGAAGGATGTTCTTCGGGACCTGGCCGGGAAGCTGGACGGGATTCTGGTGATCGACGAGGCGTACGTCGAGTTCGCCGACAGCGATTGCCTGGGGCTGGTGAACGAACTGCCGAATGTGATCGTCCTCCGGACATTCTCGAAGTCGTTCTCGCTCGCGGGCATGCGGATCGGCTTTGGCTTTGCACAGAAGGAGATCATCGACGGCCTCATCAAAGTCAAAGACTCCTACAACGTGAACCGGTTGTTCATCGCGGCGGCGGTGGCGGGCCTGGACGACATGGAGCACGTCAGGGGCAACGCGCAGAAGATTCGCGAAAACCGGGCGCACCTCACGCAGCAACTAAGAGGCCTGGGCGCATACGTCTGGCCGTCTCAGTCGAACTTCGTGCTCGCCCGCTTCTCCCCGCCGGTCTCCGCACGGCGTTTGTTCGAGGAGCTGGAGGCGCGGAAAATCCTGGTGCGCTACTTCAAGTATCGCCGACTGGAAGATTGCCTCCGCATCACCGTAGGCACACGCCAGGAGATCGACGCGCTGATGGGGGCGATGGCGGAATTGGTGGAGTCGAAGGCCGTGGTGGTGTAGCGATGAGTTCATCTCGCACTACGCAAACAGGGTCCATTCAGAGGAGGCAGAAGCAAGCCATGAACGATCGGATCATCATAGACCCCGGCATCCAGCACGGTAAGCCTGTTATCAAGGGGACGAGGGTTCCCGTGGCGCGCATCATCGGGGGACTCGCAGGCGGCATGACAAAAGAAGAAATCATCCGAGAATACCAGGTCACCGAGGAAGATATCCGAGCCGCCCTGGTCTATGCCGGCAAGCTCATCGAGGAGGAAGAGTTTCATCCTCTCCCGATGTAAGGTGAACCATGCGATTTCTAATTGATGAAGACCTGCCGCGCGCGACTGGCGACCTGCTGCGACGCCATGGACACGAAGCAGTGGATGTGCGTGACATTGGTCTGCGAGGAGCACAGGACTCGCAACTTGCCTCGTATGTTCAAGAGAAGGATCTGTGTTTGGTGACAGGTGATTTTGATTTTTCGGATATCCGCAACTATCCGCCCTCACAATACGCGGGGATCGTCTCTTGGGGACTCCGGGCCATGCAACGGCGTCCTGTATCCTCAATTTGCTCGATGGCTTTCTGAAACAGAGTAAGGTGGTCTCGGGACTATCGGGGAAGCTGGCGATTGTTGAGTCCGGGCATATCAGAATTCGGAAAGGCTGAGAGGACGTGTGGAAAGATCCGATTGTCGAAGAGGTCAGACGGATCCGGGACGAATGCGCCGCGAAATTCAACAACGATCTGGCCGCAATATGCCGTGATCTGCGCGAAAAGGAAAAGCGGAGTGGGCGCAAGGTCGTCTCTTTTCCCCAAAAGCGCATTGATAAGAGCTCTCGCGTCGCCGAGGGTCGGTCCGATTGGGAGACGAAGGAATGACAGAGAAAGATCGAAGGGCCGCAGTTGAACGCAAGACCCAGGAGACGCAGATTGCCGTCGAGATCGGTCTCGACGGGCAGGGCAAGGCCGATGTGAGCACCGGCGTCGGTTTCCTGGATCACATGCTCGACCTCCTCGCCCGCCACTCCCTGATCGATATTTCCGTAAAAGCGAAAGGGGATACGGAGGTCGATGACCACCACACCGTCGAGGACGTGGGCATCTGCCTCGGCGAGGCGCTCAGAGAGGCGCTCGGCGACAAGAAGGCCATCCGCCGGTTCGGGAGCATGTCCGTGCCCATGGACGAGGTCCTGGCCAACGTCGCCGTCGACCTGAGCGGGCGCTTTGCCTTCGTCTTCAACGTGACCTTCGAGACCGAAAAGGTGGGCGAGTACGATTCGCAGCTCACGGAGGAATTCCTCCAGGCCTTCGCGAACAACGCGGGGATGAATCTTCACGTCAACGTGCCCTACGGCAAGAACACGCACCACATCAACGAAGCCATCTTCAAGGGCCTGGCGAAGGCCCTCGATATGGCCGTTTCCATCGACCCGCGGCGAAGTGACGTGCCCTCGACCAAGGGCGTCATCTGACGACGGCCATGAGGGTGATCGGCGGCACAGCCCGGGGCACGAAACTTCAATCACCGAAGGGCAACGAAGTCCGCCCCATGCTCGACCGCGTGAAGGAGGCCCTGTTCAATATCCTTTCCGACAGGATCCCCGGCGTGGAAGTCCTGGACCTCTTCTCCGGCACCGGTTCGCTCGGCATCGAGGCGCTCAGCCGCGGGGCGGAGCATGTGGTGTTTGTGGAGCGAGATCGAACGTGCGTGGAATTCATCGAGCGCAATCTCGAACACACACGATTCTGCGATCGCGCTGACATAATCCGATACGACGCCCTACGGTCCCTCCCGCGCGTAAAGAAACTGGAAAGGACCTTTGACGTTGCTCTCATCGACCCGCCTTACAAGATGACTGCCACACCGGCAGCAATGGCGCCCCTGGAAGGCATGCTCGGAGCGATGGCGGAGAAGG
>JAADGH010000145.1 GCA_013152475.1 Planctomycetota bacterium
GACTTCGCCGCCGGACGGGTGGCGGCGCGACTGACGAATGAGCGCCTGCCGGAAAATGCCGCTTATGCGAAATACTTCAACGGCGGCGCCGCGTTCGGACACATCGGCTGGGACTGGGGGGTCATGCTCCGCATCGGCGCGCGGGGGATCATGGAGGACGCGCGCCGGCGACGTGAAACCACCGACGACCCGAAGGCGCGTGAGTTCTATCTCGGCGTCGAGATTCTCCTCGAAGCGCTCATCGCCTGGGTGGCCCGACACGAGGAGGCCCTGCGCGAAGCAGCAAAGGACGCCGACCCCGAGCGCGCCGCCGAGCTGATCGAAATGGCCGACATCTGCCAGCGCGTGCCGGCCGGCGGGGCGGAGACATTCCGCGAGGCGGTGCAGTCGTTCCTGTTCCAGTACCTTGCCGTCATGTTCGAGAACCCCCACGGCGGCAACGGACCGGGCCGGATGGACTACTATCTCTGGCCCTTCCTCCAGGCCGACCTCGACGCCGACCGCATCACACTCGACGAGGCGCGCGACTGGATCATCGAGCTGTTCATCAAGCTGCACGAGCGCCTCGGCCCGCGCGATGGCTGGGTGGAGGCCATCGTCGTCGGCGGACGCAACCCGGACGGGTCCTCCTCGGTGACGCCGCTCTCCCATCTCATCGTCGAGGCCATCCTGGAGCTGGAGCAGACGCACCCGTCGGTCTACGTCCGGCTCCACGAGGATGCACCCGAGACGTTCTGGGACCTGTCGGCGCGCTACCTCATCGAGGGCGGCAACCGCGCCCAGATCTACGGCGATGACAACGTCATCGACGCCCTCCACAAGGACGGCGTGGTCATCGAAGACGCGCGGAACTGGTGTGCCGGCGGGTGCATGGAGGTCTCGCCGCAGGCGTGCAACGGCGACCTGCTTTTCACATTTGCGCATAACGTCGTCCGCACGATGGAGCTGATCCTGAACGGAGGGCGCCTGCTCCTGGGCGGCGATCAGGCCATCGAACACGACAAATGCCTCGCCGACTACGGAACGTTCGACGAGCTGTGGGCCGACTTCGAAGCCGAGCTCGAGCGCGAGCTGCGCATCCTGATGAAGCGGCTCGACATCTACCTGGAGTGCTCGGCCGAGTATCGCCCGTCTTTCCTCCTCTCCTCCATGACGCACGACTGCCTCGAACGCGGCCGCAACATCAACGACGGCGGCGCGCGCTACCAGGACTACGGCGGCAGCGGCGTGGGCATCCCGAACGTCGGCGACAGCCTGTATGCCCTCAAAAAAGCCGTGTTCGACGAGAAGGCATTCACCGCGCAGGAGGTCCTCAATGCCCTGCGGGACGACTTCGAAGGCCATGACCGCATGCGCGCCTACCTCTGGAACCTGCCCAAGTTCGGCAGCGGCGATGCCGAGGCGATAGAGATGACCGACCGGGTGATGCGGACCTTTTGCCGGATCATCAAGTCGCACCGCAACCCCTTCGGCGGGCACACCCGTCCCATTATCCTGGGGTTCGTGTGGGTGGTGAGCTACGGCCTTCAGACGGGCGCCACCCCCGACGGTCGCCGGGCTCGTCGGCCGCTGGCGCAGAGCCTGTCGCCACAGTCCGGCGCGGCGCTGCAAGGGCTGACGGTGGCCCTCGGCGATGCGACGAAGCTGTCGCTGGAGGAAGTCGGCGGCGGCGGTTCGATGATGTGGGACCTGGACCCCCGCTGGGCCACGCCGGAGGTGGTGAAGGGCCTGCTTCGGACGTTCATCCAGCAGGGGGGCCACATTTTCCAGGGCAACATCGTTTCGCCCGATCTCCTCGAAGAGGCGCAGAAGAACCCCGACGAGTACCGCGACCTGATGGTCCGCGTCGGCGGCTACTCCGCCCTTTTCCACTCCCTCTCCGCCGAGACCCAAACCGAGATCATCGAGCGGTATCGCTTTGCGCAGTGAGGGGGCAGGCGACGGCTCGTCATTCCCGCGAAAGCGGGAATCCAGGGCATCTCACGCAAAGGCGCAAAGACGCAAAGACGCGAAGAAAACTACGAAGGGCACGAAGGAAAATCTCTGGAACAAAATTCCCCCCACTGATTTGTCATTCCCGCGGCATATCGGTTTTGCATTGGATTTTATCGCTTTTGCGGATATAATATGAACGGATCGGTGTGGCGTCGGCCGTTGCCCGCGCAGAAGCACCGGGGCTAAATGTAGGGTGGGCCTTGGCCCACCAATCAATCCATATGGTGGGGCAAGGCCCACCCTACATTTTCTCTTCGTGCTCTTCGTGCCCTTCGCGGTGCCAACCACCATCGTGGATTCCCGCTCCCCGCTTACGAACTGCGGGGACAAGCTTCGCGGGAATGACAGGTAGTCTATCTGCGTCCCTCTGTGGTTTCAACCCTTGGTGTCCTCCGTGTCCTCTGTGGTGAAATGCGGCCTCCCGCTTCGCGCGGGAATGACGGACACCGACCACCCGTCACTCGTCCCGGTAGACCTTCGCCTGTCCCTTCAGGTCGTAGCGGTACTCGCCCGCATCGCCCTTCAGCTCGATGTGGACCTCTCGGTCGTCGAAGCGGGTGATGTTGTCCTTTGAGGGTTTGATGGTGATGTTGGTCGTCTGGTTCCTTCGCTCGAAGCCGTAGAGCATCAGGAGGACCCTCTTGATGTTGTCGCGGCTTACCACGCGGGGCTTCTTGAAGTCGATGCTCACCGTCACAAAGGGATGGTTGGGGAACGCTTTCGGATACTTCGACAGGTTCTGCTTCGCCGTCCACATCGCAGCGCCGGCCGCATCCTTTTCCCTCTCGGGCGGAATCTCGAACGGGAAGAAAATGACCTCGATATAGTTGTCCGACAGCTTGGCCACACAGGTGAGCATTTTCAGCGGGATGCTATTGAACACGACCGTGCCGCAGCCCGGGCCCCCAGGCCCGGTCTTCGGCGGGGCAGTTGGCCGGTTCTTCTTCTGTGCCACGGGGTCGGTCTGAGGCTCAGGTTTCGGCTTGGCCTTCTTCGGGGGCGGGGGCACCTTGTATGTCGCGTCTTTCTTGATCTCCTTGATCTTCGTCCGCTCGAAGGTCATCGTCCCGAACTGCATCTGGAGAACAATCTTCTTCGGCGTCTCCTCGAGAACCTTCCCCTTGAACCGGTTGCCGTTCTTCATGACAACGGTGTCGGCCGATGCTCCGAGCGACGAGACGAATATCCCCAGCGAAACAAGAAATGCAATGGCGGTCGATGATGCTGTGCGGTGCCTGTTCATGGTGCGCTCTTCCTCTTCGGTAGTTTGTGGGGGGCCAATAGCTTCCTCCAACATTTCAGTACGTCATCGCATACAGCACGATATTTGTCGCCAGGCGGAGGGCGTCCTTCTTCACCACGCCGCGGCACCCGGGGCACGGGTGGCCGTGGATGGCGCAGGTGAGATCGTACTTGCTGTAGACGATGCACGTTCGCCCGTTGATCGTAACGCCTTCCAGTTCCGGCTTGCTTTTGCCCGGCTCCTCCTCCAGGACCTTCGGTTTGTACTGCACCCGGTCGATCTTCCCGCCGATGCCGAAGATCGGGTGCGTCGCCGGCAGCGGCGCGAGGGGATGGTTCGGGAAGAGCTGCTTCACCAGTTCGCGGAACGATGCGTCGTAGGCGCTCTTGCCGCAGCAGGCATCGGAGAAGAGGAACCCCCCGCGCTCCAGATACGTTCGCAGCCGGTCGATGTCCTCCTTGCTCAGGCGAATCCGCCCGTGGCTGGTCATGTAGAGGACGGGGTAGTCGAAAAGGTCGGGGTCGGACAGCATGACCACCTTCCGCTTGTTGCCCACGTCAAAGCCGGCGGATTCGCGAAGGTGAAGCATGAGCTTCGTCATGGCCAGGGGGTCGGTGTTCCAGTCGCTGCCGTGGCGGACCTGCGCGATGACGAACGCCCCGCGCGGCGGCGGCTTGGGCGCCTCGCCCTTCTCGCCGATGACGACCTTGTCCAGCTTCCCGCGCAGGGGCTCGTCGCCGGTGGCGTAGGAGATGATGTTTACGCCGAGCTTGAAGGCCGTGGACTGCCAGCGCTCCATCTCCCACTGGCACGACAGGTCCGTTGGCGAATAGACCAAGGAGATCCGGCAGCCGGTGTTCAGGCCCCATAGCTCCGGCACGTTGCCGGTGAGCTTGTAGCGCATGAAGTAGATCGGGTGGTCCGGATCGAGCTTGACGAGATCGTCTTCGGGATACATGCGTTTCACCAAGGCGCGGAAGCCCCTGTCGAAGGCGCTCCGCCCGCAGCATGCCTCGGCGAAGATGAACCCGCCCTGGTCGATATAGTCGCGGAGCTTCTGCACCATCCCATCGGGGAAGTCTATTTTTGGCAGATCGTGGCCGTTGAAATAAAGAATGGGCGCGCGGAGCCAGTCGGTGAGCGGGGCCCGGATGTCCACCGCCTCCCACCCGACGGGGTTTTTCGTGACCTTGCTGTAGAACTTGGTGAGGTTTGCCATGTCGTTCGGGTCGTTGTTCCAGCCCTCACCCCAGTTCAACTTGTTGACCACGAGCGGCGCCCCGCCCTTGCCAAAGAAAAGGAGAGCGAAACAGGTATCCGTCACGCCGTACCCCCAATGGCCGTCACCGCCCTGCCTCTGAACGAGCTGCGCAGCGCCTTCGCGATACCAATCACGGCCGCCGATGGTCCGCCGCCCGGCCAGAACGCCGACGCGTTCAAGGGCGTACATATAGTAATAGTAGTACTTTCCCCCGGCCTGGGGGTTATCGGTCACGGTGAAGTTGGCGGCCAGCCACTGGATGCCTTTCTCGAGGTTCCTGTCCGTTCGGCGAAGGCCGCACTGGGAGGGACAGTTCTGTCGGACATGGCTCGATATAGCAAGCCCGCACACCCCAGCCGCCGTCATGCTGCCGTAGGATGAACCGCCCCTCATCGTGTACCCCCAGCCGCCGTCCTTCATCTGAGCCTTGCGATAGAAGGCGCTGATCTTGCTCCACCGACTCTGGCTGACCGATACGCCTGCCCGCGCCGCCTCGCGCAGGGCCAGGACGGCGAACTGGGTGTTCGAGTTGTCCCCTGTGGCGCGGCGTCCTATCCGCCTGCTGTCATAGGTCCACTGCCCGTTGGAGAGTTGGGCGTCCTGCAGCCACTTGGCGGCCTGTTTGATATGCCCTCCATACTTCACGGGATCGACCGCGGCCATGGCGATGAGCGTTAGGGAGACAATGTATGTCCGGTTCAACGGCTGCTGCAGGAGATAGGCCACGCCCCGCTGGACGGCCGCGTCGTTCGGGTCCACACCGGTATGGACGAGGGCGTAGACGGCCAGGGCCGTGGCGCCGGGGGTCCAGCCGCCGCCGCCTTCGTAGACCCACGCACCATCGGGCATCTGTTGGCTGCGGAGGTAGGCGATCCCTCTGTCGATGGCATGTTTCACATCGGCCGTGGTCACGTCGTCATCGGCCCGGCCCGCCCGGGGCAGGGGGGCGAAAAGTGCGAGCGCCAAGAGTGAGCCGGTCAGTTTCTGCTTCACGGTCATTCACCTGTGCGCATGATACCCGTGCCTCCCCTTGCGGTCAATATCAATCGTTCTTCAATAATATCTGGTATTAGTAATCATTGGACAAACCGTAGGTTACGATGTAAAAAATGACATGATTGCTCGCTTGGGAAGGCTAAAATTTCGGGTTCGGGAAGAGCAGCAATCCGGTCTTGGATGGCATGGCATTCCGTGAGTCGCAGTTGCGTGTAATCAATCGGGAAGGTGCAGACGAGCAGACTGTTGCCACAGACGGGAAGCGTGCTTGATGATGGGCTCCCGATACGCGGTATGATTACTGCGGCCGCGCGGTCCGGCGGAGTTCGTTCAGGTGTTCGAGGAGCCGGCGATACTTCGGCCAGATATCCTCTCCGTAGGCGCGCTCCATCCTGCCGA
>JAADGH010000149.1 GCA_013152475.1 Planctomycetota bacterium
TGTTGACGAGGTCCGGGTATCTGTATTTGATCGCATCCGTCATCCCAAAATCGGCAGCGATGCAGACGACCCGTCCCTTTCCAAAGTTGTGCGCCGTAACGACTGGATGTCCTTCCTCGTTGATCGCCAGCGCACGCGCACCGGCAAGCTGTACAATGTCATACGTGTATTGCTGGTCGGCAAACAGAACACCGTCGGCAAGCGACAGCGCACCCGTTGCCTTCCCCTGCCGGCCGGTGGGCTTGACGCCGAGGAACATCTCGCCGACACCCTTTGCCTGTGCCGTGCATACGAAGAGGTCGCCCCCTCCGCTCACCCACTGCTGGAGTCGCTTGAGCAGACCCCCCTCGAGCTGCACACCGCCGAGCAGAACGATGGCGTCGTACCGCTTGAGCACGTACGGCGGCGTGCGCGAATCCAGGACGTCGACGATGTCGCCGTAGGGCGTCTCGCAGAGGAAGCCGCGACCGTTGCGAAAATAACTGCAGTCCTCATAGCCCGGCAGGACCATGCGGAAGAAATTGTCGATCATGTAGTCGGACTTCTCGTAGTCAAACTTGCCCCAGATTTTGTAGCGGTCGCGCCGATACAGATGGCGAGGCATGTTCCATCCGTTGTAGAAATCCAACATCGCCGCGACGGGGGTATACTGTTCCCCGCGATCGGGATGCTCCGCCACCCATTTTACTCCCTTGACGTCCATCCGGCCGATGGGGCTGAGCTCCGGTCGGCCGTCCGGGAGCGTGCGCGCGGTGAACTGGGCGGTCTCCGTGCCTGCGATGCTGCACCCGCCGAGATAGCCCACGTACCACAACCGCTTCATGAGGCTCGCCGATGCCCCCTTGGTGGGGCCACAACCGTAGCCGGGCTTGTTCCCTCCGGGCATGACCTCGCGGCGGTTGTACAGCTTGTATCCGTAGCGGCTCCAAACCGAAATGCCCTGGTGCCACAGGCGACCGTACTCCTTGCACGCCCCCCGCAAGAAGGCAAACAGAAGCGAATCGCTGGGCAGGCCCTGGGCCGTTTCGAGGCCCAGCATGATGCAGCCGAAGTGGCCGTAGTAGTGGCAAAAGTTCAGCGACCCTGTGGAGACCAAGAAGTGTTGTTGACTTTTACGAATCTTGGAATCCCACTTGTCAAAATCATCGAAGGCTTCCTTCCGCGTCGTCGCCTTGGATCGTCCGGCATACGACCCGATGTATCGCCCGTCCTGCTCGCCGTCGTCGTAGCCGAGGAACCTGTCGCCGCAGGTCTTTAGCAAATATTCGTGAAGCTCATCGCTTATGTGATACTCCGTCCAACCGTGGGTCCCTCCAGGATTGCGATTGGGCACGTAGCCCCACAGATCGAAGATAAAGAGGCCGCGGCCCATGATGTCGGCGACACGCTCTTTCATATCTTTGCGATAGATGTTGCTGATGTTTGGCCAGGTGACGTCGCCGAACCAGTACTGCTTGTGGAATTTGTCGAGTGTTTCCTTGGAGAAACTCCGCGATCCGGTGGCATGCATCTGATAGCCGAGCGTCTTCCTCGTCACCGGTTTCGGGTTCGCCGTTTGGAACGTGGGGTAATCCTCGGGTACCACAGGTGTGACACACACCGAGCGACACCGCGCCTTCAGCCGCTCGGCCCTTTCCCCCTCCGGCATGGGAATCGATTTCTCCAGCGGCACGGAGGCCAGTTCATCTCGGAAGACGAAACACATGTCGCTGATCTTGACCTCGCCTTGGCTGATCTTCGTCGGGCTAATGTTCGCCTCGCACACGGTGAAGATGGCCTGCGCAATCGACGTTCCGTCGCAGATGAAATTGCCCTCGAACGTCACCGGCCACCGCATCTCCCGCGCTTTCTTGTCCGTCAAACGTGTCTGCCCGATGAGGCGCACATCACCCTTCGCGTCCATCAAGATCACGCGGAGCAGGTGATTCGAGCCGTCGCCCCGGAGTTTGAATCGCAGCTCGCCGGTCGCCGACAGATTCCAAAACACCTCCTTGCAGACGACGAAGACGTCGTCGGCCAGCATGCTATCCTTATCCACATTCGCGAATCGATAGCGAACGGTCAGGGCGCCATCGGGGCCCTGCTGCACCGAACTCCCATCGGTCTTGCCGAGTATCGGCTTGACCTCCCACTGTCCCGATAGCAGGTCACCATTCGGTCGCACGCCCCGCTCCGGCCCGAGGGTCGCAGGTTTCCTGCGATTCGTTGGGCGCAGCAGGATGGCCGCCATGCTCGGGAAGTATCCCGAGAGGACAAGCGAGTGAACGCCGGCCGTCGCGACGCATGTTCCCTGATACTCCCAAAACGCATCCTTCAGAAACATCCCGCCCGTGGCCGAATTGGTGAACGGGTCGAAGCGGTTGATGTCCACATCATCTAAGGTCGCATCCAGCGGCTTTCGGGACTTGGTGGCGTACTTCAGATAGATGTCGTAGGCGCCGTCGCGGGGAAAGTCGATGTAGTAGGCCAGCGATCCATGCCCGGTGACCATCGGACACCGCTTGTCCTCGTCCTCCTCGATCAAATTGATCTTCCCCGTGCAAAAGTCGAACTCCCTTGCCAAGCGAAACATATCGCCGGCTGAACGCACCACCGCCTTGCCGAAAGAGACGTCAAAGGCCGCGTCCATGTCGTAGCGAGTGCAAATGGTCTTTGCCAAAGACTTGCTTTCGACCCGTTCAACCTTTGACGCCAGACAGACCTTGACAATCCGTACGGGACCGCCGCCGGTTGCGCGGAAGATTACATTGTAGCGACCTGGGCCGGCAACCTCGTCGGACACGTCGAACGGGATGGTTATCTCGCGCACAGCGTCCTTCTCCCCCTTAATCTCCCATCTTCCGACGGGGACCGAAACGCCCGCGCCCCGCTTGAGGAAAACAAGTCCTGATGTTTTTGATGCACTCTGGCTGGCAAGGGTGGCTTCGATTCGCCACAGCCCGGTTTTCTTCGGCTGGGGCACGGTTACCTTGCAGAACACCGTTGTAGGGATGGCCGGGGAGAAGACCCTCTGCTTTTTTCGCGCCGTGTTCTTTGGATCATATCGCACACAATCGCTGACGCGCAATTCATCGATGCATCCGCCAAAGTAATACCGCATGGCTCGATACGCGCCGATTAGAAGGGGCTGGTTTGAGGTGAGGAGGAATCCTTCCGGCCCCGGAACGATCTCCATCAGCACACCGTTTTGAAAGAACTTGACCTGTCGCCCATCATACGTCGCGGCCACGTGGGTCCACTGAAACGGTGGATAGTAAAACCCCCCGGTCCCCGTTCGCCGATGCTGCTTCCCTCCGTTGGAGTAAAGGGAAAGTCCGATCCCACCGCCCTCTTCGCTAATGTCGAAGTGCCACTCGGCGTCTTTGCCGCAGATGAACTGCCGTCCGCCGTGGCCGACCATGCGGATCCATGCCTCGACAGTTAGCTGCTTCAGGTTCTTGAGCGACGGGTGATTGGGCACAACGACTTGATCATCAACACCGTCAAACTTGAGCGCGCCGCCGAACAGGCCCTTCACACGCTTCGCGCCCGCAATCTTCCCGTGGTTTCCCTTGGGTCCGGAATCAACAGCCTGGTCGCCGGATTTTGCGTCGAAGTGATAGAGGGCAAGCGTGTGCCCATCGGGTGTGAATGGCCCCACCGTCTGGGCCATGGCGCCAAGGCTCAGCAATGTCAGGCCCCAGGCAACGAGAATGGTCCTCACAGCAGGCCTCCGTCGTCGATATACTTTTGCAATCGCGTATCGAGCTCCTCCGCCACTTCGGGATGGGCCGGGGCCACATCCTCGGCCTCGTCCGGGTCAGTCTTAAGATTGTAGAGCCTCGACGGCATCTCAGGCGCCCGATCGTTCTCGGCATAGCGAATGATGTAGTTCCATTCGGAGTTCCGAATGGAGGCGTAGTAGCCGTATGCCGTCACAATCTCGTCATGAATCAAGCCAGCATCTGCCGCCACCAAAGGCCATATGTCCTTGCCCGTGACCCGCTCGGGAACATCCACTCCCAGCAGCCTCAGGAACGTCGGCATAAAGTCCGGCGCATGGACAAGGGACGACACGCGCTTGCCGGCGAACTGCTTGCCGGGGTGGCGAACGATGAAAGGCAGGCGCACCTCTGGGCGGATCAGCATGTAGTGCGACTTGTGGATCAAGCCGCCCTCCCCCAGGAGCGTCCCGTGATCGGAGGTAAAGGCGATGATGGTGTCGTCCATCAGGCCGGAGCTATCCAGCCGATCCAGGAGGTGACCGATCCACTTGTCCACAAACGTCACCTCGCCGGCGTAGAGGGCCTTGGTTCGCTCAAATTCCTCAGGGGGCAGCTCGTCCACGGTCTTCGCTCCGACGATAGGCTCCCGGCCGGTGTAGCCGGGCATGTACATGTCGGCGAACTCCTTCGGGGGGTCCCACGGCTCGTGCGGGTCGAAGCAATCCACCCACATGAAAAAGGGCTGGTTGCTCAGGTTGTCGGAGACCCAGTCGGCGGCCGTGCGCATGACCTGGGCTGCGAAGTAGTCCTCCTCCGATTTCCGTCTGCCCACATTCAAGAGATACTGCTCCAAGCCCTGGAATCGCCGACGCTGATAAGCGCCATCGCGGACGTATGGCTTGAAGTTCACATCCTCCTGCGGTCCGGTGAGGTAACGGTCCTGCTCCTGCCCGCGAATCCATTGCCACGAATCGAAGCCCCGATGGAAGTTGCCCGTGGGCTTGAACATGTGGTAGACATCCGTCACAAAGGCCGTGGTGTACCCCGCCTGTTGCAGGACCTCGGCGAGGGTCACGTCCTCCTCATCCAGCGCATGCCAGCCCGGCTGCCAGGAGAGGTGATCGCCCTTGTGCTCGCGCGCCTCCCACTTGGGGAAGAGGTGTCGCCCGGTCATATAGACCCGGCGCGCATTGATTGTCGGCAACCCCTCCGCATAGACGGACTCGAAAACGACACCGTCATTCGCGAGCCGGTCGAGGTTCGGCGTCTGAATCTCCCCATTTCCGTAGCACCCGAGGTAATCCGCTCGAAACGTGTCCGCACAGATGAATATGAGATTCACTGGCCTCTCCTTCCTCCGGCATACAATTCCATACCGGCAGGCACTCTATCAGCGGCCACGGCAAGTTTCAACCGTAAATCCTACGGCGCACGCCAGAAGGAGAAAAGGGTTGATTTCGCTGAGCCATGGTCTATACTCGACGGCAAAAGAAGCAATCAGCCCCCGTCTTAGCGAGGGACTTTCCCATGGCAATCACGTACCGGTGCACGACGTGCGGTAAGGAGTTTGAGTCGGCGGAGGGCTTCGCCGGCCGTCCCGTACAGTGCGATGCCTGCCGGCAGAGCGCCGCTTCGGGGCCGCCTCTATCCGACCAAACACTCTTCGTCTCTCTCGATCAGATCCGGAAACAGAAGGGGGAGAAAGAGGAACCGGAGGCCCCCCAGGAAGAGGGCCGAGCCCAGACGATCGACGTCTCGTTCAAACAGATTCGACAGGAGGAAGATGCCAACGTCGAGCCGCAGCCGCAAGGCGCTATGGTCGCGCCCAGGCGCCAGTTCCGAATGGAAATTGAGACCGAGGAGGACAACGGCGGCCCGTCGGTTCTCGGAGACACGATGGTGGCGTCCGCCGAGAAACGAAAGCCCACCGGGTTGAAAGAGCTGGGGGTGGGGATCATCGGCGTCGGGTGGATGGGCCAGAAGCATGCGGAGGCCCTGGCCGACATCCACGGCGCGCGGCTGGTTGCTGTTGCAGATGCCTTCAAGGAAACAGCGGAACGGGTGGGGGGAGACTTCGATGTTGATTTCTACGTCGATCCCCGGAAGCTCGCCCAGCGCGATGACGTGGATTGCGTCATCATCGCCACCAACGACGAAGCGCACGTCCAGCCCGTGGCGGCGGCAGCGGCGGGGGGCAAACACATCCTCTTGGAGAAACCCATCGCCACCACGCTCAGCGATGCCGATCAGATTATTCGCCTTTGCGAACGAGCGAATGTGAAACTCATGATCGGCTTCATCCTCCGATTCGACAATCGGTACGCCCGCGTGCAGGAGGCCGTAGCCAACGGCGAAATCGGGGAACTGGAATCGATCTTCTGCCGCCGGACGAACCTCGTCACCAGCCAGGAGCGCCTGAAGGGGCGCGTGTCCGTCCTCTCTTTCCTCGGCGTACACGACTTCGACATGATGCGGTGGGTGGCCGGCAGCGAAGTGAAGCGCGTCCACACCGAGGCCGTGTGGAACCTGCACCGCAAGCACGGCTTCGACGTGGAGGACACGACCTGGACGCTGCTTCGATTCGAGAACGGCGTGATCGGGTCACTCGAGACCGGCTGGGTCGTGCCGACGACGCACCCGACGAAGGCGGATTTCAAGCTCGAGGTCACGGGGACGAAGGGAATGATCACCTACGACCTCACCCGGCAGGAACTGATGTTCACCACCGAGGCAGGCCACTACTCCGAGCGGTTCAACCCCATGTTGCAGTACCAGCTCGAACACTTCTTGGACTGCGTCCGCAACGACAGAGACCCGCTCGTGACCGGCATCGACGGGCGTGCCGCGCTGGAGATTTCCCTCGCGGCGCAGCAGTCGGCGAAGTCGGAGCAGATCGTACCGCTGCCGCTTACGTGAGACAGATGAGCTCCGGGCGCTCGACGATGAGAATGTCCTTGTCCTCATAGCCGAAGTCGTATCCCGGGTCCCAGGCGAAGCGCAACTCGATCTGTCTCCCGGCGAAGCGCGTCAGGTCGAAGGCGCATATCTGCGGTTCCCTGTCTGTCACATGGAGGCAAAGCAGTTCAACCTCCTCATTATCTGACACACACTCGATGCGCATCCCCACGGCAATGCGCTCCTCCAGATGGAAGCTCAGTCGAAAGAGAATTCGCTCCGACTGAGGCAGGACCACCGCCTTGCGCAGATGCAATGTCCCATGCACGGGGGCGTGGATGGTCCACCGGCGCGATGCCGGATCAATCTGGATGAATCCATCCGGTTCGGGGTGCTCCTTCCCGTCCCACATGACGCAACAGAGATCGTCCCCCCCGAAGAGATCGATGACGGATCGGACATCGCCATCGGGCTCATCGCATGGGACCACCAACGCCGTACGGGGCCGGCGCAGCTCCGCCAGGCGGCGAAAGGCGGCCACGATCTCGGAGCGTGTCATGTGCGCTTCCTGGGGCGCCCGGCCGGGGCCGAGAATTCGCCGGAGTTCTGCGAAGAACGGCTCGAATCCCTTTTCGTCGTCGATACTGTGGTTCACCACGACAACATGATCGTGGTCCTGGATCGTCCGGCGAAATTCCTCTTCATCACGAAGCCCCTCTCCGCAGAGCGCGACCACGGCTCGATAGGATCGAAGGTCCGGTACACCTTCACCCGACCACAGGTCGAATGTAAGACCGACCTTGCATGCCGACGTGATATATCGCAGTCCCTCGATCACAGGCCGCGGCGCTTCGGCCTTTCCTTTAAGCGCCTGCCGTCGCCAGAGATCTTCGCGAATGAGAAAGAGGATGTCAGCGCCCTGCGGTTCATTCCTCCGTCCACTCAGCACATCCTGCAGCGCAGCGAAGCCGATGCCCAGCGTCCCGGCAAGTTCCCGGTAGCACAGGTCCTCGTAGCGCTCGTACACCTGCTCCGGTCCGTGCTCCTCGCAGTCGATCAGCCACTGCAGCTCGGCGGGGAAGAAGTCAAAGTAGCGCTCGTGCAGCATCTGGAGGTAGAGCTCGGAGCAGCACACATCCCGCGCCGCCTGGCTCAGCCTGGGTCGAAGCATCGAGACAACCCTCGCGCGGTCGAACTCCCTGGGCCGGGTCTCGTAGGCGAACTCATCCTGGAAGGGGTGGCCATTGACCAGCCACCGCTCGGCCCATGCCAGATCGTCGGGCAGGTCATGCACGATCATCGAGCTGCCCTTCGATGCGACCAGGTATTCACAGGAGTGAAGGAGTACCCCCCAGATGACCGCCGCCTTCGGCTCGTTGCCTTCCTGCATGGCCTGATGCATCCGGCGCAGATACCAGTCGGGTGCGTAGATGAAGTGCCTCCTGACGAAGGGCATCTCGTCGGCGAGTCCCCATTGCACCAGATCGTCGGCGAACGCCACCCCCCGGCCGGCCCAGTACTTACGCGCGTGCTCGCGGCTCGCGAGCCCCTCCGGCGGAAGTGAGAAGTCGTGCCAGCCGCTCCCGAGCCTGGCGTACTCCATGTTACGTCGGATGAAGTCGCTGACCTTCGGCTCAGCCAGCTCCACGGCGAGGTCAACCTGGTATTGATGCATCGGACCGCTGGACATGGGTCAAGTCACCTGGATCAGGACGGCGCTCGTGTAGAACCACATGTCGCCGGGCTCGTCGCGGCAGGGCTTGCGCATCCCCCTGGCAACCCCACGCGCACGGACAAAGAAGTCCTGCCCAACGTTCGACACGGTGAAAGAGAACCGACTCCAACGGCCGATGCGCCATCGCCTTTTCCGTCTCACCACACGGAACGCAGATGGCGACCGGTCGTTCGTGATGAACTCGACCCGATCGATCGGCGACCTTTCGATGCAATCGAGGGCGACCTCGACCTCCGCACCTTGCCGCACCCGGAGCGTCTCGCCCACCATGGCCTCGCGTTCCCCACACCGAGCGGTGAACCGCAGCGGACCGATGATGTCGTTATGTACGAAGTACGTCGCAGCCGCCTTGACGCCCGCCAGGACTCCCCGGCAAGACCGTTCCGGGCAAAAGACATACGTCTTTGCGAATTCCCCCGGCCAGTAGCTCTTGCCCCCTTCGGACACGTGGCTGTGGAAGTCGCTCACCGCCGTAAGCCCGTATCTCCGTCCCTCGGACAGGAGGACATCGTACGCCCCTCCGACCTTCCGCACGATGGGATCGATCTCACTGCCGGGCGTCCCGCTCTGTTTGCCGCACGCGCCCTCGAAGCTCACGCACAGGGCGCCGGCATCATACATCCCCCTCATGTCGTCCACCGTGTAGGGTCTTCCATAGGAAGGATGATTGAGAATGACCGTCGATTCCGTTCTGTGCGAGACACCCGCGAGGAATTTCAAGCCGGCAATTGCATCCTGAATGGTATTTGGTTTCGAGCGTGCATACCAACCGTCATACGTCCGCCAGAACTCGGACAGGATCGCATTCTCCGAGCGCGACCGCTCGACGAGGACGGTCGCATGCCCGCCCACGGGACACCCCCATTCGAGACCATGAAAGATGAGGAGATTCGGGTAGGCCTTCCGAGCCGCGACGACCGCCGCGTGCTGCGCACGCCAGAAGTTCGGGCGGTGGCTATGGCTGGTAACAGCGATGAAGTCGCAGAACGGTGACGCCTCAGCCGCAAGCCGCTCGACGCCGACGTTCCGGTAGTGGGCGTGCGTATCCCCGGCGAGCCAGACCCCATCTCGTCGCCAGGGGATTCTGCCTGTGCCGGAGTGTGTCTTCCGTTTCGCCACGGGTCCCTGTCACTCCCACCCCATCTGCGCCTGTTCGATAGCGGCGATGATCCCCCTGCACATCACATGGTGATGGCCAAGCCGGCAAGCAACAGCGCTTCCATCAAGCCATGGCTTTGACGGGCGTGCGGAAGGCGCCGATCTTTTCGATTTCCACCTCCATCACATCGCCGGGCTTGAGGAATGTGTTTGTCGTGCTTCCCACACCCGCGGGCGTTCCCGTGGCGATCACGTCCCCCGGCTCCAACGTCACAAGCGTCGAGACAAACGCCACGATTTCGGGGACGCGAAAGATCATCTGGCCCGTGCTCGCGTCCTGCTTCACCTCACCGTTGAGCTTGAGGCTCAGACGAAGCGCATGGGGATCGGGCACCTCGTCCGCCGTCGCGACGCACGGCCCCATCGGGGCGAACGTGTCGAACCATTTTCCGTTCAGCCAGTCGAACCACTCGTCGCCCGGCCTTCTCTCGCGATGGACGCCGATCTGCAGGTCGCGCTCGGAGATATCGTTCACAATTGTGTATCCAGCCACGTGGCTCATGGCGGTCTTCTCGGTGACGAACCGGGCGGTCTTGCCGATCACGACGCCAAGCTCGCACTCCCAGTCAATCTTGTTCCCGATCCTGGGCAGGATCACCGGCTGGCCCGGACCGATAATGGTATTGCTGGGAGGTTTCATGAACACGCGGGGCGTCATCTTCTCCTTCCCCGGCACCGACCCGCCCCCCTCGCGGATGTGCTGCGAGTAGTTCCCGGCAAGGCACAACAACTTGTTCGGCCGTGGAATGGGCGCCAGGAGGGCCGCCTCCGCCTTCGGGATCCTTGGGGTAGAGGGATCCTGTGCGATCTTCTCCGCTGCCGCCCGAAGGGTACCCAAGGAGGCCAGCAGGGAAGTGACCGACCCATAGGGCAACGCCACGACATGGTCTCCCACGCATGCGCCAACCTTCTCTCTCCCCTCAGCACGATACGTAACCAGTTTCACGGTTTTGTTCCTCCCATCCCCAGCCATCCTTCGCCCCGTGACAGCATGGTCAGGCACATCTACATCTTAATCCTATTGCACAAGCACAAGCCCATACCGCTTCTGGCATTGTCCCGCCTTGGAGACCACCTCAATCGGCATACCCGCCGCCCGAGCCGTGGCGAAAACGTCAATCCCCGCCGCCTCCATCGCCGGGCGGGCCTTGTAGGGATGCCGGCATCCGTTCTCCAAATCACACTCCCGGCACAGGCTGCACGGCCCGCACCCGTATGCGAAGGCCTTGTAGTAGCCCGCCAGGAAGATCTCCCGCTCCATCTCCGCCACCACCGCTCGGATGTCTGTCCTTTCGTCGCCGTGGACCAGGATCGCCTGCTCATAGCAATCCAGAACCTCGCGCGTCTCCGCTGGGGTCGGTGAATGAGGTGGACACGTAAGGCATGCCCCATACCCTCCACAGCCGTACTGACACTTCAGTCGGACCCACGCCGCAGTGAACACCTTCGTCGGGGAGACGACCTTCGCCCCGGCAACTCCCAATTCAACGCCCCGCTTGCAGAACCGAGCCACATCCTTCTTTATTGACATGGCGCAGACCCGCGAAATCATCCTTTCTGCCTAAGACGGAAAGAAATATGTTATCAAGTCCACGTCTCAAAAACAAGTGAATTTCGGCCCTATGGGCGCGTCGGAACTCACGGCGAAAAACTACCCACAGACGGTTGCCTGCAACTCCGGAAAGGAGTATAATCGCCCCCGAAACAAACGCCATCAAGCAGGAACCATGCGCGTGAATTCCAGTCTGAGCGGCAAGCTGATCGTTATCGACGGCACCGACGGCAGCGGCAAAGCCACACAAACGAAGCGTCTCATCGACCGGATGAGGCGAAACGGCGTCCCCTGCGCAACCATGGAATTCCCGCAGTATGGGAAGAGCTTCTTCGGCGATATGGTCGCTCGCTACCTCAACGGGGAGTTCGGCGGGCACGATGAGATCAGCCCGTACTTAGCCTCGGTCCTTTACGCCGGCGACCGGTGGCAGGCCAAGGACACGCTCTGCCGCTGGCTGGCCGAGGGACGCCATGTGATCCTCAATCGCTACGTCTCGGCTAACCAGGGCCACCAAGGCGGCAAGATCGCCGATCCCGTCGAACGCGCGCAGTTCATGCAGTGGCTGGATCGTCTCGAGTTCGAGGTGTTCGGCATCCCCCGGCCGGATCGGGTTATCTTCCTTCACATCGCCCCGGAGATCGCTCAAAGGCTGGTGGACAAAAAGGGCCACCGCGACTACATGAAGGGCATCAAGCGCGATATCCATGAAGAAAGCCTGGAGCACCTCCGTAACGCGGAACAAGCCTATTGCCAGTTAGCCGAGCAGAACGACAACTGGGTCCGGATCGAATGCGCCCAGCAGGGGAAACTGCTCAACGAAGAACAGATTGGCGAAATGGTGTGGAAAGAAATCAAAAAGGCTGTTAAGATAAGAAGGACTTGACGAAGGCACGCCATACTGATACACTGTCAGATGGTAGAGATCCACTTCGCGAGGGAAACAGGATGACAAAACAGACGATTCGCACGACACGCATTCGCGCCATAGCACTCGCCGTGATTACCGCCGTCGCATTCCTCGGCTGCGAAGATCAGCAGCAGAAACCTGCCCCAAAGGAAAAGACGAAACCCAAACCCAAAGACGCTCAGACATCCACGAGCAATCCCATTGAGGATATGGGAAAGGCCATGAACAAGGCTGGCAAGGCCATCGCGGATGGCGCCGGCAAGGTGATCGAGGGCACAGGCAAGATCGTTATTGACGGCGGGGGCAAGGTCGTGGACGGCGCAGGCAAGGTCATCGGCGGGGCCGGCGTGGCCCTCGGCAAGGCCGTCGGCGACGTCGTCGTCGTCACCCTCGGCCCCGATAACAGTGCCCCCGACTTCCTGCTTTCCGACCTCAACGGCAACCGGATCAAGCTCTCCGACTTCCGCGGCAGGCCCGTCATCCTCATCTTCTGCACCACCAACTACGAGCCCTGTGTCGTCGAGATGAAACACCTGCGCGACCTCCAGGAGAAATACGCCGATGACGGCCTGAAGGTCCTCGCCATCGCCATGGACTGGGAAGGCCGGGCGGCGCTCCGCAACTTCGCCAAACAGATGGACTTGAACTACCCCGTCCTGTGGGACAACGGAAGGCTCTTCAAGGAATACACCTCCCTGTCCCGCGTACCCACCACGTTTTTCATCGATCGCAAAGGCAACATCTGGAAGAAGCGCGTTGGGTTCCGGTCTGCGATGATCATCACCGGCGGCGGGCAGTTCCTCGGCTCCAGCATGGTGGAAATGGACAAAGACTTCGAGAAGGACGTCATCAAGCTCTTGGGAAAAAAGCGATGAAGATCAGAACAACCGCACTATTCCTCGTGGCGGCGATCATCGCTCCGTTGGCCATGGCGGACACCGTCGTTCTCAACAACGGCCAGCGCCTCACCGGCAAAGTCTCCATTCGCGGCGACATGGTCCGCGTCCAGGACGAGACGGGTCGGGTCCACAGCGTCAACCGCGCCCTCGTCAGCAGCATCCAGCGCCATGACTACTATCAGAGGCATTCGACGCGGCGCCGCACAACCGCCCGCACCTCGACAGGAAACTGGCGCACTCGAATGGAGGCGAAGCTGAATGATCGCATGTCGGTCGACTTCGATAAGACACCCATCCGCGATGCCGTGGCGTTCGTCCGCGCCCAGACGGGGCTCAACATCATTGTAAGCCCCGACATCCCCGAGGACGCAACGATCACCTTCAGTGCCCGCGATATGACCGTGCGGAACATTCTCAACTGGATCGGACATTTCGCCGATGCGGGATATGTGGCCAAGAACCAGGCCCTGCTCATCGCACCCAAGGAAGTGATCCTGGCCGAGCAAAGCGTCGAGACCTTCAACGTCCGGCCGTACATGCTCGCCATCATCGACCGGCCGCGCCGGCCCAATGTACTCGGCGAGGCCCCGTCCGGGGGAACGTATGGCGACGCGCTCGGCCTCGGTGGAGGCGGCGGGACAGGGGGCGGCATCGCCCGCGACAGTCGCGGGCGCGACCTGGCCGACGTGGACCTCCAGGAGCGCGGCAAGCAGTTCACCAAGTTCCTCATCCACATGACCGGCCGCGACAGTTGGTCGCCCCAGCCGGCCTACATCGTCCCCCACCTGCCCAGGGACGAGTAAGCACCGTGCGGCACGGGTTGCTCGCAACCCGTCTGTGACGAGCGCCCGCCGGCCACAGATTGGCAAGCAAGCCACGGACCTGGTGATCGTCGGCATCGTTCGCCCGCCGATCCGTCATTCCCGCGGAAGCAGGAATCTGCTCTTCGACCCTTCGACCTCTTATACGCCAAGCGCAAGGCCCATACGCTTAACGACCTGGCGTGCCGCGTTGTCATTGCGCGAAGCGACGCGGCAATCTCATCATTCCGCCCTGCATTGGAGTGGCAGATTTGATTCCCCGACGCAGATTTCCGCCAACTCTCACAGGCGGATATCTTTCTACGTCCATCTGCGTCAGTCAGCGTCTCCCTCTTCATTCCACATTTTCTCATTCCGGAGAGGCAGAGCCAACGGAAAGGGCCGTCGAAGTCAGAAGTCAAAACTCCCTAACTCCTCTCGGAATCCACGCCTATTCTTTCTCGCGGAGATCGTCGATCCGGAGCAGGACATAACCCTTGACCTTCTGCGTCGTGATCTCGATGCTCATCGTCTTCTCGGTCTCGCCAAACTGGATGTCGGGATACGCACGCACCTTGACGAATCCCTTACCGGTCCGATACGTCTCGAGTACCGTCTGCCGGATCGCACACGATTTGCAGTGCTCCTGCTCCCCACACCCGCCGGGGCGCTTGGAGTATATACACTCGATGACCTCGCCGCTGCGGTGTCCCTCGATCTCGGACAGGTTTTTACCGAGAAGCTCGCGGGCGTGCCGATTCGCGGTCAGGACCTTTGGCCCGGACCCCATCAGAAGTACAGGCACACCCAGACGATCCAGAAAATCGGGCAGGGGCTTAGCAAGGGCGGGCAGATATTTGGCGACGCACGATTTGCAAATGCCATGGGTAATCGCACCACCATCGTCCACCATCGCTGGTTTGGTCCCCAGGTCCTTCTTGCACCATGCGCAAACTCGTTTCATAGAATACCTCCTTCCCCACCCGAAGTGTATTCTACGGCAAAATCCCTTTTCTGTAAACCTCTTTCGTGCGCCGCCCCGTTCCCTCGACCATCGTCTACTGCCTTGACTCCCGCGCCTGCTCTGTGGTATAGTCACCTTGGAGAATGCCATGGACGATCTGGATCGGGTCGCAGACCTGATTGCCTCAAAATCAAGCGTGCTGCTGACGTCTCACATCCGGCTGGACGGGGACGCCGTCGGCTCGGAGCTCGCCCTCGCCGACGGACTGGCACAGCTCGGCAAGAAGGCGCACATCGTCAACGACGGCCCCGTGCCGGGATTGTACACCTACATGAATGGAACCCACGAAATCGGCGCATCCGTTAGAGAACTGCGCGGCGACTACGACTTGGTCATCGTGCTGGACTCGTCCGACAGGGAACGACTGGGGGGCATCAGCAACGCCCTGCCGCAGGGCACGCCCGTCCTGAACATCGACCACCACTCCTCGAACGACAGCTTCGGCGAGGTAGCCTGGGTGGACGTCCACGCCAGCTCTGTGGGTGAAATGATCTACCGCCTCCTGCGCCGGCTGGGCGCGGAGATCACACCCAATATTGCCATAGGCCTTTATACGGCAATCGCTACCGACACGGGTCGATTCCTCCATAGCAACACCAGCCCCGAGGCGTTGAAGATCACCGCGGAACTGCTGGGGTGCGGTCTGGATTTGACAAAAGCGAACAATGCGCTCTACCGGTGCACGTCGTTCAACCTGCTCAAACTGCGCATGCTGGCGGAGGAAACCATCGCCCTGCACGCCGGCGGCAAGATCGCGTCCATGCACATGACCAAGAGGATGTTCGCGGAGACCGGCACCAGTCCGCTGGACACGCAGGAGTTCGTGGAGATTCCACGGTCCATCGAAGGGGTGTCCGTGGCTGTCCTGCTGTACGAGCTGAAGAAGCCGAACCAGGTGAAGGTGAGCTTCCGGTCGAACGAGGACGTGGACGTGTGCGCGGTTGCGAAGCAATTCGGCGGTGGCGGGCATGTGCGCGCGGCCGGGTGCGAGATCGACCTGCCCCTGAATAGGGCCGAGCGCCGCGTCATCCAGGCCGTCGAGGCGGCCCTCTGTCCGTCCTGCCACGGAGCGACCCCATAGGAGCGCCGATGGCCGACAAACCGAACGACACCGTCCAATCGCTCATCCGAGCGGTGCGAAATCGAATCGAGATAGAGATAGGATTCGGCATGAACGATCTGCCGTTGTTCGAGAAACCGGAGCGGGCGGACCAGCCCAGCGGCGCCGCATCGCCGGAGGATCGTCTTGAGGCGCTGGCGAAGGTCGAGGCCAAGGCCATGGCCTGCACCAAGTGCCCTCTGCACGAGACGCGGACGAACGTGGTCTTCGGCGTGGGGGATCGCAATGCCGACCTGATGTTCATCGGCGAGGCCCCGGGCCGCGACGAAGACGCGCAAGGCGAGCCCTTCGTCGGCCGCGCGGGGCAGCTCCTCACGAAGATCATCGAAGCCATCGACATGAAGCGAGAGGAGGTTTACATCGGGAATATCCTCAAATGCCGCCCCCCGAACAACCGGAATCCCCTGCCGATGGAGATGGTGATGTGCATGCCGTACCTCCGGCAACAAATCCAGCTCATCCAGCCGAAGATCATTGTCGCCCTCGGCGGCACGGCGGTCCAGGGCCTGCTCAAAACAACGGACGGGATCACGAAGCTTCGCGGCACATTCGTGGACTTCGAGGGCGTCAGGCTGATGCCTACGTTCCACCCGGCGTACCTCCTGCGGAACCCGGCCGGAAAACGGAAGGTGTGGGAAGATATGCAACAGGTGCGGGATACGCTGAAGGACATGCAGAAAGAAAAATGAGCGGGTCGCCTGATAAATCACAAACGAACCAAGTCGTGCGCGCACCCCGCGGCACGGAAGACCTCTTCGGCGAGAAGATGGCCCGGCAGCAGATGATCGAGAACGCCGCGCGGGAAGTGTTCGACGTCTTTGGCTACAAGGAGATCCGCACGCCCGTCTTCGAGGACATCGCGCTTTTCGTTCGGGGCATCGGCGCGACGACGGACATCGTGGAGAAGGAGATGTACACCCTCGCTCAGGGCGATGAGACGACCTTCGCCCTTCGCCCCGAGGGAACGGCAAGCGTGATGCGGGCGTATGTGGAGCATAACCTGTTCAAGAGCAAGAAGTTCCAAAAATTCTACTACCTGGGCCCCATCTTCCGCCACGAGCGCCCCCAGGCGGGACGGATGCGGCAGTTCGACCAGATCGGCGTCGAGGTGATCGGAACATATGACCCGCTGGCCGATGTGGAGACGATCCTCCTGGCGGCGGAGATCTTTCGCAAAATCGAATTGGGCGGGTTCACGATCAAGCTCAACTCCTTCGGCTGCCCGACGTGCCGGGCAGCCTACCGCACCGCCCTGCGTGAGGCGCTGCGGGGCGTCGAGGCCAAGCTCTGCGCGAACTGCAAGTCTCGGATCGACCGGAACGTCTTCCGCGTCCTCGACTGCAAGGAGGCGCACTGCAAGGAGCTGACGGCGGACGCGCCGTGCATTCGGGACCACCTTGATGACGAGTGCCGGGAGCATTTCGAGAAAGTGAAAGACGGCCTGGAGGCGAACGGCCTGGCATACACCCTCGATAACCGCTTGGTCCGGGGGCTGGATTACTACACGAAGACGATCTACGAGATCGCGCACCCGGCCCTCGGCGCCCGCGACGCCATCTGCGGCGGCGGGCGGTATGACGGCCTGGTGGAGGAGGTTGGCGGCCCGCCCACAGGAGGCGTGGGATTCGCCATCGGTGTGGTGCCGACGATGTTGGCCTTGGAGAAGGGAGGAGAGGGAGACGGCGGCAAGGCTGCAGGCCCGACGCTCTTCGTCATCGCCATCGGTGGCGAAGATCGGCCGTTCGCTTTTTCGCTAATGACAAAAGTGCGGCGGGAGGGCATCTCCGCCGATACCGATTTCGAGGGGAAGAACTGGAAGAAGGTGATGCGCGCGGCCAATCGCGACAACGCGAAGTACATCGTCGTGATCGGCCCCGACGAACGCGAGACCGGCCGGTTCAAGCTGAAGGAGATGAGCACCGGCATGGAAACGGAGGCCGATGAAGCGGGGCTCATCCAACACTTGAAGAACATTACGCAATAGAGCGTCATTCCCGCGCAAGCGGGAATCCACGAACGAATACAACCCGGGATTGTCATTGTTCTTGAGGAATCGAGAGTAGTCACATATGCTGAAACGAACACATACGTGCGGCGAGTTGCGGTCGCGCCATATTGGCGAGGACGTCGTCCTTTGCGGGTGGGTGAACACCTATCGCGATCACCCCAATGCGCTCTTCGTTGACCTGCGCGATCGGTACGGCCTGACGCAAGTCGTCTTCAACCCCGATCACAACCACGACCTCCATACCGAATCGAAAAAACTCCGGCCGGAATTTGTCATCGCCATTCGCGGGAAAGTCTGCCCGCGGCCCGAGGGCACGGCCAACCCGAAGCTGGCCACCGGCGAGATCGAGGTGATGGTCGACGATCTGCACGTATTGAACACCGCCGAGACGCCGCCCTTCGAGGTGGCCGACGACACCGACGTGGCGCCGGAGCTTCGGCTGAAATATCGCTTTGTCGACCTCCGGCGGCGGCCGATGCAGCACGCCATCATGTTCCGCCACAAGGTGTTCCAGATCATCCGCCGCTACTTCGACGACAACGGTTTCATCGACGTCGAGACGCCATTCCTCACGAAGAGCACCCCCGAGGGCGCGCGGGACTTCCTGGTGCCCTCCCGGCTGACGCCGGGGACGTTCTTCGCCCTGCCGCAGTCGCCCCAGCTCTTCAAGCAGATCCTCATGGTGTCCGGGCTGGACAAGTATGTGCAGATCGTGAGGTGTTTCCGCGACGAGGACCTGCGCGCCGACCGGCAGCCGGAGTTCACGCAGCTTGACATGGAGATGAGCTTCGTGGATGAAGAGGATGTGATCACGATCATCGACGGGCTCATCGTGCGCGTCTTCGACGAGGCGCTCGGCGTCAAGGTGGAGCTGCCCATCCAGCGGCTGTCCTACCGAGAGGCCATGGATCGCTTCGGCACGGACAAGCCCGACCTCCGGTTCACGATGGAGCTGAAGGACATCGGTCCCATCGCGGAGCGATCGGATTTCAAAGTGTTCAAGAACGTCCTCGGCAAAGGCGGCCAGGTGAAAGGCATCTGCGCGCCGGGGGCGGCGTCGATGTCGCTGAAGGAGATCAACGACCTGATCCCGTTCGTGGGCGACTTCGGCGCGAAGGGCCTGGCCTGGTTCAAGGTGGAGGGCGGCAAGCTGGTCAGCCAGATCGCCAAGTTCTTCAGCGACGATCTGCACGGCGAGCTAATCGAGACCTTCGGCGCATACAACGGCGACCTGCTGATGTTTGTCGCCGACCAGCCGGACGTGACGGCCCAGGCGCTGGGCGAGCTGCGAAACCACATGGGCAAGAAACTCGGCCTCGTGAAGAAGGACGAGTTCCGGTTCTGCTGGGTGGTGGACTTCCCGCTCTTTGGGCGCGACGCCGAGACGGGGCGGCTCGATCCGCTGCACCACCCGTTCACATCACCCGCCCCGGCGGACCTGGACAAACTGGAGAGCGACGCGCTCTCGGTCCGCGCCCGGGCGTATGACATTGTGCTGAATGGTATTGAGATCGGCGGAGGCAGTATCCGAATCCACGACCAGAGCGTGCAGGAGCGGATATTCCGGCTGCTGGAGATCGACGAGGAGAGCGCCCGTGCCAAGTTCGGTTTCCTCTTAGACGCCCTGAAGTACGGCGCCCCCCCTCACGGGGGCATCGCCCTGGGCCTGGACCGGATCGTGATGCTGATGCTGGGGCTCAACAGCATCCGCGACGTGATTGCATTCCCGAAGACCCAAAAGGGGACCTGTCTCCTGACGGACGCGCCGTCGCCCGTCGATGACGCCCAATTGAAGGAGCTCGGTATCAAGCTTACGTGAACGATACGCCCAACGAAAAACCCAAACAGAACGACACGGGGACCACACCACCGACCGACAAGTGGTCTCCCTCGTTTTTGAGCGCCGCCGCCCTGGTGCTGATCCTTGTGCTGGTACTGATCGCGGGACAGTACTACGCCGAACGCTTCGACAGCATAATCCCCGTCCTCGCCATCGCGCTGCTCGCGGCCCTTGCCGGTATCGCCGTAATCGTTATCCGTCCCGATGCGCTCCGCTCGCTGTTCACGTCCGTAAGATTGGCCGTCGCCCTGTTCATCTATTTCGCTCTGGCCTGCATTGGGTCCACCCTGGTCCTCCAGCAGCCCGGCAAGCTCCCCACCGAAGAGAAGGGACGGACGGCCCGGTACAGCAACTACCTGAACGCCGAGGCGCGGTTCCTCTACAAACTCTGCCATCCCCTCCAGCACATCGTCGCGCCGCTTCAACCGATGCACGACAAATACCTCGGACGACTGGAAAAAAAGTTCGGGGTTGCCTACGCGCATGAGAAGCGGAAGATGTTCCTGAGATCGGGCGAGCAGGCCGCCGAGCAGCAAGCGGCTCAGGAATTCGTCAACAACCATCCGGGCCTGTTCGAGTTCATCTACAACGTCTGCGTCTTCACCCGTCTCGACCGGGTCTACTCGGCTTGGTGGTTCCGGGCGCTGACAGTGCTGATCCTCGTCAATACCTTGTCGTGCACAGTGTCACGGTATCGGCTCAGGTTCTCGCAGACGGGGTTTCTTCTCACACACATGGGGCTCGTCCTGGCGCTGATCGGAGCAGGGATCGACGGCAGGTGGGAACAGAAAGGAATGCTCCCATTCATTATCGGCGCCGCGTCGCAGAACCGGTATACCTCGTTCATCAACCGATCCACCGGAAAGGCGATCCCTTTCGGCTTTGCCGTGAAGGCCAAATATTTCAGAACGGATTACCGCAAGGCGCTGACGGTGAGCTTCACCGAGGTCGGCGCGGCGGAGGGAAGTCGCCCGATCACCCTCTCCCGTTCCTACAACCGGCTCCGGAAGGGGAAGCGGCTGGTGTTGGATGAAGGCAGGCTGACGATCACGGTGGAGGACATTCTCCCCCGTGCCGTGTTCCGGAATGACCTGATCTCGCGCTCGGACGAGCCGAAGAACCCGGCGATCGAGCTGCTGATGAAATTCGACGACCCACCGAAATTCGTCAAGCTCTTCGCCCGAGGCGACCGTTCCCATCGCTACGTCAGCATCCCCCATAAGATGCACATCCAGTTCGCCTGGCTCGCCGCGCAATCGGACCTGCAGGCCGAGATCGCCCGCTTCTCGGCGGAGTCGCCCTGCCTGCTGGTCGCCGTCACCGCCGACCAGCATGTCACGCTCCGCCCGATCCGAAAGGGCGAGACGTTCAAGCACGGGGATTACGGCATCGAAGTCCTCGATTGCCAGGGGAACGTGGACGAAAAAAGCGACAGGCCGTTGCGCAAACAGAAGGCAACGAACCCGGGGGCCGCGCTCAAGGTAACCTACCCCGACGGCAAGACCGAAGAGAAGCAGCTCGTGGTGAATGCGCCTCGCCACTACCAGTTCGGCGACATGTTCATGTCCCTGGCATGGGAAGCGCCCGACACGACGCGATACCTGGTGTACGGCATGGACAAAGAGCCGCTCAATGTGATAAAGATCGCCGGAGAGAAAGCCCTTGGGCCGCGCCCCTTGGCGAAGGGACAGTCCCTCGACTCTGCCCCCCCCGGCGCGGAGGTCTTCCTCTCCACCATGGCATTGGATGCGGCTATTCTGGGTGTGGCGCCTTACACCCCGCCGGCGGATGCCAACCCGAACGACCCCAATACGATATTCACCGATCCGTCGGATCAGGCGATTCGTCTTCATCTCAAGGGAGAGGATTTCGACGAGACGGTGACGCTCCTCGCAAACGACACGCGCGCCGATACATACGAGCGGCCGGGGTACGTCTCGCTGAAATATGAGGACAATATGGTGCTGGATTACAAGACCTACCTCGTCGTCGAGAGCGAGGACGATCCGCCGAAGGAGTTGGCGGCAAAGGTCATCGAGGTAAACCACCCCCTGTCGTACGGCGGGTTCACCTTCTACCAGGAAGACGCCCGGAAGGAGATGCCGCGCTACACGGGCATCAAGGTCCGTCGCGCCCCGGGGGCGTGGCTGGCGCAGTTCGGGTCGGTCCTGATGCTGATCGGGGTTCTGTTCGCCTTCTTCGTGAGGCCCGCGCTGAGGAAGAGGACGTAGCATGGATACGACAACGCTGTTCCATTACCTGTCCATTGCCTTCTACCTCGCCGCCGCGCTCTTGTACGTCATTGCGCTCGCCCGGCGGTCGCGAAACTATTCCCCCCATGTGACAGTGGTTTTCTTCCTCGGTATGACGGCCAATGTCGCCGCGGTGGTCGCCCGAACCATCGACGTGCAGCATGCGCCTTTCCACACGCGATACGAAGCCTACCTGGTGACGGGCATCTGCACCGCCCTCGGGTTCCTCATCGTGTATCTGGCCGGCGGGCTGTTCCGAAACACGCGACGCAACTCGATCATCGGCAACTCGCTCGGGGCGCTAACCTCGCTCTTCATGGTGTTCCTCCTCTATCGCACCGCAACGTCCGATACGTACAAGTCCTTCCTCCCCCCCGCCCTGCAGAGCGTATGGTTCTGGCCGCATGTCACGGTCTATCTCTTCGGCTACGGGGCGCTGTTCGTGGCCGTGTGTGCAAGCGTGCTGTACATCATCATGCACCTCCGCCGCGGCGACGATCCCGGGAAGCGCAAGGAGTTCCTGTCCGACCTGGACCGGTTCACCTACCGCACTATGTCCATCGGCTTCCCGTTCCTGACCATGGGCCTTGTCTTCGGCGCGCTGTGGGCGGAGCAGGCGTGGGGCACCTACTGGGGGTGGGACTCGAAAGAGGTCTGGTCGCTGATCACGTGGATCGTCTATCTGCTCTACCTGCACCTGCGAACGCAAAAGGCATGGCGAGGCCAGCGCTCGGCCTGGTTTCTCATCGTGGGCGCCGTCGCCATCTTCATTACGTTCGAGCTGATCGGGATCCTCCCGTCGTCGCAGACGAGTTTGCACAAATACACCGACTGATGGCCAGCTACCCGATACATAGTCCGATGAGTCGGGAAGTGCAGTATGTCAAAGGCGTCGGACCGAAGTTGGCCCAGACGCTGAAGAAGCTCGACATCCGCACCGTCGCCGACCTCTTCTACCACCTGCCGCGCGGGTATCAGGACCGCTCGCAGATCGTGCCCATCGAGAAGGTCAAGCTCGACACCTTCCACACCGTTCGCGGGAAGGTCAAACTCACCCGGCAGTATCGCACCCGGCGGCGCGTGCCCGTCTTCGAGGCGATCCTCACCGACGGCACGGGCGAGCTGCTGCTGAAGTTCTTCGGCCACCGCACCGGCATCGAGGAGCACTTCAAGGAAGGGACCGAGATCATCGCGTCGGGAAAGGTGACGCTCTACCATCGGGCCCAGATGGTCTCGCCCCACTATGAGCGGCCGGAGGAGATGGAGGAGGACGACCACGTCCACACCAACCGGATCGTCCCCATCTACCCCCTGACGCAGGGCATCGGCGAGGCGCGCATCCGCCGGATCGTCAAGGGGGCGCTCGACGAATATCTTGATGCGGTCGAGGATTTCTACAACGAGTCGTTCCGGACGGAACGCCGGCTGATGTCCCTGACGCACGCCCTCCGCGCCGTGCACTACCCGGAGAGCCGGCAGGAGGCGCTCTCGGCCCAGAGGCGGCTGAAGTACGACGAATTTCTCCTGTTCGAGATCGGCATGGCCCTCCGCCGGCGAGGGCTCAAGGAAGGGCAGAAGGGCATCTCCTTCGAGGTCACGTCGACCATCGACGAGCACATCCGCGCGCGTTTCCCCTTCGATCTGACCCAAAGCCAGGAGAAGGTGATCCAGGAGATTCAGGCCGATATGCAGGACGCCAGCCCCATGAACCGTCTCCTGCAGGGGGACGTCGGATCGGGAAAGACGGTGGTAGCCCTCTACGCCATACTTGTCGCGATTGCGAATAAAAAGCAAGCCGCCATCATGGCCCCCACGGAGATTCTGGCCGAGCAGCACTACCAGACCATCATGCGCTACCTTCGGAACTCCCGCGTCCGCATCGCCTTGCTGGCCGGCGGCCTGACGCAGAAGATGCGGCGGGAGACGCTGGAGAAGATCGCCGCCGGGGAGGTCGATCTCCTCGTCGGCACGCATGCCCTCGTCGAGGGTGACGTGGAGTTCAAGGACCTCGGCATGGTCGTCGTGGACGAGCAGCACAAGTTCGGTGTTCTCCAACGCCAGAAGCTCCGGCGCAAGGGCGTGTCGCCGGATGTCCTCGTCATGACCGCGACGCCGATCCCCCGGACGCTGTCGCTCACCGTCTTCGGCGACCTGGACGTCTCGACCATCGAGGAGCTGCCCCCCGGCCGACAGCCCGTGATGACGCGGTGGGTGAACAAGACACAGCTCCGGAAGGCCTACAACTTCATCCGCACGAAGCTGCAGGACGGCCAACAGGCGTTCATCGTCTACCCCCTTGTGGAGGAGTCCGAAAAGCTCGACCTCAAGGCCGCCACGGAGGGGGCGCGGTTCTTGCAGAAGGAAGTCTTCCCGAACTTCCGCGTGGGACTGCTGCACGGCCGGATGAAACCGGGCGAGAAGGACCAGGTCATGCGGCGCTTCCGTGACGGCGGCTACCACGTCCTGGTCTCGACGATCGTGATTGAAGTCGGGATCGACATCCCGAACGCATCGGTCATGGTGGTCGAGCACGCCGAGCGCTTCGGCCTGGCCCAGCTTCACCAGCTCCGGGGGAGGATCGGCCGGGGTGAGCACAAGTCGTACTGCCTGCTCTTCGGCGAGCCGAAAAGCGAGACCGCCGAGCGACGGCTGAGGGTAATGACCCAGACGTCGAACGGCTTCAAGATCGCGGAGGAGGACCTGCGTATCCGCGGGCCGGGCGAGTTCTTCGGCACGCGGCAGCACGGCTTGCCGGAGTTCAAGGTGGGCGACATCATCGAGGACTTCGAGCTGCTCCGGCTGGCCCGCAAAGACGCCTTCGCCCTCGTCGAGACCGATCCCACCCTCTCCGCCCCCCAGCACCAGGGAATTTTGCAGCAGGTGCGGATCAAGTTCCGGGACCGGCTGGATCTGATCGATGTGGGATAGCCCCTCCGGCGCCAATCCCCACGTTCCCCGATTAGGATTTTCTCTTTGGCAGCAAGGATTCTCTGACCGCGGCGTCGATATCGACTTTCTTGCGCGTGGCCTTCTTGGATTTCGTCGACCTCTTCGCTGCCTTTTTCGTCTTCTTTGTCTTCTTGGCTTTCGCCCGTTCCGCCTGTGCGGCCCGGCGCTTTTCGACGAGCGATTCCACCTCGCGACGCCGAAACCGAATTCGCTGCTGGCCATAGCCAATCCGGAAGCATTTGATCTTCTTCCGGTGCACCCACTGATACAGCGTCATCACCTTCACCCCAAGCGCCTCCGCCGCTTCCTCGGGCGTAAATATATCGTCCTCCATATTGCGTGCCATAGATCCTCCTTCGTCCCCTGCGGGTCATTCCCCTCCGCGCCACTCCCCCCAAACACGCCCGGAGCAACGCGAAGACCATTTCACTTCACGATGCGACGTTTGAGCCGTGCAATATAGCATACCGGCGGGCCCAACGCAACTCCCCAGTGCCCAAAAAATCCAGACGCCACACCCGCCTGACCAAATCGGCTCACTCCCCTTCCGCCGGCGGCTCATCGAAGCGACCGGCCGGTTCAGGACCAAGCATGCCCCTCGAAGTGACACCGTGCGGGGAGTGGGAAAACTCCTCGGATTTTTGCTATTGACTAACGTCTCCGGATCGGATAAGATACGCTTACGTTTCAAATGGTCTATTCCCAGAGTTCCCCGACGTCGAGAGATTCCCTTTCACTGGGGCGCCATCCGGTTCTGGGAAGCAGAACGGAAACGTTCCCAATGCACGCAATGTGAACGGCCGACCTGCCGCGCACGGTCTCACCGAAGCGGCGACCGAGTGCCTCGATAGCTTCGGCTGTAGATAGACCGCACCACTCGGAAGAGCAGGATGCAGGAGGATTTATTATCATGACGGAGACGGCAAGCGGTGTCCTGAAGTTGACCAACAACCGCGCGGGCGTCCTACGCGACCCCAAGCGATCCTTTCGGCGCACCTCGAACGACCCTTTCGTACCTCCGAAGCTGATGAAGCAGTATGGCCTCGTCCAGGGGGTCGCCCTAACCGGCCCCACGCGAAAGGGCAAGAGGGGAACCGAGCTCGCCGATGTCGAGTTGATTTGTGGCTTGGCGCCGCAGGTGTTCCGCGAACGAACGCCCTACACACAATTGACCGCCATCGACCCCAGCCAACGCTTCCACCTTGCAAACACGGGCAACCCGAGCATGCGGATCATTGATCTCATGGCCCCTATCGGCAAGGGCACGCGGGGGCTTATCGTCTCGCCGCCCAAAGCGGGGAAAACCACCATCCTCCAGCAAATGGCCAACGCCATCCACGCCGAAGACCCCGATACACGGATCGTGGTGCTCCTCCTCGACGAGCGGCCCGAAGAGGTAACCGACTTCCGCCGCGCCGCGCCCGGGGCCGAGATACTGGCCAGCACCCTCGACGAAGGCGGCCAGGCGCATGTAGCGCTCGCCGAGCTGACCCTGGCGCACATCCAGGTCGAGCTCGAATGCCGCCATGATGTCGTTGTGCTGGTGGACAGCCTCACCCGCATGGGCCGCGCCTTCAACACCAGCGGCCGCAGCCGAAACCGGGGCCGCACACTCAGCGGCGGTCTGGAGGACGGCGCGCTGGAGATCCCCCGGCGCTTCTTCGGCCTCGCACGAAAGGTCGAAGACGGCGGGTCCGTCACGATCATCGCCACGGCCCTCATTGACACGGGGTCGCGCATGGATCAGCATATCTTCGAGGAGTTCAAGGGCACCGGCAACAGCGAAATCGTCCTCGACCGCGGTCTGTCGGAGATGCGCGTCTTCCCTGCCATCGACATCCTCGCCAGCGGCACGCGGAAAGAGGATCGCCTCTTCACACCAGAGGAATACCAGAAGGTCTCCCAAATCCGCCGGATGCTCGCCGACCAGAGCCCAAAGGGAGCGGTCGAGGCGCTTCTCAAGCTGATGAAAAAGTACCCCACGAACGAGGAGCTGCTGCTCCAGATCACGGGGTAGGCGTACCGGCTCCTTATCTTTTCTCTTGAATCTCGACACCGCCTTCCGTACCATACCCCACCGAGGAGAGAGGGAGCTTTCGCCACCGGGAGACGAACCTCAATGCCGACCGTCAGCTTCACTACGGCCAACTACGCCGGCCGCGCCCTGAGGTACGACACCCGTGCCGACTGGGCCGAGCACATCGAGGCCACCATCCGGTCCACGAGCACGCAGGTGCTCGGTGCTATTCTCACAGACATCAAAGACGCCGGCTTTGGGGCCGTCGATGTCTGGATGTGCCACTGCGACTGGCAGGCGCACGCCGCCGACGACTTCGCTACCCAGACCCACAAGCAGATCAAAAAGGCCGGGCTTCGCGTAGCAACCTACGCCGGCGGCGCATCCGTCTCGTCGAGGGAAGAGCTCCAGATGCTTTTCGGCTTCATGGAACTCCTCGGCGCTCCGATATTGTCCGGCATCATCTGGGGACTGGACGAGCCGGCGCCGATCGTCCAGGATATCTGCGAGAAGTGCGACCTGCGCTGGGCCCGGGAAAATCACGAGGAGAAATCGACGGACGAGATGCTTGCCCAGATCAGCGGCGGGAAGCTCGATCGGTGCGGCCTCGCCCTCGACACGGGCTGGTGCGCCAGGCAGGACCTCGACGCGCTGGAGGCCGTAAAGGCCGTGCGGGAGCGGTTGTTTGTCATGCACCTGAAAGACATGAAGGCCGGCGCGACAGAAACATGCGTCCTCGGCGACGGTGATCTCCCCGTCGAGCAGATCGTGCGCTATCTTGTCGAGACAGGTTGGACCGGCGCGATTTGCATCGAGCACGAGCCGCTCCACCGCGACCCCATGCCGCAGACAGCGGAGAGCCTGAAGCGATTGACCGAGTGGCTGACCTGACATAGACTCGCCATCCCCCCACGAGCATTCTCATGAAAGGACGTTCACATGCCCGACGACCGATACCTCACATACATGGGAAAAGGCCCGAAGAAGATTCCCCACTGGGAGCACTGGTCCTGCCCCGATGCCGAGACGTACCTGACGGGAATTGATTATTACGAACATCCGAAGCTCTGCCGCGAGAAGCTGAAAGATCTCTACCCCCAGCTCGGACTCGGGATCCCCAAGACGGATGATCCCCGGCCGCGGCCGGAGGACCAGGATGACAAGGGCAAAGGCCGCTGGGGAGACTCCCTGCGCGACCACTGGCAGCAGGAGGTGGCATCGAATCGGTTCAGCAGCATCGAGGAGATGCTCCGCTTCAGCCCCCTCGAACAGGGGGATTTTTCGGGTTGGCACGTCGTTGTCGACGGCGACTACAGCTCCGAAGAAGTCATCTTTCAACGCTATCGCCAGAAGTATCCCCAAGAATGGGGGGATCAGGCGCCCGAAGGCAGTTCGGTCAGCGTCAGTTTCTACAACACCATGTTCATGTGGCCCATGCTGGTCTTCGGCTACGAGCACTTCTTGCAGATCTGCCTGGAGCCGGAGTTCGAGCGGATCATGGACGAGTTCGCCGAGATCAACCGCCGGGTCTTCCGGGCCTTTGCCCGATTGCCGGTGAACTTCGCAATCTGCCATGACGACATTGTCCTGTCCAGCGGTCCGGTATGCTCGCCAGCATGGATGCGCAAGTACATCTTCCCCCGCTACGAGGAATACTGGGGCCTGCTGAAGGACGCCGGCAAGGAAGTGATCTTCATGGTGGACGGCTGCGTCGACGCCTTTGTGGACGACGTCATGGCCTGCGGCGCGCGGGGGATCATCAGTGAGCCTTACACCGACTACAAGGCCATCGCCCGGCGCTACGACAATCCCTTCATCGCGGGCGAGGGCGACAACCGCATCCTCATGCGCAACGATCCCGACGAGATCGAGCGGATGGTGCGGTCCATGGTAGAGACGGGGAAGATGTCGGGCGGCTACCTCATGTGCATCGGCAACCACATCCCCTGGAACGTCCCGCCCGAGGCGATCAAGCGCTACCTCGATCTCTCGGCGGAGCTGGCGTGGCGCTAAGATGACAGAGGGGCGGCTGGAGTTTTTCTCGTTGACGCGAACGGCCGGGCGTCTTATTATGGAACAGGACTCAGGGAGCACTTGGGCATCAAGGAGGGCGTGAGAATGGGACGACTGTCATACACCTGGGGATTGATGGGGGCGTCGTGGGGTGTGCTGAAGCAGAACAAGGGACTCATCGCCCTGCCGCTGATTTCGGGGCTGTGCTGTCTGCTGGTGATGGTCTCATTCGCCATTCCAATCTTTCTCTCGGGCGGGGCCGTCCTGCCGAACGACCAGCAGACCGTCGCGCAGCAGGTCCTTTTTTACGCGACCCTGTTCCTGTTCTACTTCGTCAACTATTTCATCATTGTGTTCTTCAACTCCGCCGTGATCTCGTGTGCCATCCTACGCATGCAGGGCGGGAACCCAACCGTCAGCGATGGACTCCGTATGGCGGCAGCGCGACTGCCCTTCATCGCCGGGTGGGCATTCCTGTCGGCAACGGTCGGTCTGATTCTCCGGATCATCGAGGACAAGTCGGAGTGGGTGGGCCGAATCGTCGCTGGATTGTTGGGCATGGCCTGGGCGATTGTGAGCTTCCTGGTCGTGCCCGTTCTCATCGTGGAGAAGAAGGGGCCGTTCGAGGCGCTGAAGGAGTCAACGGCCATGCTGAAGAAGACGTGGGGCGAACAGCTCGTGAGCAATTTCGGTTTCGGTTTGATCTTTCTTGTGTTGGGCATCCCGGGCATTGTGCTCATTGTTGTTGGGGGGATTTTCACCGCGTCCGCGTCGGCGGTGCTGGGTGGCGTTCTGATCGCTCTGGGGATTATCTACTTCATTGCGCTTGGCTTGGTGCAATCGACACTGCAGACGATCTTCCAGGCCGCGCTGTATCTCTACGCCCGCAGCCAGGAGGTCCCCGAGGGGTTCGATCAGCAGATGCTGTCGGGCGCGATTGCCCGGAAGTAGGCCCCGCTATCCGCCCTGCTTGGCAAACGATTCCTGCTTGAAGAGATCGACGGCCTTGCGGACGGCGGATTCGACGGCCTTGGAGGAGATTGTCGCGCCGCTGATGGCGTCGAGTTTGAACTTGCCAGAACTGAAGTCGGAGACGGTTTCGCCTTTGAACTGTTTGGTGAAGTAGGGCTCTTTTTCGCCGTAGCGGACCTCGCGAATCCGTGAGCCGAGGCCCGGGGTTTCCGACGCCTTGACCACACGTACACCCTGGATGGTCCCATCCGTCTTCATGCCGACAACGACATCGATGGGACCGCCGTAGCCGCGCGCTGTGGTCACATAGACGACGCCCTCGATCTTGCCGTCTCTGTCCCTTCCTTCAAATCGATCCGCGGGGCCGCCCTTCTTGCTGCTGTCGAGGTCAAACTCTGCGCCGGGCAGGACCTGCTTGGCCATCTGCGTCTTCGCGGCAAGCTCCTGCTTCTGAATGACGGGATCGGTCAGGACGAAGATACCGGCGAGGGACGCGCCGGACGCAAGGCTGATCGACCCGAGCGCAAAGACCATCTGAAGCGTCTTCTTCATCCCTGCTTCTGCTCCTTCTTCTCTTGGGCAGGGGGCGCCAGTTGAATCTTCGGCGCCTGTGCACCCGCATCGCGGAGCTCCGCGTTGTCGAACGCGGCCTTGAGCTGCTGCGCGGCCCCCCGGATCCCCCCCGCCCAATCGCGGGCCGTTCCTTCCGCGCCTTCGACGGCGTCAAGGTCCTTTCCTACAACGAAATCGTCGTCCACGCTTTTCTTCCGCAACTGACCAAGGAAGCGATTGTCTTTCAGCAGTTTTCTTCCGGCGCCATTCGTTTGCTGCGGGTCGAGTATCACAACGCGAGTAATCCGGAAATCCTTGCCATCGCAGGCGACGCCGACGAGAAACTTCTCGTCCTGGAGCCAGGATTTCGTCTTTGCCACGCAGGCGATTGCCTGGGGGATGTCCTTTTTCCCTTTATACCCAATGTAGTACACCGTTGCCGGGCCATAGGCAAAAAGCCTCGTGAGGCCCTTCCTCTGTACGCCCACCTTGGCGTAGCGATCACACCCCGGCATGACATCGCGCACCGGGATGATCTCCGGCTTCTTGCCGAGACGGAGGGGAAACAGGCCGAAGTTGTATTCCCTGTTTTTCGGGTCGAAATCCGCATCCGTCAGGCCGGGATTCAGCGTGATGTCCTTGTAGGCATAGAACTCGACAAGCTGGTTTTCCCAGTTGTAGAAGAGCATATGGGTGGGGAGCTTGTTCTCAATATCGAAGTAGACGACGGAGCGGTATGCGTAGTAGCCGGGGTTCCCCTGGCGAGGTTCGAGGAACATCTCCACCTCGTGGTACCAGCGCCGGTCCATTTTGCGCTTGCCGCGGTAGTAGACGGTGATCTCGTCGTTTTGGTCGGCGCGCCGGAAATCCTTGCTGAACTTTCCAAGGAAGTACCCAATCCCGAGGTCCGTGATGGGGTGGCGGTTCTCTTTCATGGCGGCGTCGCCGTGCACGTCGACCTCCATCGTCGGCAGCACAAGGTCGACCAGACCGGCGGCGTGGATGAGGATCTTGTTGTTGTTTTCTCCGGAGACGTAGATCGCCTCCCTGCCTGCGCTGGCCGATCCCTTCGGCCACTTGAGGTAGACCTTGAAGGGCTTCTTGAATTTCATGAAGAAGGTATCGGGCTTCCCCAGCTCGCCGTGCATGCGCTCCTGCTTGGTGAACGTGGCGGTGTAGCCCGTGACCTGGGCGTAAACCTTCTCGGCCTTTTCGATGAACTCGCGGAGCTTGTTGCGGTCGTAGGACTCCGGCTCCATCGCAAAACACGGAACGACGCGCAAGACGGTCGCCAAGGCGAGGTACAGCCACAGGACTCTGGACTTGGGCAGGGGCTCCGACACGTCCTTAGTTCTCCTCAGGCGGCAGCGTGTGCTTGACCGGTTCCCAATCCTTGACGAAATCCAGTTCCTTGTAGAATTCCTTCGGCACATCCTTGTTGTGGCACCTGCCACAGACCTTCTGGCGCTGCTCGGGGGTCTTTATTACCACCAGCCCCCTCGCAACAGCCCGCTCACGGTCGATCATGATCTGCTTCTTACAGTACTTGCTTCCCGGGCCATGGCACCCCTCACAGGACACGCCGTCCTCCATTTTCAGGTTCACGCGCTGGTCCTCGGGCGCGACAGAGGCCGTAGCATGACACTCCAGGCAGCGCTTGTCCGCTGTCGGGTCCTTGATCCCCATCTGCGCCGCGACTTTCTTGCTCTCCTCGCTTTTCAGGGACTCGTAGGCCTTCGCGTGCGGGTCCTTCTCCTGCCAGTGCCCGACCTGGTTGCCGAGGGATTTCAGCTTGTGACAGACACACCCCTTCATCCCCACATAGGCCGGCGGGCTTTCTTCCTGCCCCATTGTTACGACGAACGTAAGGGCCACGACAAGCATCCCGCAACCCAGGCAGATCAATCCTTTCACCGAACAACGCCTCCACACCAAAAACACGCGTCTCACGAATGAAAAGATGATTATAGCAGTGGCCCACAGGGAATGCAACGGCTTTTTCACACGGGGTTGACCCAGACAGGTACATTGTTCCCAGTTTCCACCCGGGGAGGGCGTGAGCGGTCCCAGGGGGATCGCCTCGAGGCGGAGGGGGGGAAGCGTGAGTGCGCGCTCGACCCGGGCGAACGTTTCCGGCATCTTTTTTGCGCAGGGTGCTCGATTGCGGGATAGCTCAAGGCGATTGCTTTTCGTGGCGGGTGGGGTAGATTTTCAGGGCCATGTCCTTCTCGAACTTGGGGAGGACAAGCTTCGCGGGGCCGCCCTTGACACGCAGCTCGGCCCGGCCGGTGATGGCGCCCTTGTAGGTGTCCCAGAACTCGACGTCGTAGACGCCGTCGCGCAGGTTCTCGACGACAAGCACGATGCGCGGCGGCATAGGATATTGCTCGTAGTCCGGGTTGGTCAGCTTCTCGTCGTAGATCCATGCCTGGAATTGTTGGTCGTTGAAGAGGCACTCGGCCCCTACGCGGTCGACCTTCGCGCCCTGCTCGGTGGCAATCAGGATCATGCCGGGGACCCAGCGCTCGCCGGGCTTGGGGGTGGAGGCGGTCTGCAGGTTCTTGCCTCTTCGGTCCTCGCCCTCGTTGAAGTTGGCCAGGGCCTTGAAGTGGAAGTAGAGGTTTTCCTTGTCGATGAAGTCCCACCACCAGGGCCAGCCGTGGGTGGCCATGGGGAGCATATAGCTGCTCCAGAGGGCGATGTGCATGAACTCGCCGGTGCGCTCGCGCGTGCCGCCGTAGACGTTCTCGGCCAGCTCGGTGATGACGAAGATCTTGTTGTAGGGCAGCATGGCGCGGTAGGCGTTCTTGGCCTGGCCGATGGGGTCCTCGCCGAAGAGGTGTGCACTGGTGTATTCGATCTCGGGCTGGCGGTGGAGGTAGGCGGCCTTGTCCCACCAGTAGCGGTTGCTGGTGATGAGGTGCTTGCCCTGGTCGTGGGCCTTGATGTACTGGGCGATACTTTTCTCCCACTGGACGATCTGGGTGACCATTTTCTTGTAGTAGCTGTGTCCGAGGTCGATCTCGTTGAAGATCTCCCACGAGAAGACGGCGGGGCTGTATCCCCAGCGGGCGAGGATGTAGCGGAGCTTCTGGAGATAGAGGCGCTTGGCTTTCGGGCTGGTGAAGAACTGGGAGGGGTGATCGAGAAACCCGCCGGCGGCCTTGCTGTAGGGGTTGAAGTTCCAGTCGGTCTCTTCCTTGATGGCGACGATCCAATGGCCGTGGGGTTCGAAGGTGATCGCCACATAGATGCCCTTCTCCTCGGCCTGTTCAAGGATGTAGTCCATGCGCCAGGCGTTTTCCATGCTGTAACGGCCGAGGCCGCGGTAGTGGGACGCGTATTGGGGGCTCCATTCGAGGGCCAGGTTCCAGGATGACATCCAGATGCGGGCGAGGGTTTCCTTGTTCTCGGCCATGCCTTTGAAGTAGCGGTCGTAGGCCCACGTGCCGCGGTGGTAGAGCAGGTCGATGCCGAGGTTCGCGGCGTTGCGTTCATCGAAGGTGGCGGCGACATTGTGGCCGATGGGATAGAAAAACTCGCCGTCGGAGAACTCGAAGTACTTCGGATCGTTCTTGCTGATCCGGACGAATCCCGGTCGCTTGGACGGCGTGGCATCGAAGAACCGGATGCCGGTTTTCAGATTGTCGCCGTCTTCCACCTCGACAAAAAAGCGGTACGTTCCGGTTTCGGTGGGGGAGAATCGGATCTTCCACTGGCTGCAGCCGACGGGCGTGAGGATTTCCCACAGGTCCTCCCCCTTGGCCTGCATGGTTCGGATGTAGTTTCGGTAGAAGAAGCCGGGGACGGTGGTCACCTTGCCGCTGGGGGAGACAAAGTGGCCCCGCACATCGATCTGGTCGGAGTCGAAGGGGTTCTCGTAGCTGCGGGACAGGTTGAAGGTGATCTCGAACTTATGATACCGCGGGATCGTTTCGTTGTTCGTGCGGAAGTTGAGGAGCTGCAAGGGGGGCAGTTTTTCTTTTTTTGAGGTGGAGAACAGGTGAATGTTGTCGATGGCCGCCGAGCCCTTATAGGTGCTCTTGCTGAGGAGCTTGATGCCCACCTCGTGGAGCTCGCGCTTGACGTAACTGTCCCACGGCTGGAAGTGGCCCTCGAACTCCCACCTATCGGAGTTGTCGGAGATGTCGAAGGTGACCGTATTCCACTTGCCCCGTTCCAGGTAGCGCCGCTCCAGGGCCTGATACCAGTGGTGGTCGTTGTCGATCACGTAGGCCATGGCCTGGACGTCGCGCGGCGCGTCCTTGGGCACAAAGACATCGAATGAGACGCGGTCGTAGCCGGTCCAGCACATCGTCTGGCGAAGAACAACGGTGGCATCCTTGGGGAAGGAGACGGGAACGACCAGCGCCCCGCCGGCGCGCTCGCCGAGGCCGGAGGCGATGGCCGCCGGGTTCCCATTCTCCAGTCGCCACGCCCCGGGGGAGGATTCAAAGTCGAACAGAACCTCCCTGTGCTGCGGCTGGGCATGCGCCGCGAGGGCGCCCAGCAACAGAAAAGCGAGTCCTATTCGAGTTGCGCCTCTGATCATGACGACATCCTACTTCTTCTGCGCCGTGGTCGGCTGCGGGTTCCCCTTCTGGGCGGCCGGTTTCGGCGTCGGGATCTGTTTTTTGAGGTCGGTAATCTGCGCTTCGAGGGCCTTCTTTTGTTTCTTTAGTTCTTCTATTTCCTTCTGTGCGGCGGCGAGGCCCTGTTCGGCCTTGGCGGCCCGGGCCTTTTCCGATTCGACCTGCTTCGTCAGAGAGCCATTGGCCTCCTGGAGCGCGGTCAGTTTCTTTTCGATGTCCGCCTTGGCGCCCGCGAGCTGCTGGATCGTGGCGTGCAGCTTCTTGGCGTCTTCCGAGGCGGCGGCAAGTTGCTTGGCCTGCTCCTGGGCCTTGGCCTGAGCAGCGGCCTTGACGTTGGCCAGGGCCTGGAGCTCGCCTTTGGCCTTGTCCCGATCGGCGAGGGCGGCCTTGGCCTCGGCGATCTTGCCCTCCAGTTCCTTCGCCAGGGCGGCGGCCTTGCCTTCCGCTGCGGCCTTGGCCTGGAAGGCGCCCTGCACCTGCCCCTTTAGCGCGTCCCGCTCTTTGGTGAGGGCGGCCGCGTCGGCAACGGCCTTGTTCTTCGTCTGCGCCAGCACGGCCTCCAGCTTGGCAACCTTTGCCTTGGCGGCTTCGAGTGCTTCCCAGTGCGACTTCAACTGGGCGCGGACCTTGTCGTTCGCGCCTTTTTCGATGGCCAAGCCCTTGTCCAAACGCTGGTTCGTTTTTTTCTCCCGGGCCAGCTCGGCCTGGGCGGCGTTTCTCTCCTGCTGCATGGCGGTGATCTGCTTCTCCAGCCCGGCGCGCTCCTTCAGCCATTGCGCCACGCGATCCTTGTTCTGCTCCAGCTTGCCCTCTCGATGGCGTTGAAGCCGGATTTGGAGGAGCATAAACCCCGCCAGCACGGAGACACCGATGATGAACATCACCAGAATGCCTGTGAGGGAGGTTACCAGTCGCACTTCTCGGGATTTCATTCGGGCTTAGTCCTCGATCATTTTTTGGTAGATTTTCTCGGCGATGATCCGCTGCCCCTCGCTGTTCGGGTAGAGACAGTACACCGGGTCTTCTTGGTACTGGTCGTCCTGGAACAATTTCCTCCAATGCGTTCCCATGTTCGAGAACGCGCTGAACAGATCGACCACGGGAAGCCGCTTCAACTGCCCCAGTTGCAGCGTGGCATAGGCGTAGTCCCGGCTCAGGTCCGGCTTCATAACCAGCGGCGGCGGGCAGACGAGCAGGATCGCGGCCTTGGGCTTTGCCAGCGCCTGGTCCACCAGCACCGATACATACCGCCGGTACATCTCGATGGGCACGTAGTTGAGCACATCGGTGATGCTGCACACGATGATGATGATGTCCGGATCCTCGGCGACCACGTCCACGGGGAAGTCACACAAACGCACAAACAGCGGAAACTCCGACGCCCCCTGCGTCTGCCCGGCCAGTTTCATCTCGACCTGACGCCTGCCTCCCTCGGAGATCTTTTCCTTCAGCAGATCGCGGTAGCTCTTTTTTCCGGGGGCGACCGGGCCGAGAGAGTCGTCGAAGACCACCACCTTCAGAGGACGGTCCTCGCGCAGCTTGCGCCGGAGGAGCTCCCGGGTCCCCTGCGCGACGGATTCCACCGTGCGGAGCACCACCAGGTTGCCCTCTCCGTCCACCAGGCTGTTGTGGTGGATACCCAGCCGCGTCTTCACATCCGGCGCGGGAATGACCACCAGCTTCTGGCGCACGATGGGAATGTCCCGATAGTTCAGCGTGTATTTGAGCTCGTGCTTGCCCAGGCGCGGGGGGTAGCTGCGCCGGATCGGGAACCATTGGTCCTCCTGGAGCTTCATCGCATCGCGCTCCAGGGAGAGCAGGCCGCCGTTCATGTCCTCCACGCGCGTGTCGAGCGTGAGCGGCAGGGGCTCCTCCGACGAGCTGCGGAATCGGAGGTTCAGGACCAGCGGCTCCGTGGCCATGACGATGTTGCGGGACTTCTCGATGTCGAACCGGACCGTGATGCGCTCGGGGTCCTGTCCCGCGATCTCGATCTCCCTCGTGCATGCGGCCTCATAGCCAAGGTCGTCCTTGGTATGGAGCGTCACTTTGTACTTGCCCGCGCGCAGGTATTCGTGGCGGGGGTTCTTCTCCAGGCTGGCGCCGCCGTCGCCGAAACGCCAGTCCCAGTAGGCCACCTTTCCGATGGCGCTCGTGGAGCAGTCCCTGAAACTCATGGTCACGAAATCGCGCTCGTCCGTGTTGAATCGGATGCTCTGGGCCCGGTCGCAGGTAAAGTAGCAGGAGATGTTGCTCTCGTACTGCTCGTAGGAAACCACCTCCGTCCGGAGCTCATGGACGTAGGCGTCCTTGGGGATAGTGCTGAAGTACTTCTCCGACGGCAGCTTCCACCCCGCCCGGGCCAACTGCCCGCCGGTGTTCTCGACCAGGTAGTAGGTAATCCGGTGAATGCCCCGCTCCAGCGCAATCGTCCCCTTGTGGTCCCACCGCCTCGATTCCTCGTGGCCGTAGGGCCACTCCGCCACCAAGTTCCCGTTGACCAGCAGGAACGAGGCGTCGTCGGAGTTGGTGGCAAACCCATACTCCCCCGTCTCGGGGCAGAAAATCTCGCCGTTGTAGATGGCCATGTAATAGTCGTTTTCGCCGAAGGGGTTCTCCCGTTCGTTGATCCACTCGCGCTGCCCAATACCCAAGCGCTGGGTCTCCTTCTGGATCTTGTCCCGCATCTTGATCATATGGGACCAACTGGACGGGGACTGGCGGCTGGGATAGCGCCAGGTCTCGAGGGTGAGCTTGCCCATGACCTTGTTCCAGGGCGTCTCGGCCGGCTGACCGGACTTGTTGCCGTAGTAGACCCAGTACTTCCGCACGGCCCCGTCAGGCACCTGAAATTGTACCCGGACCACGCCATTCTTCTCGCTCACGACATGGTAGGGCCGGGGTTGGTTCTTTTCGTCCAGAACGCGGATGTCCGCGCCCTTCGGAGCGCTGTTGCCGAGCGTATCGATCACGGCAAGGGCGGTGTTTATCCGGTTGGTCTTGTCCGGCGTGGACACCTGGACGCACTGGCGGTACTTCCAGGCCGGGTTCCACCAGTCCGGCCGTCCCGCCCCTACGGAAGGTGAGGCAGACCACAAGAAAAGCACACCACATATGTATGCGATGCGGAAAATGCGATGCATGGCAACTCCGCGCTTTTACTGCTCACGACCTTATCGTACCACACAAAGGGGGTGCTTTCAAGGAAATAATGGACGCCACAGGGGGCGTAAAAAGGCTTGACAAGGCCGATGCGGGGCGTATAATGTAAAAGGAAGCGGTGTTTTCCCGGTTCTATCAGAAGGAGGGCCCATCATGTCGGGACGCAGAATCAGGACGTGCGGCTTTACCCTTGCCGAGATGCTGACGGTCATCGCCATTATCGGCATTCTTGCCGGGCTTGTGCTCTCTGTGCTCCCGAAGGTGCAGGACAGGGCCGAACGTGCCGTGTGCATGAACACCCTTCGCCAGATCGGCCTGGCAATGGAGACCTACACGGCGGATTATCACGGCCGGTATCCGACGCTCAACGGCCCAAAGGCCCTTCAGAGCGTGGCGGACAATCCCTGGTACTATGCCCTGAAGCAATATGGCATCGAGGCGAAATCGTTGACGTGCCCGTCGGACGAGAACTTCGACCCCGATCGATATCCCGACGAGGCCAACCTGACCAACCGCCTCGTCTATCGGAGCAACAGTATCAGCTACGGCATTCAGTACGACTTCAAGGACGGCGACGGCAACCCGTATGAGGCACTGTTGACAGGCGGCTGGGCTGGAAAGACACCGGATGGAATCCCCGATACCCTCAGTGTCGGCGATCTGATCCGCAAGGGGGAGACGATCATCGCCGCCGACAGCGACGGCGACGGCATTCTCGACTATGCGATCGACCTGACGGGGCTGCGTCGAATCGGCGGCAGGCACAAAGGATATGCAAACGTTCTTTTTGCCGATATCCATGTTGAGGCCAAACAGGTGATGCCCGAGAAGGGCAACGACATCAACACGGAATACAACTACTGGACCCTGGCAAACGACTGAGTGGGGCCGCATCTGCTGCGGCGCTGGACTTTCCTCCGCCCGGGGACAGCCATCCCGGGACGGTTGCTGCAATGCGCCCACTTCCGGGGCGGTGCGCCAAGAACAAAAAAAGCACGGCGCACGGTTGATCTTTTCGGCGGAGCTTGGTAAAAGGGAAGGATCGCGTAGACCGCTTTGCGGGGTGATCTTCTGAAGCAGAGGGCGCCGGTCGGCTGGCGGAATGGGGCCGATGCTGAGCCGGCATGACATAAAGTGAGACTGCGAAAGGGAACCTGAGAAATGGCAACGCCGAGCGATGCCGGGGACAAGAGAAAGCGCGTGATGGCGGGCCACCTCGAAGAGGTGGATATTTTCAGCGTGGCTCAGTTTCTGATGCTTCAGTCGAAGACCGGCACGCTGGAGATGAGAAGCGACGGCAAGAGCGGTGTGCTGTATTTCGACGGCGGGCAGGTGATCAACGCTCACGACGATGCCGGCGGCGACCCGGAGGAAATCGCCTTCCGCCTCTTCCAGTGGAAGAGCGGCGATTTCGACTTCTATGCCACCCCCGAGACCGCCGAAAAGAAGATCGAAAAGGACACCCAGACGCTGCTCTTTGAACTTGCCGTTCGGATGGACGAAGAAAGCGCCGAGGAGGCCCCGCCCACCGAGGAGGCCCCGCCCACCGAGGAGGCCCCCGCGCCGGAACAGGCCCCTGCCCCCGGCACGCCCCCGCTCCCGGGAAGGCCCGCCCCCCTAAAGGCCAAAGCCGTCAAGCCGGGTAAGGCCGTAGCTCGACTTGTTCACAAACCAAAGGCCGCTGCCGCTGCAAGCGCGCCCGATATGACCGAGACTCAGTTCATGCAGGCCGTCCAGGACCGCCTGACCGTCTTCGTGGACGAGCTCCCCGATACCAGCGGCCGCGAATGGCGGCAGGAACGGGCCGCCGCCGGGACACAGGAAGCCCCCTCCCGGAGGATCGGGATGGGCATGAGTGTCATCTCCATCGGCGTCCTGACCATCCTGATCATTGTGGTGTGGAAGAACCGAACGGAGAAGAAACCGCCGCCCTCCGCGGCGCAGGTCAACGGGGCGTCGCAAAGCGACAACATCAAGCTGCCCCCTTCCTACACCTTCGTCACAGCCCCCTTCACCCCCGAACGGGAGGCCGAGGATGCCGTGCGGAAGATCGAGTTCAAGTGCATACCGTATAAAATTGACGTCGTCGGCGACAAGCTGGAGAAGGCGGAGGTCGTCCTCCGGAAGGGCGCGGCCTGGGATATGGATCAACTGAAGCAGGAGGCCACCCACGATGCGGCCCATGTGATCAACGAAATCTTCAACAGCCCGAATTGCCGAACGGTGCAGAGCATCGACCTGCGCGTCCAGTCTCACATCGGCTTCGGCGACAAACTGAAGGAATGGAGCGATGTGTTGATCGTCAATGCGAAAAGGTCCAATCACAAGGCGGGCCTTCGGTTACGAACACCCGGCGAGGAAGAGCGATTTCTTAATTACTTCGATCCACAGTTCAAACTGGATTGATATAGAACAAGGGGTTTTCTCGGAGGGGCCTTTACAATGCAAGGGGGTGGAAAGACGGTTCGAGCAGATCGTATCATCTGTGTGAGAGACGGAGAATATGAAGACTTGTCCCGGCTGTCAGCGGGAACTCGCAGACGATGCAACGTCATGCGAATGTGGGATGCGTTTCACAGGAAATGCCGTAGTGGCCACCTCGGGTGGTGATGCACAATTAAACAACCCCTCCGAGCCGCAACCCAACAGCACCGCAGGAAACCACCACGGCGAGGCCGACCTCGCCGAGGCCGACCTGGACGAAGTCGACCTGGATGCGGTAGACCTCGACGAAGTAGACCTCGACACGGAAGAAATCGATCTCGCCGAGGCCGACCTGGACATGGACTCGACGGAGGAGTTTGCCGTCGCCGACTCTCTCCAGCCGGAGTTTCCCTCCTATTCGCGCAGGGAAACCCCCGCCCCCAGGAAGACGGGGCCCATGATCGTCATCATCGCCGCCCATGCCGTCGTCATCCTCGCCGCCCTCTGCATCTTCTACCAGAAAAGCAAACAGCACGCCGGCGCAAGCTATGACCCGGACTACGACGTAGCCGCGTCCCAGGACTATGTCACCCCGCCGAATACCTGCTCCCGATATATCGAAAACGCCGTCCGAAGCCTGGGCCTGCCCTGTCGCATTATCGAGGCGGAGAAGGAAAGCCCCGCAGCGCCCGAGGCGCGCGTCGTCCTCCAGAAGACAACCTACAAATCCAAGCAGGAACTCCGGCAGGTGATCAATGCGGCCGCCGTCCGTGTGGCCAACGAGATCTTCCGCCGCGATGACCGCGTGCGGTCCGTTTATGTGGAGATTCGAGCCCCCCTGTCAAGCCGGAAAAAGACCGATCCAGCCATCACGGTCACCTTCGACCGGTCGAAGATCAATGGGACCATGCGGGACATGTCGCCCAAAGAGATCCTCCACTTCTTCGGCGCCAGGTACGCCCCCGGCTTGTTGCAGAACTGACCGCGCTCCTCTTGGGGCCTATCCGAAAACCTGTGGCCGCAGGCTTTTGCCTGCGGGAAAAGCGCACCCGTAACGGGCGCGGCTACACATGCCGAAGGTTTGGATCGCCTCTCAGTGCTCGATCTTCCGCCAGTAGGCATCGTACGCAAAGTTCGGGCTGCGCTCCTTCTCGTGGCATCGAAAGCATCGCGCCCGTGTGGGCGCTCGCAGCGCGGCCCCTTCCGCCTCCTTCTTCTTCGTGCGGCGATAGTGCTCCCCGTGCTTCTTCCCCCGGCCGTGGCAGTTCTCGCATTGCACGTTGGCCAGGTGCGGGGTCAGCTTCTTGGACCGATACCCGTCCGGCGCTCCAAGACCCACCACGTGGCACACCAGGCAGTCCCGGTCGAACTCGTACTTCTTCGCGGTCAGCGTGGCGAAGGCATGGGCGTGGGCGGACCCCTCCCACACCTGATACGCCTTCATGTGGCACTCCCGGCAGTCCTCAGCGCTCACGTATCGGTCCGCGCCCGGCGCCTGCTTCCCCGCCACAATGAGCTCCAGCGCCTCATGCGTCGTGGCATCGCCCAGCTCCTTCGCCTTCTGCTCCTCCTTCATCCGCGCGATGACCGACTCCATCTGCGGGTCGTCGGCGTACTCCTCTCCCAGCTCGATGATCTCCCCCGAGCGTCCCGCCACCCCGCCCTTTTCGTCAAAGTGAATCTCCAGCCGCCCCAGCATCTTCCCCTTGTCCGCCACGGCGGCCAGGATCGATTGGTTCACCACCACCGGCTGCCGCGTCGGCTCGCGCACCCTCCCACCCAGGATCACATCCACCTCGTATAGCTTTGCCGCCAGGCGGCCCATCCCCTCGAGGTCCGTACACGCCGCGAGGATGAGAAAATCGCACCTTTCCTTCAACTCGGGGAGAAGACGAAGAAGGGCCATCTCCGGGTCCAGCACCGCCAGCCCCGGACCGGGCCTCTCCGCATCCTTCGACAGGATGCCCGTGATGCCCACCCGGAAGCCGCCGACGGCCCGGACGACATATGGCCGGACCACCGGCCGCCGCGTCTCCGCATCAACCACATTCGCAGAAACAAAAGGGACCTTTGTCTCCGCCGCCATGCGGACCAGATCGTCCCGGCCGAGCTCCGCCTCGCGCCCACCCACGTTCAGGGCGGCATAGCCCATCTTCTCCAGCCCCATCAGGATGTATCTGAACTTGAGCTTGTCCCACTCCCGCGCCCCGCGCGTGGCGTTGCCCACCTCGATGAGCAGCCGCGCGGACGAACCCCGGCGCCGGATCGCCGTCGCCCGCCGGGGCAGTCCGCCGTACTGCCGCTCGGTGCACCCGCAGGGCTCGATATTCCCCCGCATGTCGCTGGAAAAATAGATCACCAGCGCCTCCGGCGGCCTGGCTTTCCGTGAGCAGCCGACGACGGCCATCGCAACGAACAGAGCTATGAATCTCCGAATCATCTCGTCCGTCTTCTCTTTCTTCCGACTCCTGTCTCCTGCATTCTATATTCTGCCTTCAGTGCAACAGCGCATACGCCATCACATTCACATTGATCTCGTCCGCGTTGCGAATCTCGCTGCCCCCGCAGCAGCAACAGCCGCGAACGTGCCGCGTGGAGTTCAGCCCCAGCGCGGCGTAGATCATTACCAGCCGCCCGTTGATGAACATGCCCTCGAGGTACCCCCGGCGCCTCCCGTGGCGGGTGATGATGCGGTTGATATGATACACCGTCCGAAACACGGGGTGGTCCATGGGGAGCTTCACCAGCTCGAAGTCGGGAAACACCTTCCGCATCTCGTTGCGGAACGACCGGTCCCAGTGTTTGTTCGAGCACCCTGCTGATGCCAACAGGAACCCGCCGCGCGTCAGATAGGCCCGCAGGTTGTGCCGCTCCATGTCCGTCAACCGGAAGCTCCCCTCGCCGCTCATAATAGCGAAGGGATACGTGTAGATCTCCTCCGTATTCAACTTGACCGTCCGGAAGTGCGGATCCACCCGGATGCTCGTGTCCTGCCGCAGGTGCTTAAGGAACCCGTCGCTGAAGCACACCGCGCTCTTCGTCCGGGCATACACCAGATTGGCGCACTCCACCTCCGGCGGTCCCAGCGCCTTGGTCTCGCAGCAGAACAACCCAAGAAAAAGGGCCAGCGCCGCAGCGCTTCGGCTGTTCATTCGTCTTCTTCCTCCGCGACCACCTGGAAGTACTCCTCAACCAAACGCTTGTATTCGTCGGCGGTGCTCTCCGCCCCCTTCGACGTAAACTCGATGGACCGGTCCTCCACCCGCATCCGCTCCGTCGCGTCCCTCCCGGGCCGGCCCGCCCCCTCCGGCGGCTCCGGCCGATTCGGCTCTCTCCCTCGCCCCGACACCGACTCGCCCCCCGCCCCGGAGTTCGGACCGTACAGGGGGACCGAGCTCGCCTCCCCGTATAGGCCCCCCTCGCCTTCGCCACCCCCCGCGCCACTGCCGCGGCCGGACCCTCCCAGCCGTTCCCGAAGTGCGACAAGGAACTGCTCCAGTGTCGAGCCCATCTCCCCCTCTTTCATACCCATCTGTTGTTCCAGGCTCCGGTCGCGAGCGGGGCGCTTCCCGTTGCCCGCACTGCACGGCTTGCCGTCCCGCCCCGCACCCACCATCCCCTCCAACGCCTTCTTCGCGCTCGCATGGCCGTTCACCCCCGCCCCCAGGCGCAGCAGTCCGGCGGCGGCGGACATATTCCGCTGAATTTCCTTCTTGTCCATATCGTCGGCAAGCTGCCCCGCCGCTTTCGACAGGTCCGGGAACCCCTTCTCCAGCGCGCGGCCGTGCGTCCGGAGGTCCTTCTGCAACTTGTCCAATTCCCCCTCGATGCCCTGCTGCTCCTCAGCCAGCTCCTGCATCTTTCGCAGGTCCCCCTCCGTCGAGTTGTCGGGGTCCTTGCCGCTGAACCGCCCCATCCGCTTCACCAGATCCCGCTGCCGCTCGGTCAGTCCCCTGAGCCGTTCCGCATCCTCGTACAGCCGCAGCACGTCGGCCATCCGGTCCAATGGCTCATTTACCTCACGGCTCATGCGCCCCGCCACCTGCCCCAGGCGGTCGGCCGCCTTGCGCTGCGCGTCCCGCGACTGTGCCAGGCTGTTCCCCCGCAGGTCCCCCTTCTGTTTCTGTGCATCCTGCATCTGCTGTGACGCCTGCTGCATCTCCTGCCGGGCGACCTGCCCGAGCCGACCGGCCATCTGCTCCAGTTTCTGCTGGAACGCCCTCTCCACGTCATACAGCGGCGGCTCCTTCGACATCTGCTCCAGCCGCCGGGCCAGCGATTCCGCCTGCTCCTTCAGACGCTGCTGCTTGTGGGCCAGGTCCTTCAGATGCTCCTCATCCGCCTTGCTCGGCTCCTTGCCCTCCTTCGTTTCCTTCGCGGTCTTCTCCTGCAGCTCGGCGTCCTGCTGCTCCAGCTTCTCCTGCGCCTCGGCCATCTCGCGGAGCGGGTCCCGGATTTCCTCGTACTTCCGCAGGAGGTCCTCGATGGTCTTCTGCCGCCGGACCAGCTTCTGGTACTCCTCCAGCGAGAAGACCTCGATCTTGTGGACCTTCGTGTGCGCCGAGTGCGGCCCGCCGGGGAACGTGTCGTACGCCGTGGCGTAATACTCGATCACATCCCCCGGCTTCGCGCCGAGTTTCTTCAAGTCAAAGGACTCCGTGTGCGTCATCGCCCGACAGGACCGCTCCTTGATCGCGACGGACTCGCTCTGCCAGTCCCCCTGGTTGATCTTGCGATGCACCTCAACCCGACTCAGCCCGTAGTCGTCCTCTGCCCGCGCCTCGACGGCGATGGTACCGTCCGGCGCAGCCATGGCGTCACCCGCCGGCTCGACGAAGGCAATCGTCGGCGCCCGGTCGGCCAGCAGGCGCACCGGCCGCTTGAACTCCTCCCGGTTCTTGATCCCCTCGACGTCCGTCAGGCTCAGAGAAAACGTCCCCGTCTTCGCGATGGCAAATCCGCCGCGGACCTTTCTGTCCTCCTGGGGGTCCGCCTTCATGGGCCGCGGCTCCGTCCCGTATGCGTCCGCCGGGCCGAGCGCAATCGCCCCGCTCGCGAGAGGCCGGTTCGAGATCACCTCCAGCGTCACCTTCGTGCCCCGCACCCCCTCGACGCCGGTCTTCCCGACCGTCTCGGTCCGCCGCTCCAGGTGGGTATAGGGCGGGTACTCGTACGTCGCCAGCACCCGCTCGAACCGGGGATGCAGCACCACTTGCACCCGATACCACTTGCTCCGGCACCGGTATCCCCGGATGCAGTAGTCCAGGTCCGCCCGCAGGCTTTCGATCTTCTGGACATACTCCCGCTCGCCGGACCGGAGCAGCGCCGTGCGGGTCTCCACACCGTCCGGGCCCCGGGTGCACAGGCCCAGCTCCTGCGGGACCGGCCCCTTGATCGTGGCGCGGATCGTCACGCCCTCGCCGTAGAAGACGCGCGCCCCCTTCGGGTTCACGTCGAATTCTGTGAACGAGAATGGGGGGTGGTCGCCGAAGGGATCGACGTACCGCGGAACGATGGCCCGGTAGACCGACGGCGCGCAAATCAGCGCGATCAGCGCAACGAGCACGACCCCGCACATGAGCCGTCGCTCCCGCACCAGCTTCTTCCGCGGGACGCACTCGACCGGCTGCACCGCTGCCACGCGCTCCTCCGCGCGCGCCACTTCGTGCTTCATGAGGGGGACCGACATTCCCGCGCCGCCGGCCGCCAGCGCATCGGCGAATTCGACGGCGTTGATGAGGACGCTGTCCAGGTCGGCGTGCCTCTGCTCGATCATCATGGCCAGGCCGCGACGGTCCCGCGCCTCACGCCGGGCGCGTTTCGCAAGTGCGAAGGCAAAGGCGGCGATGCCAAGCACGGCGGCCGCATCGAGGGCCACGCGCGCCCATAACCCGCACTGGAACACCAAGTCAACGGCAACAAGCACAAACACGGCCAGGACGCACACCCGGACGAACGCAAACACCCTCGCCCACATGCAGACCCACTCGTAGCGCCCGCGCAGGTCGATGAGTATCTTGTCCACGTTCTTCGTGCGTTCCATGGTCAGATCAACCCGGACCTCCGTCGAAGGAACCATTCGATTCCGAACAGCGCCGCGATCAGCCAGAAGACAGGGCCTTGGTCCCAGATATCCGCAAGCCGCACGTCTTTCCGGTTTTTCCCTTCCCGGGCCTGCAACAGACCGCGCAGCGAGTCGAGCCGGTCGGGGGGGATCGTCGCGCCGCCGGACAGCTCGGCCAGATGTTTCATGACCGCTGGCTTCGCCGCGCAGCGGAGGTCCTCCAGGGAATCGGCATAGACGGCGAAATGGGTCTTCAGGTCCGCCTTGCGTCCGTTCTGCTTCAAGACGCCGGTATGCTCCCCCTGTTGCCGGGGGAAGTAGCTGGCCGTGTAGGCGCCGGGCAGGTCCGGGTCGGGATACAGGGCGACCTCCTGCGTTTTTCCATTCGGCCCCCGGACCTCGACTGCCCGCGCGGCGGCGCGCCCCGCGGAGCGCGTTCGCACATAGAACGTCACCTCGTCGCCCATGCTGTAGCTCATGGCGCTGGTCTGGAAGGCCACGTCGCTGCCGGGGGCGAAATCGGCCTCCGCCACCAACCACCGGAGCATCTGCCCCCAGAAGCGGGCATAGACCGTGTCGTACTGTTTCAGCCGGTCCGGCAGGAACGCCCACCGCCACAGCCCGGCGGCCGACACGGCGAGGGTCTTCCCCTTGCCGTAACGCTGGAACACAACGAGGGGCACACCGTCCTGCCCGCCGTGGAGTCCACGCGCCTTGGCCAGGGTGACCGCCAGCGACTTCTGCTTGCCCGGCTTCTCCGCATACAACATGGGCGGCAGCTTGCGCAGGACGACATCGGTCGGCTCGCCGGGGAAGAGGACCAGAGACGGGTTCGACCGGCCCTCAGCCGTGATCTCGACGGCGACATCGCGCACCCCCTCGTTCGACCAGGCAAGGGGGGACAGTTTCTCCAGGCCCGGCAGGCCGTCCAGGTTCGGCTTGCCCCGGGCGAAGATCAGCACGCCGCCCTTTTCCGTGAGGAACGCCTTCAGCAGGTCGACGTAGTCGTCATCCACCATGCTGTCGATCAGCTTGCCAAGGATGACGATGTCGTAAGCGAAGAGTTCGTCGCGGGAGTAAGGGATCTGGATCCGGTTCGAGGGGCGAGCCGCGCCGCCGCGCTCGTCCTCCGCAATTGCGAATATCTTGCTCCGCCCCACGCGGAAGATGCTGGTGAGGGCCACGTTCGGGTCCCGCCGCAGGGCCTGCGCGAGGAACTTGCTGTCCCAGTAGGGCTCGCCCTCGAGGAAGAGCACCTTGAGCTTCTCGGCCAGGACGCTGAGGAAGATCGTTCGGTGGTTGTTCTCCACCGTCGCCTCGCCATCCAGCGGATCGGTCACGAGGGTGTACTTCACCACGCCCGGCTTGCGCTCGATGATCGGGAAGCTGACCGTGTGCTTGGGCCGGCCCTTGAACTCCACCCACTGCTCGCCCGCGATCCCCCCGTTCTCATGAAGAAGCCGAACCGTTACGCCGGCCCGGTCGTATCCCTGCTGGAGCACGTCGGCGTCGATCACGGCCCTTTGATTCACAAAAACGAAATCATGCCGGCTGCGGCTGACGATGGAGACATCCTGCGCCTCCTCCTCCGTCCCGATGCAGCAGGTCCAGAGGGGGACGTCCATCGACCGGGCGCGGCGCGCGGCGTAGTCTACATCCCCCCCGGCGTTGTCGTGGCCGTCGGAGAGAATGAGCGCCCCGGCGGTCTCCGTGCGCGTCTGCTCGGCCTGGTCCACCACGCTCAGTATGCTCCCCGCCAGGTCGGTGCGCCTGCCGTCGGCCCGCTTGAGGAAATCGAACTCATCGGCCGTGAGGGAGGATACCTTGTCGGAAAACTCGTGCAGCTCGATCTCATAATCTCGCGACAGGTCGTCGAAGAGGGGCTTGGCGCAATAGATCAGCTTCTTTTCCACGGCCAGGCGCGACTCGCCGTCCATGTCCTCGACGTTCATGCTCCGCGACGTGTCGAGCAGGACACTGAGGACCGGTTTCTCCCCTGTCTTTTCCGCCGGCACAGGGCGCATGGGGTTGAGGAGAATCATCGCAATTGCGACAATCCCCATGCCGCGGAGCAGCGCGAGAAGGACCCGCCGGGCCGGCGCCAACCGGCCCGCGCCGCGAGCGTAGGCGTAGCCGACCAGCGCCAGCGCGGCGCCGGCCAGCACCACAACGACGGGGAGGGGAACCATGGGCCGGAACACGATGTCGCTCATGTCCGCCTCCACCGATGCGTCAGCGCCTGCTCCATGGAGATCACGAGGAGCGATACCATAAGGAAGTAGTGCCAGATCGGCCGGCCAAGGCGCACGCCGGCGAGTGTGCGTTCGCCTGTCCCCGCCTCGACAAAATGCTTGTCGCCGGACCGCGATCGCTTCGCAATCGCCTGTTTGTCCATGGGGCGCAGATCGCTCTCGTCCGGGTGGACGTTGACCGCAACGGCGGCCGCCACGTCGCCATCGGCGAGAACCCGATAGACCCCCGGCTGCGCCGCGCCCTCGATGGCGACCGACACGCTGTCGCCCATGCGGTCCGTGGCCACCGCCAACTCCTCCGACGCCGGCCCCCGTGCCGTGACGGTCGCGCCGCCGCGCGGCAGGGGGATGGACGTTCGGCACGGCTCCCCCACAAGACTGCCGGTCTCCGTCCCCTGCTGCGGCCGGAGGTGGCGGATCATCTCATGGATGAGGGGGACGAAATTGACATTCCGCGCCAGGTTGCTGGCGTCCAGCGCAGGGGAGAAGTTGCAGAGCACGAGCGTCCCGCTGCCCACGTTGCGCCGGGCCATGGCGATTGTGCCGTCCTCGTAGGTAAGCAGGACCTCCGAAAGATCATCGACAGGGATCGTTTGGTGGAACCGGTAAACCTTGATGGAGGTGAGGTCGCCTTTTTCCGGATTGCGAAACATCTGAAGCAGGGGGCTGTCGAAGTTCGCCTCGCGGAAATAGGTAAAGGCGTTGCGCTGCGCGGAGAGGTCGAACTGCTCGCCTACGGTGAAGGGGAGCACCCGCTCGCCCTCGCCCAGCGCATCGAGCGCGGCGAGGTTCTCCCCGGCTTCCCTGTCGCACAGAAAAAAGACGACGCTCCCGCCCTCTCTGATCGTGTGAAGCAGGCGGGCTAAGGCGTCGCGCCCCATGGCGCCGGTTTCGGCAAGGAGGATCACGTCATAATCCTTTAAGGTGCAGCGCCTTAGCTGATCGGGTCGGATGGTCCGGACGCTCAGCTTCCCGGCCCCGTCGCGGGAGGGCCTCATGGCGCGGGAGAGGAAGTAGGACGCCGACCGGCGGTCCTTCGGGTCCGAGTCGGTTACGATCAGGACGCGGACCTTCTCTTGCACGGCGATCACGAAGAAGCGGCGGTCGTCCGGCGCCAGACCGTCCTCCGGGATGGACACCTCACCCGGATAGGTCCCCGGCCCGCCCATCCGACAGGGGAACGACACGGGCGCGGAGGAGAACGGCGGGACCCGGACGGACCTCTCCATTTCCTCCCCCGTGTCGAAGCGCAACCGGACTGGGACGTCCTGCCGCTCGGCGGTGAAGTTGGCCACCTGGCACTCCACAACCATCGGCTCGGCGGCCACCGGTGCGTTCGGGCGGACAGCCACCGACGTAATGGCGCGGTTGGCCGCGTCCGGGATGCCAACGTCCACGAAGTAGACGCGGTAGTCTTTCTCGATCCAGGCCAGGTCCACGTCGGACCAGTTGCTGCGCTGGAAGTCGGAGAAGACATAGACTTCCTTCTGCGGGCTGTCGTCCCTGGCAAGCTGCGCCGCGGCCATGCGGAAGGCGGCGGCGATATCCGCCCGAGCCGCGGTCACGGTGCTGCGGTGCAGGTCCTCTTCGAGGCCGTGTACGTTCGGGGCGAGGCGCGGGTAGGAGGCGACGGGCGCAGCGGCGGCGAGGATCAGGTTGGCACGGTCGCCGGGCCTGAGGGAGTCGAGGAGTTGGATCGCCTCGGCTTTTGCTTTTGCGAATGGGGTCACGCCGCGGCGGATGTAGCCCATGCTCATGGAGCCGTCGAGCACGAGCACGGCGGCCGTCCCTCCCTGCTTCGGGTTTGCTGCCAACGAGGAGTAGGAGATGAACGGTTTGAGGAAGGCGAACGCGACCAGCGCGATGAACAGCGCGCGAAGCGCGAGGAGAATGATGTGCCGGAGGCGGCGGAAGATGGATTGTTCGGTGACGGTCCGGCGGAGGAACCGGATGGTGGGGAACTCGATTTGTCTCGGCTCGCGGCGGTGGTAGAGATGGATGGCAATGGGGATGGCGACGCCGAGGAGACACAGCCCCAGCGCCGGGTTGGCGAAACTCAGCCAGCTCATCCCTATCACCTCACACCGTCAGTCGTTTGTAGAGATATTTTTCGAGAACGCGATAATACTCGGTTTCGGTATCCACCAGGTTGTAGTCGATCTGCCGAGCCGCTGCGTGGTCCTTCATCTCGGTGATGAACGCATTCATGTGCCGCCGGTACTCGCTCCGGACGTCGCCCGGCTCGGCGGTGATGCTCTCGCCGGTCTCCGCATCCACGAACCGGACGTTCGGAAACGCGGGCAGCTCCAGCTCGTCAGGATGGAGCACGTGGAGGAGGATGACGTCGAACTTGCGATGGCGGAACATACTCAGCGACTTGAAGATGCGCTCGGGGTCGTCGAGAAGGTCTGAAACGACGATCAACAGCCCGCGCTTTTTCAGTATCGGGAATATTTTCCGCAGGCTCTCGGCCACATCCGTGTGTCGGCCGATGTGGAGATTCTCCAATGCGTTTAACATGCCGAAGAGGTGCGACGCCGTCCCGCTGGGCGGGAGAAAGGTGCGGACTTGGTCGTCGAAGATCGTTAACCCGACTCGATCCCCTTGTTTCACAATAAGATACGCCAGGGCCGCCACGAGGTAGGAGGCGTATTCGATCTTCGACAGCCCGCCATCCCGGCCGTATCGCATCGAGGCGCTCTTGTCGAGGAGAAGGTAGCAGGTCATGTCCGTCTCCTCCTCGAAGAGCTTGATGTAGTGGCGGTCGCTCCGGGCGTAGGCCTTCCAGTCGATGGCGCGAATCTCGTCGCCAGGGACGTATTCCCGGTAGTCGGCGAACTCGACGGAGAACCCGAAGTATGACGACCGGTGCCGCCCGGCGAACTGCCCCTCGACGATGGTCTTCGCGATGAAGTGCATGTTGCGGAGCTTCTTCAGGCTGCGGAGGTCCAGGTATCTCCATTTGGCGCGCCCAGGGGCGGCCGATGTCATGGACCTTGGCCGGGTGAGGGGGTCCGGGAACGGCTCGCCGGCATCAAGGGGCCGCGGCACGCCGGCCGCCGGCGTCCGGGTTAGCCTGCGCAGGAACCGTCTTGTTCTTTCTGCAACGTGGGACATGGGTGCTACTCCGCTGCGCTGGCCCCGTAGAGCGGCTGGTTTACCTCGGTCAGGAGCCGGTCGATGATGTCGAGCGAGGTGATGCCCTCGCCGGCGGCGTTGTAGTTGGGCAGGATGCGATGGCGGAGGACGGGGGCGGCCATGTCGCGCACGTCGCGCACCGACGGCGCGGGCTTGCCCTGGAGCACAGCCCATGCCTTCGCGCTGAGGATGAGGTACTGCGAGGCCCTCGGCCCCGCTCCCCACTCGACGAACTCGTTGACGAACTGCGGCGCGTCGATCTCGCCGGGACGGGTCCGCCGGGCCATGTCCACGGCAAAGCGGATCACGTGCTTGGACACCGGCACGCGACGGACGATCCGCTGGAAGTCGATGACGTCCTCCTTCGAGAAGATCGGGGCGATTTTGTGGACCTCCTCTGTTGTGGTCTTCTCGACAATCTGCTCCTCGATGTTCTGTCCGGGATAGGAGATATAGAGGCAGAACATGAACCGGTCAAGCTGCGCCTCCGGCAGGGGATAGGTTCCCTCCTGCTCGATGGGGTTCTGCGTGGCGATGACATGGAACGGCTTCTCCAAAGGCATGGTCTTGCCGGCAGCGGTGACGGCGTACTCCTGCATGGCCTCGAGGAGGGCGGCCTGGGTCTTGGGGGGCGTGCGGTTGATCTCGTCGGCCAGGATGATATTGGCGAAAATCGGGCCCTTCACAAAGCGCAGGACGCGCTCGCCGGTGGTCTGGTCCTGCTGAAGAATCTCGGTGCCGGTGATGTCCGACGGCATGAGATCGGGCGTAAACTGGATCCGCTTGAAGTCCCATGAGAGGGCCTGGGCGAGGGTCTTAACCAGCAGCGTCTTGGCCAAGCCGGGGACGCCGACGATGAGGCAGTGGCCGTCGGCGAACATGGTGATGAGGAGTTTCTGCACCAGGTCGATCTGGCCGTAGATGACCTTGGCGATCTCTTTCATGAGCCGGGCGTTGCCTTCCTTGATTCGCTCGATGGCGGCAAGATCGTCGTCCTTGAGGGGTTGGGCCTGGGCGGATTGGGGTTCGGTCATGCGTCTCTCCTTCCACGAAATTACAGACACGGCTTCACTGTAGTATAACACGCAAACCGGCCGCCGTAAAGCCAAGGGGTTTCCCGATGGGATATACGCGAGGGATCGGTGTGTCATTCCCGGCCAACGGGGAGGCGGGAAGATGCGGCTTTACCTTTGGGTCAAGATATGCAATACTCCCAAGCGTCCTGCAAACGCTACTTGTCGTGGGGCGAGCGCGGCAATTTCATCATTTGAACCATGAGATTGCTTCGTCGCTCGGCTCGCAATGACTTGGCGTACCAAAACCTCACAAGAACGAAAGAAGACGCCATGGGAAAGAGCAAGCTCTGGAAACGTATCCATGCCGAGATCGAGAAGATCCGGGTCATTGATTCCCACTCCCACATGACCAGCGAGGAGAACTACTACAAACAGGACCTTCTTCAACATGGTGTCGTACTTCGGCCGGGACATCCAGTCCACGTCGACCGGGCCGCTGGGGGAGGGGTTGAAGGTTGCGAAGACCGAGAAGGACAAGGTTGAGCGGTTCCTCGATATCGTCCAGAAAACCGAGGCCGTGTCGTACTTCCGGCACAACCTGATCGCCTACCAGGACCTCTTCGGCCTCAAGGGGAACATGACGCCGAAGAAGGTGAAGAAGCTGAACGACGCGATCACGAAAAAGACCAAGGACCCGAAGTGGTTCGGTAAGGTGATGAAAAAGATCTGCCGCATCGAGACGGGCCTCCTCAACGTGCCGCCCTTCGACCTGCGCTGGGACAAGGACTACG
>JAADGH010000156.1 GCA_013152475.1 Planctomycetota bacterium
AGCAGCTCCTCCCGTTGTTTCAACAGACGGGATGGGCAGGCAAGAGAACAGAGGAAGGTCTTCGCCGGATGTTGGCCGCGACGCCGGTGGCGCTTGGCGCTCGGCTCGGCCAACCCTACAAACTTACCCAAATGTCAGATTAAGTGCAAGCTATCTCAGGGGGGGTACCCGACGTGATTCAAGGCATTCCGGTTCATTGATGGCCTCCGGGAGAAAGCCGCGTGACCTTTTCCCATCCACAACAATTGACAATAACTCAGTATAAGGGCTTGCTGTCATCGGTCACTTAAACCCCGCCACTCCCGGTCACATCAAACCCAGCCAGCTTGAAGAAGGAGTTTCGCCGGATACGATCTCCTGGAAAAGGAGGTCGGGATGGCAAACAGACTCAAGATGGCGAAGGTTAGCGCAATTCGGTGTTTGTTGGAACGTGGCTGGTCGCAGCGTCGAGTGGCCCGTGAGCTGGGCATAGATCGCGAAACGGTAGGGCGATATGCCCGAGAAGGTCCGGATGGAGATTCAAAACCAGCCATACCGACCGCCGGGAGAAAAAGCCTCTGTGAGCCGTACCGAGGGATTATCCAGGAAAAGCTGGAGATCGGTCTGTCGGCGCAGCGGATCTGGCAGGACCTGAGGGCCGAGCAGGGCTTCCAGGGCAGCTATTCGAGCGTCAAGCGCTTTGTCCGAAAGCTCTGCTGCAAGAAGCCTCTCCCATTCCGCCGCATGGAGTGTTCGCCGGGGGAAGAGGCGCAGGTGGATTTTGGCACCGGGGCATGGGTGGTTGATCCCGGCGGTCGGAAGCGCCACCCCCATGTCTTCCGGATCGTACTGAGCTATTCCCGACGGGGTTACAGCGAGGCGGTGTGGCGCCAAGACAGCGAGAGCTTCCTTCGGTGTCTGGAGAATGCCTTTCACCACTTCGGTGGCGTGCCGAAGACGCTGGTGATCGACAATCTTCGGGCAGGGGTGTCGCGCGCCGACTGGTATGATCCCGAGCTGAACCCCAAACTCGAAGAGTTCTCCGGGCACTACGGCACCGTGATTCTGCCGGCCAAACCACGAATGGCCCGGCACAAGGGGAAGATCGAAGCGGGAGTGAAATTTGTCCGTGGGAATGCCCTCAAGGGGCATACCTTCGACAGTCTCTCCGCAGAGAACGAGCACCTGCACCGCTGGGAGGCAAACATCGCCGACCACCGCATCCACGGGACGACACGGAAGCAGGTTCTCAAGCTCTTTGAAGAGCATGAACGCAAAGCCCTGCTCCCCCTTCCCGAAAAACGCTTCCCCGTCTTCCAGGAGGGCCGCCGGAAGGTCCATCGCGACGGTCACGTGGAAGTGGACCGGGCCTACTACTCCGTCCCGCCCGAATACATGGCCCGTGAGGTGTGGGTCCGGTGGGACAGCCGACTGCTGCGCATCTTCAACGATCGCTTCGAGCAGATCGCCGTGCACTGCAAGCGCGACCGAGGCGCTTTCAGCACACAGCAGACCCATCTGGCCTCGGAGAAGATCTCTCGCGCCGAGCGCGGTGCTGCAGACCTCCTTCGCCGGGCGAGTTTGATCGGTCCCTACAGTAGGCACTGGACCCGGCAGATGGTGGAAATGCGCGGGGTGCAGGGCGTCCGCGCCCTCCTGGGGTTCCTGGCCCTGGCCCGAGACTTCCCCACCGACACCATCGAGAAGGCCAAAACGGCTCTCAGGCATAAGCTATGGCGTCTGAAAAGCTTACGACGCCTCTGTAGAGACAATCCAAACCAGGAGGAGCTCCCGTTCATGGAGGAGCATCCCGTCATCCGGGGACTCGACTCCTACGCCCACATCGCGCGGTTCCCCCATGTCTCCTTTCGGACGCCGGAGGTCCCCGAAGAAACGGAAAGATGAAGAGAAGAGTGGCTTGAAGGGAAAGGAAAGAGAAGATGAACGGACAACTGGCAGGGACATTGAAACGACTTCGACTCTCGGGACTGGCGAGCACCCTCGACGTCCGCCTCCAAGAGGCCAGGACCAATCAGCTCACCCACGAGGAGTTCCTGGACCTCCTCCTGCAGGACGAAGTCGCCATCCGCGATCAGCGGCTGATCCAGCGGCGCCTCAAGGCGGCCCGCTTCCGAGAGATCAAGACCCTCGAAGACTTCGACTGGCAGTTCAACCCCTCCATCCCCCGTCGAGAGATCATGGAACTCGCCACGTGCAAGTTCATCCAGGAACAGCGGGATTGCCTCCTACTCGGCCCACCGGGGATCGGCAAGAGCTTCATCGCCCAAGCCCTTGGTTATCAAGCCATCAAGATGTCCTATACCGTCTTCTACCGTTCCATCTTCGATCTGGTTCGCGATCTCGTCCAGGATGAAACCTTCCAGGGGCAGGACAAAACCCTCGCCAAATACCTGAAGCCCGACTTGCTCATCATCGACGACATGGGCCTCAAAAAGATCCCCGCTCACTCCGGCGAGCATCTCTTCGAGATCATCATGCGCCGTCACGAGGTCCGCTCCACCATTATGACCTCGAACCGGCCCATCGAGGAATGGGGCAAGCTCCTCGGCGACGTCCCCGCCGCCGGCGCGATCCTGGATCGCTTCCTCCAGCATGCCCAGGTCATCGCCATGACCGGGCGCAGCTACCGACTCAAGGACAAGTCCAAGGAAAAGGCTTGCAAAACAGCACCCAAAAAGGAAAATGGGAACGTCAAGAAAGGCAAATGACTGGCCGGTTTTGAACCGACCCCCGGTGGCGGGTTTTCATCCGACCGGTGACAACACATATTTATGTCAGGTGTCTTCTGAGGGAAACGGGTGGACAATACTGTCGCGACGGACCTATCGGGTTTCTTTTTTGCATGAATTTCATGTCTGAAAAACAACATGTGATTGGAGGTGTTATTCTGCATGCCCTCCTCTTGTTGTCGTGTTTGGCAATGTGTCAAGACAATGAGAAGAGGCTGTCCACTGAGCAGCATGAGAAGCCCCGTCGATTCGAGCAAATTGAGAAGATGCTGAAGCTGACGGAGGACAGGATTGATGTAGGCATCAGTGCCTTGTCGATTAGCAAAGCATACCAGCCCGATCTTGACGTAAGCCTATATACAAGTCGGCTCGATCAATTGGCCGAGCGTATCCGAAAGACGATCCACCCTGACGATAACGTGGATACCATTGTGCGCAAGATAAATCACTGCGTATTTGTGGATAGCAGGTTCGGGCAATACAGAAAAGACCCCAGGTCTTCTTTTCTGTTCTTCCTCTTGGACACGAAGTGCGGAAGCACGGGGGCTATGGCGGTGCTGTACATAGCCCTCGGCGAAAGATTAGGTGTCCGGCTCCACGCGGTTTGCACGCCGAAACGGATGTTCGTGCGTTACGTGTCAGGTAAGGCCGAAGTGAACATTGATATGAGGGAAAAAGGACGGACCATATCCGACCGCGAGTACTTCGACCAAGATGGTCTCTTGAAAGAACGGATGGAGCACACCTTCTACATGCAGAGCCTTACCAAGCGTCGGCTTCTTGGAGTGCTATGCGCCCAACTGGCGCCTGCGTGCGTTGCTGCAGGACGACTTGAGGATAGCGCCAAGGCATGCCAGTTGGCCCTTGCGGTTAACCCGGACGATCCGCGCACTTGGGGTGGGCTAGGGTGGGTCTATTCTCGACAAGGAAAGTACGCTCAAGCGACGGAATCGTTGAATCGAGGCTTGGGCCTCGACCCGAAAGATGCCGGGTTATGGTGCTGTCTAGCCGGAATATATAACCGCCAGGGCAAGCCCTCACAAGCCGTGGAACCCGCCACAAAAGCCACACAACTTGCCCCCCGCTTTGCAGAAGCATGGTCAATTCTCGGGGACGCATATTTTGCTCTGGGCAAGATGACCGAGGCCGAGAATGCCTACAAGAAGGCCCTCGATGTGGACCCAGATCGGGCTAATGCCTGGTCCAATCTGGGTATCACGCAGATGAATCAAGGGGACTATGCCAATGCGTTGCTATCCGTCAAAACGGGACTGGACCTTGATCCCGATAAACCCTTTGCTTGGTTTTCTCTTGGTCAGGTTTACCAAGCGCAAGACAATCTGCCCGACGCGACAGACGCCTTCGTCAAGGGCCTTGCGCTGGACCCGAAGAACAGACAAGCGTGGGTTCGTCTTGCTCGGGCGTACTGCCAACAAGGGAATTGGGCGGAGGCCGCCCGTTGCTTGCGCAGGGTTCTCGACCTTGATCCGGATCAGGCGGAGACGTGGCGTTTTCTCGCGGAAGTGTATGCCAAGCAGGACGACCTGGCCGAGTCCGTACGAGCGTTTGGGAAGTGCATAGAGATAAGTCCAGAACAGGCGTCAACATGGGCCGGTGTAGCGGGCGTCTACTGCAAGCAAGGCAAGCTTGAGGATGCCATCACTTCGTTCGAGAAGGCGATTGATATCGAACCCAAGAACGCGCGCTGGTGGTATGGCTTGGGAATGGCCTACAGCCGACAAGGAAGCAGTGAGAGAGCCCTTGAGGCGTACAGGCGGGGTCTTTCCATGGATCCCCAGAACGCTCAAATGTGGGCTTTTGTCGGCAATCTATACCAGCGGGCGAACAAGATGCCTGAAGCGATCCACGCCTGGGAGCAGGCCGTACATCTCAACCCAAAGGATCATCGGAGTTGGTTCCTTCTTGGTTGGGGTTATGCCAAGACCGACCGCCTGGAGGATGCCCGGAAGGCCTACGCGCGATCGAGGGATCTGGACCCGAAGAATCCACGAGCTTGGTACGGTGTGGGTTGGTGTGATCAAGAGCTTTCGCACACAGACAACGCAATTGCCGCCTATGAGCGCGCCCTGAAGCTGAAACCGGACTACACTGCTGCGTGGGACAATTTCGTGGGGGCCTTGGTGGCGACGAAGGACTACGCCAGGGCATGGCAGACGGTGAAAAGAGCGCGGCAAGCAGGTTGTTCTGTCAAGGAAACACTGCTCGACAAGCTCCGCGCCAAGATGCCCGAGCCGAAAGAAGACACGAACGGGGACTGATCTCTGAGCGCAGTGTGACTCCCGCCCCCTGCCCACCTGTCCTCCTTCGCCAACCACGGCATCCGCTGCAACGTCACGCCGAATGCAAGCGGCGAGGGCTGCCGACGCATAGCGCAGGATTTGAACCGGCGCAGCGTCCCTGCACCGAGAAGCAAATGGTGCTCGAACAGCATCAACTATTTGCTCCGTCGTAGGACGTATGTCGGCGATACGGTCTGGGGCGCAAAGACAGCATTCGACGTGAATACCAGGACGACATTCCAGAGACGCTGCGCATGCCGGAGGGTTGGGCAGACGTGACCGAAGGCACGCACGAAGCCATCGTGCCGAAACATCTGTGGGAAAAAGTTCAAGCGCAGTTCGCCCCACGGAAGGGCACGAGACCGTACCGGCGAGAGAGAACGACCTATCTATTTGGGCAGCTGATTCAGTGTGAGAAGTGCGGCCGCAAGTATTGGCCCAAGACCGTAAAGAGAAAGAACAACAAGTATGCCTATTACGAATGCTCCGGATATCGGGAGGGTCATTCCGACAGAAAATGCACCACGATCCGCGTCCCGGACGCAAAGCTCCGAGAAGTCGTGTTTTTCGAAATTGCGGACGTTGTGGAATCGGAGGAATTCCTCGCCGAACTGAGAGAATGCATTGCCAAAGAGCTTCGGGCAAACATGTCGGCCAAGAGCACAAGCACGAAGCATGCCAGGGAAGAACTGCGGAAAAAGGAGACCGAGAAGGAAAGAATCATCGATGGACTCACGAATGGATTCTGGAGTTTCGATGACAAGGATCTGAAACGGAGATACGACATCCTGAACGCGGAGATCGCAGAGCTCAAGAACGCTCTTGAGCGATCGCCCGGCGAGGATGCGATTGACGTCGAAAAGGTTGCGGACGAGCTATTGGAGCGCGTCCGAGATTACGGAGAATGGATCGAGAGCAGGGACATCAAAGAGCAGAGAAAGGCGGTCCAGGCGTTCGTGCCGCTGATTAGGGCGAACCCTGATCTGAAGACGGTGACGGCGTTCATCGACTTCAGCACGAGGTCCACAGACGGCGGGAACGGTGTTGGCGAGTTTTGGTGGAGGCGGCGGGAATCGAACCCGCGTCCCGTGACACGGCTATAAGGGCATCTACGCTCATAGTCGGTTTATTGCATGTCGCCTTGGGTGGCTCCAACCAACAGGATCCACGAAAGGCCTGTCCTGAACAAATGTCTTACTCCCCTTCCGTCAGGAGAAAAAGGGAAGGCAGCCTGCTGCTGTCGTCCACTTCCGGCCTCGCAGGCAAGACCAGAGGGACGGGTGGCTTAATTAAGCCGCCATTGCGTACTGGTTTTCAGCACTTAATTGTTTGCCAGGTGTTTTGTGAGGCCGCCTGACAACCTCAGAACGCAGCCCTTACCTCCTATGCCCGGTCGAATCCTTTCGCCCCCGTGATACACAATCAGCACACTTGCCCCTCAGTTATAATACTACCATACGGATCGAGCATTGTCAAGCACGGGATCCGCCTCCATCCTGCGCATCATTGGTCCCCCCGTTCCTGCCGAAGCGCCGTCCCGATTTTCACGAGTTGGTCCACGAAGGCCTGTGGAATCAGGCCGCTCGGCTCGATGGGCACGTCCCAGGTGATGACACCGCCGTTCGCGATGATGAATTTCGTGTAGCCAATGGCCATCTCGTCGGGGAAACGCGGTTCGCCCTGGCGCCACATCTGGCCGAGGAAGGTGAGCACGTGATACTGCGCGTCGCCCACCTCGGAGGGGATCGTGCGGAACCCGTCCTCCTGCCACTTTCCAACGGGCAGCGCATGGGCGATTTCCCCCGCCGTGTAATCCTCCCCCCCTTGGGTGATGACGGGGACCTTCACGCCGGGGTTGTAGGCCACGATGGCCTCGGGGTTGCCCGCCTTCAGCGCGCGGGTGAGACTGCCCCAGTTCGGCTCGTCGTCGAAGTTGTACATCGTGTCGGCGAAGTAACACCCGTCCACCCACCA
>JAADGH010000248.1:0-18721 GCA_013152475.1 Planctomycetota bacterium
CACTTGATGAAGTGGTCGATCTGACCGTGCATGTCCTTCGCGCCGCCGAAGACGTCATCGAGGTCCTTCTTCGTCGGGTCCCACTCGAAGACGCGTTCGTGTCCGCCGTCCTTCGTCCACAGGTCCACGACGCGCGCGCCCGTGCCGCGGATGTATTCCAGCTTCACCGACCCCTTTGTCCCGTAGGCGTCGAAGCGCAGACCCGTCGTCGGGCAGGGGATGGCCCAGCTTTCGACGTAGGACGACACCGCGCCGTTCTCGTGGCGGAAGATCGCGACAGACGTGTCGTCGCCGATGATCTGGTCGCCGAATGTGAAATTATTGCTGAGGGTCGTCGCGTGCGTTATTCTACCGATGTTCCACTGGAGCTGATCGACGTAGTGGCAGCCGTGCGACAGGAACGCGCCCATGGGGAACTTCTTCGGATCGGCGCGCCACTCGGCGATGCGGCCGAGGAACATGGACGTCTGGCAGTAGCCCTGGAAGATCTGGCCGAGCTTGCCGCTGTTGCAGATCTCGTTGACCACCTGCCATTCCTTGCGATAGCGCAGGACGAACGCGACCATGAACACGATCCCCGCCTTCTCGGTGGCCTTGATCATCGCCTCGGCCTCGTCGAGGTCGCGGGCCATGATCTTCTCGCAGAGGACGTGCTTGCCGCGCTTCGCCGCTTCGATGGTCATCTCGGCGTGGAGGTGCGGGGCCGTGCAGATGTCCACGGCGTCCACCTCGTCGATGATGTCCAGCCAGTTAGTCACCGCCTGGCAGCCGGCGGCCTCGGCCTTTTCCTTGGCTTTTTCCTCGTCGATGTCGCAGCAGTACATCAAATTGGACTGTGGGCAGTTCATGTGCCCGTTGATGTGCGCCCGACTGATTCCGCCACACCCGACAACCGCAACCTTCACCTGCTTCATTGCTCTGACTCCAGAAGTTCCTGAACACAACGCTGGGCAGTTATTATACCGCGAAGGGGGACAATGCAAGGGGAAAAAGGACGAGCCGCCTCCGTCGTTCCTGTGGAAGCGGAAATCCACGAGTGGCAGAGGAATCCCTGAAGTCCTGGATTCCCGCCTGCGCGGGAATGACGTCGTGGATGTGGTTCTGGACGATGCGATTGTGCCCTGGATTCCCGCCTGCGCGGGAATGACACCTGCTCCCCCGCTGCTTTTTCCTCGAACACCTGCCTGTCATGTCGTATAATGATCCGCGGAGAAATGGAGGATAGCGTCATCGACAGCGACCCGATCCCTTTCGAAAATGCAAGTCATGCGGACGCCTCTCCCTTCGAGCGGGACCACCCGGACCACGATTTCATCCTGATCACGAAGGGGCAGGACCTTCCGGGCGTGGACGAAGTGCTCGGCGAGGGAGACTGCTCGTTGGGGCTCGGATCGGACGACATACTGTGGCGGTCGGTGCGTCTGGAATGGCCGGACGGGTGCGCTGCCCTCCTGCATACGCATGTGGGCGAGCAGCCGCGACGGGAGAACCGGGAACTCCTCGACCGCTTCGAACTCAAGCGCCTCGATCCAGGGGAGGAATACTTTCTCACAGAGGGATCCCTCGAGTTCGGCATCCTGCCGTGCGTCTACGAAGAGTCGGAACGTACGCTCGATCTGGTCCAACACATAGCTCAGGTTATCGATGAACTCCAGCGCGCCTTCGGCGGCGTGGTCGCGGACCTGAAGCAGTTTGCCCTCTACGGCCGAATTTGGTCCGACCCGACGTCGCCCGATTACAGCGAGTTTCTCCGCTTCGTCAACGTGCACCAGGAACTGAAGCGCGACGGCATCTGGGCCCACACCCATGGCATGGCCCATTTCGGCAAGCCCGACATCGAGGTCCTGGGCGTACCTGTCGAGTCGGAGCAGGAGTACGCCGTCTGGCTCCTGCAGTGCTGCTGGCACCAGGTGACCGAGGCCGAGCTGGAGGTAGGCAATTCGGTGGAGGACCCCTTCGGTCGGGTCTGCGCGCTGGAGAGCGCGACGGAAGTCGCCGATCAGAAAGTCGGCCGGCACTACCGAAACGACTGCCTGCGGGCGGTCATCACCGGGTAGCAGGCGTTTCCCCTTCCACTCCCCGCTCCATGACTCATGGGAAAGGCCGTCTTTTCTGATGGGTTGACTCACCCTCGGCGGGGGCGTAGAATGCCGAGTTGTGTTGCTCGGACCCTATGGTGTGACAGGAAGCGATCGAAAGGAGAACCGTAGATGCAGAAAGTCATGTTCTCGAAAATGCTCCAGCCGTGCGAGTCGTTGGACAAGGTGGCCGAGATTCTGACGGACATCGGCTTCGATGGCGTGGACCTGACCGTCCGCGACAAGGGCCACATCCTGCCGGAGGAGGCCAAGGCGAAGCTGCCTGACGCCGTGAAGGTCTTTGAGAAGCACGGACTAACGGTCCCCATGATTACCACCGACATCTCCGACATGTCGCGTCCCCATGCGGAGGAGGTGATCGCCACGGCCGTCGACTGCGGTGTGACGCACATGAAGCTGGGCTACTGGCGCTACGAGGGGTTCGGCACGCTCCGGACGAGTCTCCTCGATGCGCAAAAGGCGCTTGCTGGCATCGAGCCGGTGGTGCGGAAGTACGGCATCACTGCGGGAGTGCACATCCACTCGGGGAACGATCTGAGCGCCGACGGCGCGATCGTCCATGAAATCATTCGCGACTGCGACCCGCGGTGCATCGGGGCATATGTCGACTCCGGCCACATGGCCATCGAAGGGGGCAAATCGGGGTGGAAGATGTGCCTCGACATCCTCGCCAACCGGATCGTTATGGTGGCGCTGAAGGACCTGGCCATCTGGAAGGAAGACGGCAAGTGGAAATCGGGCGTGGTGCCCATGGGTGAGGGATTCGTTCAGTGGCAGGATTTCCTGAACTGCCTGAAGCAGACGCCCTTCGACGGCGTGATGACCTGGCACAGCGAGTATCACTTCGACTCCGTGGATGAGATCGTCGAGCAGACGAAAAAAGATTTCGCGTTTGTGAATGGTATCTGGGCGAAGTGAGAACCGGTGACGGCGGCTTCCACCCGTCACACACCGCCGCGCCGCTCCTGACCGTTGGGGCGGAAAAGGCTGACAGGTTTTTTCGTTTCCGGGCGGGCCCGGTTTCACCTGCCCCAGCAGGAAACGCTCCCATCCTTCGCGGCGAGGTAGAGCCTGCCGTCGGCGGCGATCATGCCGTCGAAGACGGGCACGGTGTCGAGTTTATATTCGGCCAGCTTCTTGCCATTCTCCGCCGAGACGGCCCAGAGGATGCCGCCCTGTTCGCCGTCGAGTGCGCGGCTCTGCGCCGCGAGCTTGGCCTGGACTTCCGGCTCCAACGTGCGGCCCCAGATGTCCTTCTCATCCACCACGTCCGGCGGGCCGGCGATGAAGAGCGTTTTGTTCGCCAGGACCATTGCCCGGGGGAGCAGGGGCGGGTGCTCCTTGAGCCATTTGTAGTCCACGGCCGTCCGCTGTTCGGGGGTCAACTGATCGAGGCGCCTGCGCCAGTCCACGGTATCCTGCTTTGCTTTCTTGAGTTTCGCGGTTCGCTCGGGGACCACGCGTTTCCCGGCGGCGAAGAGACGGTACTCCAGCACGGACGAGTTGCATAGGTATTCCGGGTCGCGCCCGTAGCCGTAAACGCGCTCGTCGTCAAAAACGAGGATCCGTCCGGTCGGCACAAGGCGTCCGGGTATGAACCACTCGCTCCAGCCCTCGCCGGCGTTTTTGCCGTAGATCCAGTAGGACCGATGGAACCAGCGGTCGTCGAGGAATCCGGTCGGGCAGAAGAGATGGACCCCCTCGCCCTCCTGGTCGGTCTGCGGCTCGGGATCGATCACCGTTCGTTTGCCGTCGAGGTCGAACCTCTGCGACCGCATGTAAACGAGCTTCCCGTCGCTCGACAGGATGTCCGGCAGCGCGACGGGCATCTTCTTGGCCCTGATCCGGGTCTGCAGATTGTCTTTCGTTCCCGGCACGCGATCGTCGAGAACGGTCTCGGAGAGCATCTTCCCCGTCTCGGGGTCGAGGCGCACCAGCCGCATTCCGCCATCAAGGAACATGGACCGGCCGGCCAGGCAGTAGAGGACATCGCCCTGCACAAGGACGCTGCCATGCACGGGCCAGACGGACTCGATCTGTTCATAAGACATGAGCCGCATGTCCGCCGGGGCCGCCCGGAACCGCCAGGCAAGCGCGCCGTCGGAGGCGCGGAGGCAGTAGACCCACCCGTCGGCGGAGCCGAAGAGCACTCGCCCCTTGTGGAGGGTCGGCGGCGAGTCCACCCGCCCCCCGGCTATGAAGCTCCAGAGCTTTTTCCCGGAGGCGGCGTCGAGGGCGTAAACCGTGTGGGTATCCACAGACGCGACAAAGAGCCTGCCATCGGCGACCACCGGCGGGGTGATGCGCCCGCCGAGTTTGGTCTGCCAGGACGGCTTTAGTTCGGCCGGTACATCCGCCTTGATTCGCCCGCTCCGTGCGGCGTCGTGGCGGTAGGTGGGCCAGTCTTCCGGATTTTTGATTTTTGATTTTCGATTTTGGATTTGAGCAGAATAAGCCGGGCCTTTCTTCAATCGTTCTGACACCTGATCTCTGATCTCTGGCCTCTGGCTTTCCGGCGCCAGGGCGTTGAAGCCGCAGAGTTTGCTCTGGTAGTAGCAGGCGCACGGGTGGGGTGGGGCATAGACGAGCCCGTTGGCCGGCATTACGCCGTAGATGCAGCCGCCGCGGACCCAGTGGTGGATTTGCCAGTGCTTCCTCTTCAGGTCGATGAACTCGATGCCGAGCCACGACGTCATGATGTAGCGCTCCGTCGCCTTGCTCGGATAGCACCGCTGATGCATGCAGGCGAAGACTTTCGTGTCCGGCTCGAACTCGCTCTTGACCTCCCCCGTGCGGGGGTCGCGGCCGGTGAATGTCCCCTTCGATCCCCGCATCTTGCCCCTCACGCGTCGCGGCCAGGCAGACGCAATATCCAGCGACCATACCAGACCGTTGACGACGAACACATCCTCCGGGCAGAAGTGCCCCGACGGGTGCAGCTTGCACTGCCAGAGCAGCGTGCCGTCCTCGCCCGACAGGGCAACCAACCGCCGCTTCTGCCCGACGTAGAGGACCACATCGTCATACAGGATCATGCGCGGCGACCAGCCGGTGGGGATGAGTTTGCTTTTGGCGATCGGCTCAGATCGCCATAGTTTTTTGCCACTTCCCTGGTCGAGGCAAACGACGGACTCGCCATCGCAGAAAACGACGCGCTTGCCATCGGCGGCCAGGGACAGCGGCGCGATCTTTCCGTCATACTTCCACACGCACTTCCCCGTGGCGGCCTCGACGGCCATCAGCTCGCGCGGCGTCCCGTCCCAGCCGTACCGGGCGCTGGCGCGATGCTGCTCGGTCCAGCAGTGGGCGTTCTCCTGGCGGTAGTCCACCGGCTTGCGGTCGGGGTTGACCAGGAGGATCAGCAGGCCGTTGGAGTGGAGGATTTCCTCCGCCGTCTTTGTGCCCTCGTAGATGCGCAGCGTCTTGCCCGTGGCGGCGTCGATCTCGCTCACGGGGGCGTTGATCCCGACGGTCACATAGACGCGATCTCCCGCCGCTGCCATGCGACGGGTCAGTTGTGCGGGTCCGCTCTTGAGGGGATAGAGATGGTTGTACCACTTCTCGATCGGCCGCTTCCACAGCACCGTGCCATTGAAGGCGTCGCGCGCCGTGAGGAACCACCTCGGCGGGAGCTGGATGGAGTCCTTGGGGCCTTCGTCCATGATGTAGAAGATGCGCCCACCCGCCGACACCAGCGCGCTCAGGCTGGCCATGTGGTCATGGTGGCGTGACCACATCGGGCCGCCCACCCACTGCATGCGGCGGGGCGGTCCGACGACGGTATCGTGGGCCACGGCATTGCCCGTGGCGTCGTGCAGATAATGCGTCCACTCGTCGATGTCTTTCGGCCACGGCTTGACGAATTTCCGATTTTCGATTGCCGATTGGCGATTTGTAAAAACCGCCACGCCGTTGGGGGCGAGGACGCGCAGCATTTCCTCCCTGGGCACGTCCGTCTTGTCGCTGACGACCAACAAGTTCACGAAGTTGTCGATGTAGGGCAGGTGTTTTCCCGTCCACGGCTCGACGGTCACCTTGCCGTAGAGGCCCTTCGACAGGACGTATGCCCGGGCCTTCGCGACGTTCCCGGCATCGGTGTCCAGGCCCTGAACGATGGTGCTGTCGTTGGCGTGCAGAGCGGCGGTGAGCCGGCCGTCGCCGCAGCCGACGTGGACCACCACCCCGCCCTTGACGCCGGTGGTATTCAGGATGGCCTGTGCGTCGCCCTTCGCGCCGGCGTTGGCGGAACGTGTCGCTGCCGGGACGAGCAGTGCGATGCAAACGATGATTGCCCGGGTTCGTGCAATCCTTGAAAACCGCCATGGGAAAACTGATTTGCCGGACATGCCTTCCGTTCCTCCCGTTGGGCTATCCACCTAATGCATCTCCCTGCCGCCGGTGACGTTGATCGCCTGGCCGGTCATGTAGTCCGATCCCTCCGATGCGAGGAAGAGGGTCACAGCCACGACGTCCTCGATCCGCGTCAGGCGCTTGAGGGGGACCTTCGCCGTGAAGCGCTCGACGACCTCCGGCTCGGACAGGTTCAGGTTCTTCATGTATTTCCCGGCAAGGACGCTCCACACACCGGTGCTCTCGACGATGCCGGGGCAGATGCAGTTCACATTGATGCCGTGGTCGGCCAGCTCGTACGCCAGCGCCTGGGTCAGGCCGATGATCGCCGCCTTGGCTGCGGAGTAGTGGCTCAGGAGCGCCGAGCCTGTCTTGCCTGACTTGGACGAAAAATTGACGATCTTGCCGGACTTTTGGGCCTTCATGATCGGCACGATATGCTTGATGAAGAAGAACGTGCCCTTGCAGTTCACGGCGAAGACGCGGTCCCATTCCTCCTCGGTCAGATCCTCCACCTTCCCCTGCCCGGTCACGCCGGCGACGTTGACGAGGACGTCGATCCGGCCATCGAAGGCATCGGACGCGGTGGACACGACCTTCGCCACCTGCTCTTCGTTCGTCACGTCGGCTGCCAGGCCACAGCAGTCACCGCTGTTCCCGGCGATCTCGGTCACGGCGGCGTCCACCGCATCCTGTTTCAGGTCGGTAATGAGCACTTTCGTCCCCGCCGAGCAAAACGCCGCCGCGATGCCTTTCCCAATGGCCCCGGCCGCGCCCGTGACCAGGACGGTCTTTCCGCCGAAATCCACCATGCGCTGTCTTTCTTTCAATTTCTGGCCAAAAGTGTGGTTTTTACTTCCCGTAGCACGCGACGCTGCCGTCCTCCATCGTGAGGTAGAGCCGCCCGCGCGCCGCCGCCGCGCCATTGAAGACGGGCGGGGCGGGGAGCTTGAGTTCCGAAAGTGTCTTGCCGTTGGACGTGTCGATGACATTCAGGATACCGCCCTTGCGCCCCTCGAATGCGCCGAGGGGGTCCTTCGGGTCCACCACATCCGGCGGACCGGCGGTGAACAGGAGATCATCGGTGGCAACCATGGCCCGGATGCGCACCGGTATGCGGCGCTCCCAGCCTTTGCGCGTGCCCGTAAACATCAGGGCCTTGCCGGCCTTGCCATCCACCGGCTCCACGTTCTGCGGGTCGCCGTTGTTGCCGTTTCCGGACAGGTCCTTGGCCTCTCCATCGTTAAACGAAAAGTAGAGCGCCAAGCTCTTATCCTTGGCCGCGGCCGGCTGTCCGGGATTTGCGTAATGCTGTCCGATCTCTTCGGGGGTCAGCTCGCGATAGTACATCCGGACCTCGTCGATGGCGCCCGTGAAGGGGAAGGGCGACTCATAATCGCCTGCGGCATTGCCCAAGTCGACGCCGATCTCCATCGCCTGGCCGGAGGGCCCGGCATATCCCGACGCCTTGCCCTCGCCGGCGAGCCTGCCGTTCACGTAGATCCGAAGCTGCTTGGCCTTGGTCACCTGTCCGACGAGGTGGACCCATCTGCCGACGATGTTCTCCTCCGCACACACCGCCTGCACCTTTCCGCCCAGGCGAATTCCAAACCGAGGCTTCCCGTCCTTGATCCACAAGGCGAACCCCGTCCCGGCGCCGCCCTTGCCGACGACCACGCCATCGGGTTTCTCGGCCTTCACCCATGCCTCGACGGTGAGCGGCTTGCCGGCGACGTTGAGCGTCTTTGAGTTGGCCACCTTGATCTGCGACGACCCGGCCTTTGGCGCGCCGATGAGCAGGTAGCCCTTCTTCCCGGGGGTAAAGAACACGGTCGGGTCCAAGCCGCGAAGGGAATCAAACATCCGCATGCAGTAGACGGCATTGTCGTTCATAACGATGAGCCGCCCCCAGATCCTCGGCTTGCCGTAGCTCCACGGCACGCGTTTGAAGTAGGCGTCGTCAAGGAAGCCGCTCCGGGTCCGTATCCGGTCCACAACCGCCTTCTGCTCTTCGAGCTTCGAGTCGAACGTCAGGTTGCGCATGCAGACGTGCTGCCCGTCGCCCTGGAGGATGTCCGGCAGGGAGCCCATAGGAAGCTTGTAGTTCTGATTTTCGATATTATCGACCGTGTACGACGGCCCTTCGAGCCTGGCCTGGCAGCGCACCTCGCCGGTGGCCGCATCAAGGCCGTAGAGATATAGACCGCCGTCGAGGTGGGATGACCGGCCGGCTACGAAGTAGGCCATGTCGTTCTGGACGAGAACCGTCCCCGGCACGGGCCAGACCGATTCGAGCTGCCCGAAGGCGCCCATCTGCCGCTCCTCCGGCGCGGCGCGGAACTTCCAGGCCAGCGCTCCATCGGTCGCCCGCAGGCAGTAGACCCAGCCATCAGCCGAGCCGAAGAGGATCGTGCCGTTGTGATACGTCGGCGGGGAGTCGATGCGGCCGCCTGCGGTGAACTCCCAGACGGTGCTGCCGTTGGAAGCGTTCAATGCAAGGAGGTGGCGCTTGTCCACAAGCGGCACGAACACCTTGTCCGCGACAACGATGGGCGCGGCGACCTTGCCCCCCAGCTTCACGCGCCACGCCTGCTTCAGGTCCTTCGGCATGTGTGTCTTTGTCGACCCCGACCGCATGGAATCATGGCGGAACGTCGGCCAGTCGTTTTCATTTTGGATTTTGGATTTTGGATTTTGAATTTGGTTGAAGGCGGGGCCGCGCTCGGTCTTCGGTCCTGCGTCTGCCACCTTCGCACGGTATTTCGGCGGAATCTCCGGCGCCAGGGCGTTGAAGCCGTTGAGCTTTTCGTCGATATAACAGGCGCAGGGGTGCGGTGGGGTGTATTGGAGGCCGTTCGCGGGCATCATGCCCATGTGGCAGAGGCCGCGGACCCAGTTGTCCACCGTGTGTTTGCCATGGATGAGATCGACGAACTCGCTCCCGCGCCGGCTGGCCAGGATGTAGCGCACCGTCGCCTTGTTGCGGTAGCAGCGGTGGTGGTGGTAGGTATTGAATATGTTCCCGAGATCAACCTTCTTCTTGAGTTCCCCGGTCTGGAGGTCGTAGCCGTTGACGGTGAGGGGGTAGTTGGTTCTATAGTTTCTTTTCTTTCCCCGTCTGGTCAAGGGCCATGTGCCCCGGCCGAACTCGGCGCTCCAGGTCCAGACGAGGCCGTCGATGACAAACACGTCTTTCCATTCATACCAGAGGTGGCCGATGTATTTCTTGGGCTGGGACCACTTGACCTTCCCGGTGTCGGCCGCGAAACAGACCAACTTGCTCGGGCTGGCGTGGAGCACGACGCCGTCCGTTACGATCAACGTGCCCACCCACAGCATATCGAGCTTCATGCCCCCCTGATGCAGGTTCTTCACTTCGTCAGGGAATTTCGTCCGCCAGATTTCCTTCCCTGTCTTGAAGTCAAGGCCAACGACGTCCAGTCCGTCGAGGAAGGCCACCACCTTGCCGTCGGTGGCGGTGTTCAGTGTGGGGTCGATCTTCGGCGGTTTCACGCTGCCGTGCATCGCCTTCCATCGGTAGTAGTCGTTTTTTGTTCCGGCGTAGGTGTTCTCGGTGACCCATATCGTCTCACCTGTTTTCGCGTTGACGGCCATGACCTTCGCCCCGTCGTCGGTGAGGATGGTGAGAACCAGTGTCCCGTTCAGATAGAGGATCTCGGAGGCCCGGTCCGTGCCCTTATAGGTCTTGAGGACCTTGCCGGTCTTCGCGTCCATCTCGCTCACCGGAGCGTGGTAGCCAAGGGTGACATACACGCGGTCATCCACCGCAACGAGCCGCTTCTGGATGTTGAGGGGGATGTCGCCGGGGCGGCAGGAGAACCAATTGTTCTTCCATTGCCGCCACCCCCAGTCCTTGATCGGGACCTTCCACAGGAACGTCCCGTTGAAGGCGTCGCGGGCCATGACGCACCATTTGCCCGGCAGGCCGTTGTCGCCGGCAAGGCTGATGGGCGCTTCGTCGAAGATGTAGAATATCCTCCCGTTGGCCGTAACAAGGGTGCGCACACTCGAATCCGTCTCATGGGATCGGGCCCACAACGGTCCGCAGGTCCATTGGTAATGCTTCGGCGGCCCGACAACCGTGTCCTGGGCTACGGCGTTGCCGTCCGGGCCGTGGAGGTAGTGCGTCCACTGGTCGATGTCCTTGGGCCAGGGTTTCGTTGCCTTCACCCAGGTCCCTGCATCGGTCATGACCTTGGCGTTGTCGATGCCGCAGGACCGCAGCTTCGCCGTGAGTTCCTTCACCCAGGGTGCATCGGCGCCGGCGGATGATCCCGAGTCGGCGAAGTACATCGAACCAAGCGGGGCGAGGACCCTCAGCAGTTCCTCGATCGACAGGCCGCTCTTTTTGAGGGTGGGATAGCTGTCCACGACCAGAATGTTGATCAGATTTTCCGCATACGGCAGGCGGGCGCATCCCGACTGCTCGGCCGAGACCTGCCCGTCGGCGCCGGCGGATCGGATCGCTTCCCGCGCTTTGTCCACAGGCGTATTGTCGGAGTAGAGCGCCTGGACGAAGAACTTCCCCTCCTTCGACAGGGCGACGGCCAGGTTCGTATCCTCGCGGCCGAGGACGACACAGATGCCGCCCGGCAGACCGCTCGAAGAGCCAACGAATGCTGCCGTCTTCTGTGCTTGAGATTCGTCGCCGTTTGCGAACCCCGCGACGGAGCAGATGCTCAGACCGATGAGTGCGGATAGCAGTGCGATGCGTTTCACCACGGTAACTCCTCATTCCTGTTCAGGTTGCCTGTCGTGCCACCAGGGGGACTGGCACTTGATATTGTCCTAAATTGTAAGCGCTTACGGCAGAACGAATCAAGGGGATTCCTCGCTGGAGTGTAACCCCTCAGTTACGGGGGGTGCCGGTGTCATTCCCGCGAAAGCGGGAATCCAGGACTTCGGGAGTGTTGCTCCCACATGTGGATTCCCGCTTTCGCGGGAATGACGATGCACCTTCGTAGCATGAGTTCCCCCCCCGTCACTGAGGCATTACGCTGGAGTTTCCCCATGGCCTTGCCCGTGTCATCGCGAGGCGCCTCGGGACGGCATAGCCCTTCGGCTCCGCCTCTTTGCTGCGAAAGGAGTCAGGCAGAGCCTGACGGATGACCCGTTCCGAGGCAGAGCCTCGGAACGAGAAAAGCGCTTACGGCAGAACGAATCAAGGGGATTCCTCGAATGCAACCATTGAAAAGCCTTGGGTGTTCTGCTACAACCTGCTGGACGTTGTAAGCCTGATCCGATTCGTTCTGTGCAATGATGAGGAGGGAGGAACCATGCGAAGGACAATGATGCGGACCTGCTTGACCGTACTGTCAGTTCTGGCTATCGGGACGATCACCCACGCTGCCCCGATTCAGGCCAAGATCAAGGGCGGCGTGCTCAAGGCGACTGTTGGCAGGGTGCAGGTGATGTATGATCCTGCAAAGGAGACCGTCGCCATCCGGTCGGGGAGTGCGAGCGTCGCCGGGAAGGGCATGCTTGTGAGGCTTACGCCCGAGGGCGCAAAGATTACAATGACGGACCTGACGGGTGATGTGAAGGCGGGTAAGGTCCCGCAGTTCGGACCCTTCGACTGGCTGGCAGCGCGCCTCGATCTATATGAAGGCGTGTCGTGCGTCGCCCTGGTCAATCCCGGCGGCGGGGGGATGCTATGCGGTGTGCCGCTGGGCAAGCTGGGCCTCTCCCCAGAGGCCGCCTATGCCGGATACGATCTGACCGGCAATGCCTTTGCCGGTCCCATCCGGGGCACGCTGTGGCGGGTCGTGGACGCCGGCGCCGTCTCGTTGGTTGCGCTCACGCCGGCCGGCAACCGGCCGGCCCTCCTGTGCACTTCACTCAGCACCGCCGAGAAGCCGGACATCCAAAGACTTCAGTGGAACGCGAATACACTCTCCGGCACATCCAATGTGATGGGCAAGGCAACATACGAACTCCGCTTGTTCGCTCCTCTGCAGCCGGATCAATGGGTGGCCGAGTCCGTAACCGTGTCAGATGAGGACAAGAAGGCCGGGGTGACGGCCGACGCGATGCAGACGGATGAGTGGCTGGCTGTGCTCATCAAGAGTCCCGCCGACCGGCCGGTCAACTGGCAGATCAAGTTCGCCGGGAAGCCCGGCGCGAAGGCCCTCGATGTGAAGGCGAACCTTACCGCCCGGTCGCTCTCCCCTCGCTGGGTGCAGGTGCGGTGCTACGCCACGGGCGGGAGCGTGATCCTCCGCCGGAATGACGGCCCGGAGTTTTTCCTGAAGAGCACCTGTCTCGATGATAGAACCGTCTCGCCCGGGACGAAATACACCTACTCCGCCATCCCGGCCGTGTGGTCGAGACAGCCGAAGCCCATCGCCACGGCGGAGGTGAAGACCGAGGACCTGCCCCCTATGCCGCCGAAGCCGGACGTCTATCTCTCCGACCTTCGCCCCGTAAAGGCGACGAACGGCTGGAACGGCGAGCCGCGAAAGGACACGTCCATCGAGGACAATCCCATCCGCCTCCGGGGCGAGACCTTCCGGCGCGGCATGGGCGTTCATGCCAAGTCGGAACTGGTCTATACTCTCGCCCCACAGCTTAAGCGTTTCGTCGCGGTGATCGGCGTGGACGACGAAGCGGGGAGGGCGGGCAGTGTGACGTTCGATGTCTTCGCAGACAACAAGCCGCTGTTCAAGTCGGGTGTCGTAACTCGTTCCGACGAATGGAAGTGCATCAATGTCGAAATCCCCAAGGGCGCGAAGCAGCTTCGCCTCGTCATCGGCGATGGCGGCAACGGCGTTGCCTGCGACCATGCCGACTGGGCCGAGGCGGGGTTCCTGACCCTGGGCGAGAAGTACGTCCCCCCGCCCCCGCCGCTGGAGCCGGGCTTCAAGCGCATCTTCAACGGCAAGGACCTGACGGGGTGGGACGGCGACCCGCAGTTCTGGTCCGTGAGGGATGGCGCCATCTGTGGCGAGACCACGAAGGAGAAGGTACTCAAGCAAAACTCCTTCCTCATCTGGCGCGGCGGGAAGCTGCGGGACTTCGTTCTGAAGATCAAATTCCGCCTCCGCAATCATAACTCGGGCATCCAGTATCGCAGCCAGGACCTGGGCCATTGGGTCGTGGCGGGCTATCAGGCCGACATCCTGGAGAACCTCGGCATGGTGGGCTTCCTCTACCATGAGCGCGGGCGAGGAATTCTGACGAAGCTGGGCGATTTCATGATCATTGACGAAAAAGGGGAAAAAAAGGTAGTTGGCAAGGTCTCCGACCCGAAGGCCCTCGCCAAGGCCGGTTTCTACAAGGCTCATGATTGGAACGAATACATCATCGCCGCCCGAGGCAACCACATCACCCACGTGCTCAACGGCTATCCGACCATCGAGCTGATCGACGAGGACAAGCCCGGTCCGAAGGGCTTCGCACGGGAAGGCATCCTGGCGTTTCAGATTCACAAGGGCCCGCCCATGCTCGTCGAGTTCAAGGACATCTACCTCAAACAGCTCACGGCCAACTACGGCAATGCCAAGCGCCTGTTCAATGGCGAGAACCTGGACGGCTGGACCTTCTCCAGCGACAAGCTGCAGGGCATCTGGGGTGTGAAGGATGGCGCGATGACGAACAAGGGCAAGCCCACCGGCTACATCCGCACGACGGGCGACTATACCAACTACACCCTCAGCCTCCAGACGCGCCACATCACGAAGGGCAACAGCGGTGTGCTGCTGCGGATGACCGGGCCGGACAAGGTGTGGCCGCGGTCGATCGAGGCGCAGGGCATGTTCGGCAACATGGCCGACATCTTCAACATCGGCAATTTCCCGATGAAGACCGACCCCGCCCGGACCAAGGGCCGGCGCACGGTGAAGATGCACCCCTCCAACGAGCGGCCGCTTGGTAAGTGGAACCGGTATGAGATCACCCTCAACGGCGGCGACCTGGAGATCAGGGTCAACGACCTCCTCCAGAACACGGCCACCGACTGCCAGGAGATTCCCGGCAAGATCTGCATCCAGTCCGAAGGCGCACAGATGGAGTACCGGAACATCGTCCTTGTCCCGATTCTTCGAAAGGAGAAGTAGCCGAAAGGGGGAAGTCAAGTGGAGCCGCAGATGAACTCAGACAGGGGAGCATGGGCGCGGGAATGACGGATCGGCCAACCTCGCGGCCTGGCAAGGAAGCCGTGCCGCTCGTTTGCCACCGATAACCCATTGCTGGGTGAGGCGGCCCGGAGTCGGCAGGACCGCGATCATCAACTCGGCCTTGACAATCGCGATGCGCTGGGGTAACATTGGGGGATGGTGTGGCTGAGAGTTTCCGGGTGGAGATGGGATATGAAGCGGATCGCGATGGCTGTCCTGTGCGCCTTCATGCTGCTGACACTGTCTTCGGCCCCGGTCTGGTGTGACGAGGCAAAGGCGGATGATCGGGCGGCTTACTCCAAGGCCAACGATTCGGCCGGTCCGCCGCGCATCGCCGAACCGAAGGCGCTGTCGCGGAGCGTGTTTTGCGTCCCGCCGTTCTACACCGAGGAGATCATCACGACGGCCGAGGGTGTGAAGAAGATCACCACCTTTCTGCTTTTTATCCGCGTGGAGAGCCACGAGCCGCGGTCAAGGAAGTAGTCGCCGCATGGAAGGACATCGATGACAACGGAACCCGAGGATCAACCCGGTTCCCAGGCCGATAAGGATGACAGCCCGGAGCTCGCCGAGAAGGGATTGGGGCGGTCCCTGAAGGACTGGGCGAAGTCGATCTTTGTCACTCTGGTGGCCGTGCTGCTGATCAAGGCCTTCCTGGTGGAGGCCTATGTGGTTCGAGGCGCATCCATGGAGCCGACCCTCTGGGACGGGGAGCGCCTCCTGCTCGAGAAGGTGAGCAAGCGATTCGGCGGGTTCGAGCGGGGTGATATTGTGGTGTTTCGGTATCCCGAGGACCCTCGGAAGCTCTTCATCAAGCGGATCATCGCAGTGCCCGGCGACACGATTCGCATCGCCGGCGAGCGCGTGTGGCTGAATGGGGCGGAGCTTAAGGAGAGTTACGTCCCGGATAATTTCAAGACCTTTGACATTCTTCCGCCGACAGTCATTCCCGAGGGCCACTACTTCGTGATGGGCGATCACCGCTCGGACAGCTATGACAGCCGCAAGTGGGGGACCGTGGCGGAAAACGAGATCATCGGCAAGGTGATGATCCGTTTCTGGCCGCTGACGCGGATGGATCGGCTTTGAATCGCTGGGGTCCCGCATGGCAGTGGATTCCCGGTGGCGCGTATGCGCTTGTGCGGGAATGACGAATGGCGGCTTGTCCCTTGCGTGCACGCATCGGTTTTTCTTGCCCTTTTCATTCCAATTGGTTATGATAGGAATTGAAATATTCTGACAGGAGTTCGGACTGTGCGTATCATCATGTTTACCGGCAAGGGGGGGGTGGGCAAGACGAGCATTGCGTCGGCGACGGGCATCCAGTCGGCGAAGCGTGGGTATCGCACCCTGGTCATGTCCCTCGATTCGGCCCATAGTCTGGCCGATTCTTTTGACCTGGACCGGCGGCTCATGGACCGTGCGAAGGGGAAGCCCGTCGATGTGGCGGACAACCTGGCGATCCAGGAGGTGGATGTCCAGGAGGAGGTCCAGGAGCATTGGGGGGAGGTGCACAGCTACATATCCTGCCTGTTGAATGTGTCGGGCCTGGAGGAGGTGCTGGCCGAAGAGCTGGCCATCCTGCCGGGCATGGAGGAAGTGACGTCGCTGCTGAACATCAACCGCTACCTGAAAGATGACGCGTACGACGTGATCCTGCTCGACTGCGCGCCGACCGGCGAGTCCCTTCGCTTCATCAGCCTGCCCACCACGCTCGAGTGGTATATGAAGAAGATATTTACTGTCGAACGGGCTATGTTCAAGGTTACACGGCCGGTCATGAAGCAACTGACCTCCGTTCCTCTTCCGGAGGACAGCTACTTCCAATCGCTGGCGGTTCTTTACGAGCGATTGGAAGGAATTGACAAGCTGCTGACGGACGCCGATACGACGACCGTGCGCCTGGTCACGAATCCCGAGAAGATGGTGATCAAGGAGAGCCAGCGGGCGTTCATGTATTTCTCGCTCTATGGGTTGTGCGTGGATGCTGTCGTCATCAACCGGGTGCTGCCGGAGGAGGTAGGCGGATACTTTGATAAATGGCTTGAAGCACAGAAGAAATACATCGAGGACGTGCACAATTGCTTCAGCCCGGTTCCCACGTGGCAGGTGGAGCTTTCGCGCAACGAAATGATCGGGATCGACGACCTCGCCCGACTCGGTGAGGACCTCTACGGGGACAGGGACCCGACGGAGCGGTTTTACGCCAAGAATCCGTTGACGTTCCGAAAGCGTAACGGGAAGTACGTGATGACGCTTCAGACGCCGTTCATCACGAAAGAGGATATCGACTTGAGCAAGAGCGGCGGCGAATTGATCGTCCGTATCGGCAATTACAAGCGCCACGTGCTCCTGCCGCGCAGCATGGCCGGCAGAGAGCCGTCCGGGGCAAAACTGGATGGTGACAAACTGACCGTGACATTCGGAGGGAAAAATGGCTAAGAAGAAGGCAGAAGAGAAGCGGACCCTCACGTGCCCCCTTTGCATGATGATGGAGGCCATGGGGGACTGTGTGGACCGGCACGAGGGATTTGTCAAGCACATGCGCAACGCCCGGATCGAGTTCCTCGAGGGGATTCGTTCCGTGATCGATGCGCATATTGACGATCTGAAGGGCAAGGGCAAGTCCGGCAGCGGCTTCAAGAAGGTGGAAGTGACGGACTGAGGGGGCGTGGGTAGCCCCGGAAATCCTGCCGCCGGGGTAGCCGCATGCCTCATGCCTGCGGGAGTTTGGTGCGGCAGTGCGCACCCGTGAGGGATGGGACTGCGCCGCCTGCTTATCGCTTTTCCGGCCCCCAAGAAAAAGCAGTTGACTTACCCGAGAATCTTCTGATAGACTCCGAGTAGGGACCCAACATCATTGAATTCCGAGGGGGTGCGGTGTGCTTAGTGGTCGTACATGGACCTGATGGAGGAAGAGATGGCCGACGAGAAGAAGAAGGATGAAGAGAAGCAGGTAACCGCCGATCCCGCGACGGCGCGGATGCTTGAGATCGCGTCGGAATGCGAGATTTCAACCATGTTCAGCCGGGCCGCAGAGATGAAGCCCTGTCCGATTGGCGGCAGCGGCGCCTGTTGTAAAAATTGCGCCATGGGCCCCTGCCGACTGATCGGCAAGAACGCCGAGGAAAAGGCCGGCGTGTGCGGGGCGACGCTGTCCACCATCGCGGCGCGGAATTTCTGCAGAGGCGTTGCTACCGGCGCCTCAGCACACTCCGATCACGGCCGCGACCTTGCCCTTACCCTCATTGCCGTGGCGGAGGGGGAGGCCAAGGGGTATGAGATCAAGGACGAAGAGAAGCTCCACGCCGTGGCGGGGCATTTCGGCATCGAGACGGAAGGCAAATCGGTGAACGACATCGCCAAAGCCGTGGGCGAGGCCTGCCTGCGCGACTTCGGTAAGCAGGATGAGGAGCCGATCACCTACACCAAACGCGCCCCCGAGCCCAGACAAAAGATATGGAAAGACCTGGGCATTTATCCGCGCAGCGTGGACCGCGAAGTGGTCGAGATGCTCCACCGCACCCACATGGGGATGGATCAGGACGCCAACAACCTGTTGACGCACGCCATGCGCGTGGCCCTGGCTGATGGCTGGGGCGGTTCCATGATGGCCACCGACATCTCCGACATCCTTTTCGGGACGCCGAAGGCTATCACCGGAGGGGCGAACCTGGGCGTGCTGTCGGGGGATGAGGTGAATGTCGTTGTTCACGGCCATGAGCCGACGCTCTCCGAGATGATTGCGGCGGCGGCGGACGACCCGGAGATGATCGAATACGCCAAGTCCAAAGGCGCGAAGGGAATCAACATCACCGGTATCTGCTGCACGGCCAACGAGGTGTTGATGCGGCAGGGCATCGCGTCGGCCGGGAATTTCCTCCAGCAGGAGCTGGCCATTGTAACCGGCGCCATTGAAGCGATGGTTGTGGATATTCAGTGCATCGCCCAGGGTGTCGTGCCGGTGGCCGCGAAGTATCACACCGACATCATCACCACCTCGCGCAAGGTGAAGATGGAGGGCGCGACGCACATCCAGTTCGACGAGCACCGGGCCTATGAGATCGCAAAAGAAATTCTCAAGCGCGCCTGCGACAATTTCCCCAACCGCAAAGAGGTGCATATTCCGAAAGAGCA
>JAADGH010000248.1:18803-23534 GCA_013152475.1 Planctomycetota bacterium
CGCATCCAGGGCGCAGCCGCCATCGTGGGATGCAACAATCCTCGCACCGTTCACGACGATATCATGCTGACGCTGATGAAGCAGTTCGTCGCCAATAATGTTCTGGTGGTCGTGACGGGGTGCTGCGGCATCGCCGGAGGCAAGGGCGGGTGGTTGACGCCGGAGGCCGCACTCGAGTATGCGGGCGACGGTCTGAAGTCCGTCTGCGAGACCGTGGGGATTCCGCCGGTGCTGCATGTGGGTTCATGCGTGGACAATTCCCGGATACTGACGATCCTCACGGAAGTCGTTCACACCGGCGGTCTGGGTGATGACATCAGTGATCTCCCGGCAGTCGGCATTGCGCCGGAGTGGATGTCCGAAAAGGCCCTTTCCATTGCCACCTACTGCGTGGCGTCGGGCGCGTATGTCATCATGGGCGTGACGTCACCCGTCGAGGCCAGCCAGAAGGTTCAGAACATCATGACCATCAACTGGGAGGAACTTGTTGGCGGCAAGCTGGAGTTCGTGACCGACACGCAGGAGATCTTCAACAAGAGCATGGACCATATCATGAAGAAGCGCGAAGCCCTCGGCATCATGGAAGAGAAGGAGCGCGTGCTCTTCGATATGGAGGCCCGACGGAAACTGGAAGTGTAGGCGTGCGGCTCTATGGCAGCCTGAAGTCGTCCCACAGCCTCGGCAGAATGAGCGCGAATGAACTTCGAGATTCTGGGCGAGATCACGGGAATCGAAACCATCGCTGCGGGATCGGGCATTCGGGATATCGCACGCCTGCGCCGGATGCATGGGCGAGGCAGGTGGCGAAAAATGAAGGGCGTTGCTCGTATCCGACTGCGGAGCGGAAAGATACGCTTGGCGGAGCTGCACTGGTACGAGGCACATGGCATAGGCAAGAAGGAAATCAAGCGCAAGCGATATCTGGACTGAGTGATGAAGAAGAGGCGCGCATCTCCGAAGTTTGTGGTCTGCATCGACAATACTGGATATCCGGCGTCATTGGAGTTGCACAAAATCTATCGGGTGGTGTCTGACGAAGATGCGGCAGCGGAGGGTGACATCAGGGTTATTGATGAAAGCGGCGAGGACTATCTCTATCCCGCGTCCTATTTCGCCCCGATTAACGTCCCCGTGGCTGTGAAGAAATCGCTGCTTCACACAACCTGAGCGCGTGCTCTTCGACATGGAGGCCCGACGGAAACTGGAAGTGTAACCCGGGAATTCGCTCGCGAGGTCTTTTTGGAGTCGTCAATGGCTGACCAGAAGATTGCTGATCTGACGATGGAGGAGTTCAAGGACCTTGTCCGGGAAGTGGTTGCGGAAACGGTGATGGAGCTGCTCGGCGATCCCGACAAGGGGCTGGAGCTGCGTGAGGATGTCAGGCGCAGTCTCGAGATCTCATTGGCGACGGTGCAGGATGGTGGCGAGACGATACCCGCCAAAGAAGTCGCGGAGAGATTGGGGCTTCAGTGGTAAGTGGCGGGGTTTACCACGTCGAGTTCACCCCCGGGGCCGCAGCCGACTTGGGCGATTTGAGTAAGCCTACACCGTAGCGAGTTCTCAAGAAGCTGCGTCGGCTGGCTGAGAACTTCGACGTGATCACGCCCGAGCCCTTGACGGGCGAATGGCAAGGCCTATTCAAGTTGCGCGTCGGGCCCTACCGGGCTATCTATGCGGCTGATAAGGAAGAGAGGAAGATCATCGTTCACGCTGTCAAGCATCGCCGCGAGGTATACAAGACGAGATAGCGAGATCAAGGTAATATCCCTGCTGCCGCTACGGGGTTGGGTCCATAAACTGGCGGGATCGCAATATCCCGCCGATTCTTTATCTGAGGAGATCATGGGAAAGAACGTCGCGCAAAAGATACTCGAAGCCCACCTCGTAGCGGGCGAGCTGATGCCCGGAAGCGAAATCGCGGTCCGCATCGACCAGACACTTACCCAGGACATCACGGGCACGATGGCCTATCTCCAATTCGAGGCAATGGGCATCCCTCGCGTGAAGACGAACCTGTCGGTCAGCTACGTCGATCACAACACGCTCCAGACCGGTTTCGAGAGCGCCGACGATCATCGCTACCTGCAAACCGCCGCGGCGAAGTATGGCATCCACTTCTCGCGTCCTGGCAACGGCATCTGCCACCAGGTCCACCTCGAGCGTTTCGGCGCGCCGGGCAAGACGCTGCTCGGCTCCGACAGTCACACTCCCACCGGCGGCGGCATCGGCATGATCGCCATCGGCGCGGGGGGCATCGATGTGGCCGTAGCGATGGGCGGCGGGCCGTTCCACCTGACCGCGCCGAAGATCGTTGGCGTTCGCCTCACCGGCAAGCTGCCGGCGTGGGTGACTGCCAAGGATGTGATCCTGGAGATGCTGCGCCGCCTCAGCGTCAAGGGCGGCGTGGGAAAGATCATCGAGTATCACGGCGAGGGCCTCGCTGCGCTGTCCGTCCCCGAACGAGCCACGATCACGAACATGGGGGCGGAGCTCGGCGCAACCACCTCCGTCTTCCCAAGCGACGACGTCACCCGGGGCTTTCTCAAGGCGCAGAAGCGGGAGGGCGTGTTCCAGGAGATCACGGCCGATCCGGATGCAACCTACGACGAGGAGGTCGAAATCGACCTGAGCAGCCTGGAGCCGCTGGCGGCCTGCCCGCACAGTCCGGACAACGTGAAGCCTATTGCGGAGCTGGCCGGCACGAAGGTCCACCAGGTAGCCATCGGGAGCTGCACCAATTCGTCCTACAAAGACATGATGACCGTCGCCGCGATCCTGAGCCGCGGCACGATTCATCCTGATGTGAGCCTGGTCATCTCGCCGGGATCACGTCAGGTGCTGGAGATGATCGCGCGCAGCGGTGCGCTTGCGGAGATCGTCCACGCCGGCGCACGGCTGATGGAGAACGCCTGTGGGCCGTGCATCGGCATGGGGCAAGCGCCCAACACGGGTGCGGTGTCGCTGCGAACCTTCAACCGCAATTTCCTCGGACGCTGCGGGACGAAGGAGGCGGGCGTCTATCTGGTCAGCCCCGAGGTCGCCGCAGCATCCGCACTTGCCGGGGAAATCGCCGATCCCCGCACCCTCGGGGAACCCATCGTCGTCGAGGAGCCGGAGGAGTTCCTGGTCGACGACAGCATGATCATCCCACCGGCCCGGGAAGGGGAGGCAGCCGACGTCGTGAAGGGACCGAACATCAAGCCCGTCCCGAAGCGTGACGATCTGCCGGATGCCCTCGCCGGCAAGGTCGTTCTGAAGACAGGCGACAACATCACGACCGACGACATCATGCCCGCCGGGGCGAAGATCGTGCCCCTGCGGTCGAACATCCCCGCCATCTCGGAATACGTCTTCAGCAACATCGACGCCGAGTTCGCGTCCCGCACGAAGGCTGCCGATGGCGGGTTTATCGTGGGAGGCGAGAACTACGGTCAAGGATCAAGCCGAGAACATGCCGCGCTGGCCCCGATGTTCCTCGGCGTCAAGGGAGTTCTCGCGAAATCCTTTGCGAGAATTCATCGTGCAAACCTGATCAACTTTGGTATACTCCCCCTGGTCTTTGAGGATGCCGCGTCATACGAGGACATCGACCAGGGCGATGAACTGGAGCTTGCCGGTCTGGCGAGTGCCTTGAAGGGCGAGGGCAGCCTGATCGTCCGGAACAAGACCAGGAACGCGGAGATTCCCGCTCGGCTGGGTTGCTCCGCAAGAGAGGCCGCCGTCCTCCTGTCGGGCGGCCTGCTGAACTTCACCGTCAAGGGGCAATCGTAGTGAAAAGATATCGAATGTTCGGGAAGGTAAAGGCGTAGAACACTACCGGAGGTGATGCAAATGACAGGCTTGATTGTCGTAATCGTGATCTTTGTCGTTCTCCTCTTGGTGTTTGTGACTATCTACAACGGCCTGATCCGGCTGCGGAACGAGGCCGACAACTCCTGGGCCCAGATCGACGTCCAGCTCAAGCGGCGCCACGATCTCATCCCGAACCTGGTGGAGGTCGTGAAGGACTACATGTCCTACGAGAAGGAAACGCTGGAGGCCGTGATCAAGGCCCGGTCGGCCGCTGTGGACGCTTCCGGCAAGGGGGTTGCCACCCAGGCCAAGGCCGAGGGCGAGCTGAGCGGCGTGCTGGGCAGGCTCTTCGCCCTGTTCGAGAACTACCCCGACCTGAAGGCCAATCAGAACGTGTCGCAGCTTCAGGAGGAGCTGACCTCGACGGAGAACAAAATCGGCTTCGCCCGGCAGCACTACAACGACTGCGTCATGCGCTTCAACACGAAGTGCGAAGTCGTCCCGTCCAACATCGTCGCCGGCATGTGCGGCTTCCAGAAGAAGGAATTCTTCGAGATCGAGGAAGAGGAAAAGGAAGTCCCCAAGGTCGACCTGCGGTAGGCAGCCATGTACGAGCAGATTCGCGCCAACCGGTTCAAGTCGTCCCTCCTCATCTCTGTGATGGCGGTGCTCATCGTCCTGCTGGGCTTTGTCATCGGCGAGGCCATCACCCGGGATGGCGGAATGATTGGCATCACCATTGCCCTGGCCATCTGGTTTATCATGGTGGCCTTCAGCTACTTCGGCGGCAGCGGCATGATGCTCGCCATGAGCAGCGCCAAGCCCATCGAGCACAAAGACCACCCCCAGCTCGTCAACGTGGTCGAGGAGATGGCCATCGCCTCGGGCCTGCCGGTGCCGAAGATCTACCTCATCGAAGACTCGGCCCCGAACGCCTTT
>JAADGH010000218.1 GCA_013152475.1 Planctomycetota bacterium
TCGGGAGCCTCCACCAGTCCCCTCCGGACGGGGTTGTTGTGCATGTAGTCGATCATCTTCAGGAGAGCGTCTCGTGACGTGACGTTTCGGTCATACCCGGCCCCGGCCTGCCAGAACCGGTACGGACGTCGTGCCTCTCCGGTGGCCAGTTGGTTCAAGCCGTCGGGGTTGTTCCGTCGAAGATACCGGATGGCCCGTCGGGAGACGGACTGCTTGATCGAACGGAGAATCTGGGAGATCGAGTACCCGTCTTTCCTCGGCCAGATGAGGAGATGGACGTGCTCCGGCATGAAGACATAGGCCCAGACGTCAAACTGGTGCTTCTGTTTGGCCTTAAGGATGGCTTCGGCCAGGTACTGCCGGGTTCTGTCCTTGGTCAGGAACGAACGGCGCTGGAAACACGAAAACGTGAGTTCGTGGGCATGGCCGGGTTCGTTGAAGTGGGTCACGGTCTTACGAAAGGTTGGGCTATCGGACATGTCTCTTTGTTCGAGAGAGTATTCTGCTTGGCTACTGCCCTTGGTGGTTCGGAAGACACGCTCAAACAAGTTTGAGCGTGGCACACAGAATGCTCGCCTACGCCAGCTCCACATATCACGACTGCGCATCTGAGACACCGCACAGCTCGTGAGGGGGCGGTGTTTCGTAGAGCTCACCAAATCGTTCACAGAGCGCAGAGATCCTTGTCTCCAAGCCCAAGCCAAGCGTCTGGCTCAATGCCTCCATGAACCAGATGCCATAGTAGGTCGCCTCGGGCAGCAGAAGGGAAAAGTGTTCTGTTGAATGCGGGAAGAAATCCACACCCCATCCATCATCCGTTTCTCTCGTGTGACAGTCAAGGGCCTGAAGCGTGGGATGCACAAACATACTGTGTAGACCATAGATAGTGTCGAAATGTAGCTCAAGTCCAACATCTTTGGCCATGTCTTTGACTTTTCTCCCCGACCACGAATACTTCATGGGGTAATCCGCTCTCACTCGGTCGTACTCTTCCTTGATTCTCCGACGCTCCGCGTGTGATGATGCGTGGGACGACTTAAGAAAGTGCTTCGAAAGCGACCTGGCGATATGCTCTCGCCCAAAGGGGTAGTACTCGGCAAAGAGAGGAACGCGTTCCTCTGGGTTCTGGCGTAGATACAGTAGGCTGATCAATGCCTCGAGCACCGTACGGAGAATGATGCATGAGTCTTCAACATACCCGTTCTACAGGAGCGTTTCAACAGCACCAAGACTCTTACCAGATTTGATGCTGAGCATGTAGACCAATATATTCAGCCTGTAGGGTCTTCCGAGTTGATGCTGTTGGTGGCCTCTTCACAGCACAAGGCACTCAGCAGAGCATCGTTGCATTTCTGCAGGAAGTCAAGCTCTTCCACCGTTTCTGGGAATTGTTGTCGAGCGGAAAACTTCTCAGTCATTGTGATCTTCTACGTCTGCCAACACCGTTGTGTGCCACGCTCAAACTTGTTTGAGCGTGTCTTGGGGCGGGGGAAGCGGTGCGAATCGCGTGCGGCTGGCCGCAGATAGGGATGCGGTGCTTCATGTTCCCTCCATGACGTTCTGTACCATAGATGTGACTATAGCAACCGACTAAGCGGGAAGCAAGGGCGAGGCGAGATGGACAAATGGCTTGACACGATTCGCGGCAAGGCATATCATGCCGTTTCGTGTTTCATCGGTCACATGAACATCATTCGCCGAAAGGAATCCACCTTGGCAGACAAGATCAAGATCGTCATTACCGACCACCTCGAACCCGACTTCGAGTGGGAACTGGAACGCCTTCCGCGCGACAAAATTATCTTCGAAACATATCAACTCAAACATGCCTCCGAAGACGATCTCATCGAAAAAATCAAGGACGCCGATCTCGTCGTCGTCAACATGGCGCCGATGACGGAGCGCGTTATTGAGTCCCTCGAACGATGCAAAACGATTATCCGCCACGGCATCGGCTATGACAACGTCGATCTCGATGCGGCGACGAAAAAGGGCATCCGCGTCGCCAACATTCCCGACTACTGCCCCGACGAGGTGGCCGAGCACGCCATCGAGCTGATCTTCGCCGCCACGCGGAAGGTCTTCCTCATGCGCGACATTCTGGTGGACTCAAGCCGGGAGGGGCGGTGGGACTTCGAACCCATCTACCCCATCTACAGCCTGAAGGGCAAGACGCTCGGCATCGTCGGCTGCGGGCGGATCGGCAGCCGTGTGCTGAAGAAGATGAGCGGCTTCGAGATGAACATCATTGTGTGTGATCCCTACCTTTCGGATGAACGAAAGAAAGAGCTCGGCATCGAGGTCGCGCCCTTCGAGCAGGTGCTCAGGGAGGCGGATGTCATCACCATGCACACCCCCCTCACCGACGAGACGCGCGGCATGATCGGCGAGACGGAGCTGCGGGCGATGAAGGAGACGGCCTTCCTTATCAATACGTCGCGCGGGCCGGTGGTTGATCTCGTCGCACTTGCGAAAGCCCTGAGGGAGGGGTGGATCGCCGGCGCGGGAATCGATGTGTATGAGCAGGAGCCGCCGCCACTCGACATGGAGTTGTTCCAGCTCGGCAGCGCCGTCCTCACGCCGCATCTGGGGTGGTACTCCGAGGAATCCAACTGGAGCATTCGCGAGAAGATTCTCGAAGACATGCTTCGGTTCATCGACGGCAAGCCGCCGCGGTTTGTCGTGAACAAGGGCGTCGAAGATGTGTTGAAGCAAGGCGGTCGGTAGCCGGAGCCCTTTTCCTCTTGTCATTGCGGATGTTGCTGGATAACATGGACCCAAGGCCCACGTCGCCGAAAAAGGAGAGATGAGCCGTGACAGAGACCAGGTCAGTCCCCCCCCCTGATGTCGCCCTCGAATACGCCGAAGAGGTCCGGCGCCGCCTCGGCAATCGGGTGCTCAGGATCGTGCTCTTTGGGTCTCATGCCAGGGGCGATGCGACGGAGGGGTCGGACTACGATTTTATCATCGTGGTTGACGGTTCCGTGTCGTCCGCGCGGGACGATGTGGTGGAGGCCGGGGCCGCGCTGCTAAACCGACGTGACGCGCTGTGCGCTGCATTGGTGTATGATCGCGATCAGTGGGACAAGCTGCGCCAGGCGCCGCTGGGCTGGAACGTGAAGCGGGAAGGAGTGGCGCTGTGAGGAAGAACACCGCGTCCGCCGAGATCCTGCGCGCAATTCTGGCCAAGGCGCAGGAGAAGCTTTCGGCGGCGGAGCGCGAGTTCGCAGCGGGGTTTTTCGGCGAGGCGTCGTCACGCGCCTACTACGCCGTGTTCCACGCCTTGACGGCTGCGCTGGCCGCGAAGGGGCTTTCCTTCTCTTCACACGCCCAGGTGATCGGCGCCTTCAATCGGGAGTTTGTGAAGCCCGGCCTGTTTCCACCGGATACCACAAAGAAGCTCCAGCGGCTGTTCCAGGACCGCCAGACCGCCGACTACGATTGGGTCAATTCCGTCGAGGCCCAGACTGCCGCCGAAGATGTGGCCGACGCGAAAGCATTGGTGGCAGCCTGCCAGGACTTCGTCTCAAAACATATTCAGGGTCATGCAACGTAAGAAGTATCGGCTCCATCGACGGCAAGCCGCCGCGGTTTGTCGTGAACAAGGGCGTCGAAGAGGCCCTCAAACAGCAAGCGAAAGGGTGAGTCATGTTCAAAGGCAAATACAAAATCCCGGGACCGAAGTCCAAAGAACTGCTCAAAATTTCCGACCGGTACGAGGCCCGCTGCATGAACCAGCAGGCGCCTATCGTCTGGGACTACGCCAAGGGCGTAACGGTTACGGACGTGGATGGCAACACCTACCTCGACCTGACCTCCGGCGTGCTCGTCACCAACGTCGGCCACAGCCATCCGCACCACGTGGCCTGCATCCAGAAGCAGACCGGCCGGCTGATGAACTGCTACGACTTCCCTACCCCCGAGCGCATCATGGCGGCGAAGGGCATCGCCGAGCTCATGCCGAAACACCTCGACCGCGTGTTTATGCTGACGACGGGAAGTGAAGCGACGGAAAGCTCGATGCGCGTGGCCAAGCGATACACCGGGAAGTTCGAGATCATCTCCTTCTACGGCGGCTTCCACGGCCGCACCGGCATGGCCATGAGCGCCGCTGGCAAGACCGGAACGAAGAAGCGCTTCGGACCGCTCATCCCCGGCCACATCTACGCGCCGTACCCCTACTGCTTCCGCTGCCCCTTTGGCAAGAAGCCGACGAGCTGCAAGCTGTTCTGCCTGGAGTTCCTGGACACGGTCGTCAGCGCGGCCTCAACGGGCGATGTGGCGGCGCTGATCATCGAGCCTTACCAGGGCGCGGCGGGGTTCGTGTTCCCGCCGGACGGCTACCTGAAGGGGCTGGAGAAGTGGGCCAAGGAGCGCGACATCGTCTTCATCCTCGATGAGGTCCAGGCATCCTTCGGGCGGACGGGCAAGATGTTCGCGCTGGAGTGGGACGGTCTGCGTCCGAACATGCTCTGCCTCGGCAAGGGCATCGGCAGCGGCGTGCCGTGCGCGGCGCTGGTAGCGGAATCGCGGATCATTGACTGCCTCGCGCCGGGGGAGATGAGCAGCACCACCGGCGGCAACCCGCTCTCCTGTTCGGCGACGCTGGCCGTGCTGGACATCATGAAAAAGGAAAAGCTGCCCGAGAACGCCCTGAAGATCGGGAAGTATATGCTGGGGCGGTTCAAGAAGTTCCAGAAGAAATACAAGATCCTCGGCGAGGCTCGCGGCCGGGGCTTGGTCATGGGGCTGGAGTTTGTGAAGGACAAGAAGACTATGGACCCCGCGCCGGATATCACCCGCGAGTTTATCACCCGCGCGTGCAAGTCGGGGCTGCTCGTCGGGTCGGTGGGCATCTACGGCAATGTCATCCGCGTGGCCCCGCCGCTGGTCATCACGAAGAATGAAGCCGAGCAGGCCTGCGACATCATCGAGACGGTTTTGAAGAGTTTCGACTGACGTATGGATACCAGAGAGCAGGTAGAGCTTGTCGGATGAGCCGTTCCGAGGCGGAACCTCGGAGCGAGGAAAACTGGTGCGGGAGAATTGGTAAG
>JAADGH010000142.1 GCA_013152475.1 Planctomycetota bacterium
TACTGCGGCGGCGCGGCATTCCGCACGGCCTTTGCCGCGATGATGGATTTCGACCCGAACTGGAGAGACAGCCGATGTCTGACCATCGAGGGCGAGCCGATCACCATTCCCTGGCTCTGGGACCACAAGCACAAGAAGACCGGCGAACCGGCCTACTGGTTCTGCACCAACGCGCCGGGTTATCGCAAGTTCCTCAAGTGGCAGGTCATGCTGGCCATGAAGGCCGACGTGGATGGCCTGCACATCGACGACTACAACGGAACGGCGGGAACGGAGTGGTACGGCTGCTGCTTTTGCAAGTACTGCATGGCCGCGTTCACTGAATATCTGAAGAAGAATGTCCCGGCGGCGCGCCTGAAGCAGTACGGCATCGAATCGCTCGATGGCTTCGACTACAAGGCCTTCCTCAACGGCAAGGGTGTCAAGACGGTCAAGGACTTCAAACGGATCCTCATCAAACCCCCGGAGCTTCTCGGCCCGGACTTCGTGAGATTCCAGTACTTCGCCGCCGCGGCCTTCGTTGACGAGGCGCGGAAGTATGGGGAAGGGTTGATCGGCCACCCGCTGCTGTTGAGTGTCAACTCCAGTTGTTCGAGCCCGAAGAGCCTTGTCATTGCACCGCAGCTCTCTTACTTCTGCGGCGAGGTGCATCACGGCGCGGAGAAATCGAAATGGGGGCCTCAGCAGAACTGGAAACTGGAACCTGTCTGGACGTTCAAGCTGGCCGACGCCGTCAATCGTCCCCAGTGCGCCACCGGAGCCGGGTGGGACTGGGCCTATGTGGCCGAGCACAAAAAGCCGGGACTGGTCCGGACGTGGATCGCCCAGGACTACGCCTTCGGCCACTGCCTCATGGCCCCTCACCGCCAGTGGGCCTACACAAAGGAAAAGGGAACCCATCACTACCAGAGCAAACCGGAGGACTTCGCCCACATCTATCGCTTCGTCCGGCGCAACGCCTCGCTGTTTGACGATTACGAAGGCGTGGGTCTGGTCGCCCTCCTCTACAGCAACGCCGCCGCCCGCGCCGGTCACCACCAGCGTCTGGCCATGGAGAACGCATGCCTGTGGCTTGCCGCGAACAATGTGCCCTTCGAGATCGTCATGGCGGGCGACGACTGGCTGGACGTGAAGCTGACTCCCGAGAAACTGGCGAAATACATAGCCCTGGTCGTCTGTGAACCGGCGCTGCTCGAAGGCGAGCAGAAGAAGGCCGTGGATGATTTCGCCGCGGCGGGTAAGGTGATTAAATGGAACGACAAGAAACTCGCCTTGGATGTGGAGGCGCTCCGAAAGCTCCTGCCCAAACAGATCACCATCGACGGCGCGGAGCATGTTATTGCCGTCGCACGCGCAATTCCGGACAAGCCGGATGCCCCGGCCGTGCTGCACCTGCTGAATCGTAACTACGACGAACCGAGTGATTCGATGAGGAAGTTAACCAATTTCAAGGTTACACTGGGTAGTGCGCTGCTCGGCGAAAGAACATTAACCACTGCCACATTCTATGCTCCGCCCGATAAACTCGATCCCGCCGATCCGGGAGCGAACAAGCCGATCCAACTGGAAACGTTCCAGCTCGCCGAAGGCGGTGTTGTAATCACCATACCCGAACTCGATCTTTGGGGCATTGTGAAACTGGAGAAATAGGAAAGTAGAAGCGGCATCTTGCCGCTTCCGGAAGGGCCTGGAAGGCTCTTTTACGTTAGAAGATGGTGGGCCAATGGCCCACCCTACGTGAGCCGAAGTAAAACCATTTCAGAACGAAGGAGGATTGAGAGAATGGCAATCATTGATTTTGGCGGGGTGAAAGAAGAAGTGGTCATGCGGGCGGAGTTCCCCATGTCCAAGGCGCGCAAGGTCCTCAAGAACGAGACTATCGCCGTGCTCGGCTATGGCGTCCAGGGCCCGGCGCAGTCGTTGAACATGAAGGACAACGGCCTGAACGTCATCATCGGCCAGGCAAAGAAATTCAAGAAGGACTGGGACCGCGCCGTCGCCGATGGATGGAAGCCGGGCAAGACCCTCTTCGACCTGGAAGAGGCCGCCGACCGCGGGACCATCCTCGAGATGCTCGTCTCCGACGCCGCACAGAAAGCCATCTGGCCCATGGTGAAAAAACATCTGAAGCCCGGCGATGCGCTCTACTTCTCCCACGGCTTCTCTATCGTCTACAAAAATCAGACGAAGGTGATTCCACCGAAGGATATCGACGTAATCATGGTAGCCCCCAAGGGATCCGGCACGTCGCTCCGCCGCAATTTCCTCTCCGGCGCCGGCATCAACGCCAGCTTCGCCGTGGAGCAGGACGCGACCGGTCGCGCGGAAGACCGCTGCATCGCCCTGGGCATCGGCATCGGCGCGGGATACCTCTTCCCGACCACGTTCCAGCAGGAAGTCTACAGCGACCTGACCGGCGAGCGCGGCGTCCTGATGGGCGCCCTGGCGGGGATCATGGAGGCGCAGTACGATGTGCTGCGCAAACATGGCCACACCCCGAGCGAAGCCTTCAATGAGACCGTTGAGGAGCTGACCGAGAGTCTGATCCGCCTGGTCGGCGAGAACGGCATGGACTGGATGTATGCCAACTGCTCGGCCACCGCCCAGCGCGGCGCGCTCGACTGGAAGCCGAAGTTCAAGAAGGCCGTCATGCCGGTCTTCAAGGAGCTCTACAAGCGCGTCGCTTCCGGCGCAGAGACCAAGCGCGTGCTCACCGCGTGCGGCAAGAAGGACTACCAGAAGCAGCTCACCAAGGAGCTCGACGCCATCGGCAACTCGGAGATGTGGCTGGCCGGCAAGGCCACCCGCGCCCTCCGACCCAAGGAAGCCGCGAAGAAGATCACCAAGAAGACCAAGGGCGTCGCCGGACGGAAGTCGAACTGAACCGATTTCTCCCGTATTGTTGTGATGTGTGGCGAGCCGCCTTTGGCGGCTCGTCATAGGTACACGGAAGCCGTGTGTAAGGAGAGCGCCATGTTGAGAAACCGTATCGTGTCATTGGCTGTCTTGTTGGCCCTGGCCCTGTCAGCGACGGCTATGGCTGAGGATGACGGCTGGGTATCGCTGTTCGACGGCAAGACGCTGAAGGGCTGGATTCAGAAGAACGGAAAGGCCACATATCGCGTCGAGAACGGCGCCATCATCGGCCAGACCACGAAGGGGAGCCCCAACTCGTTCCTCTGCACCGAGAAGGAGTATGGCGATTTCGAGTTGGAGTTCGAGGTCAAGCTCATCGATAACGGGCTCAACTCCGGTGTGCAGATCCGTTCGCAGACCAAGCCGCCCAAAGGGAACGAAAAGTTCGGCAGGGTTAATGGGCCGCAGGTGGAGATCGCGGCGTGCGGCAAGAATGGCTCCAATTCGGGATACGTCTACGGCGAGGCATGTGGCGGCTGGATGACGCCCAAAGAGAGACTCAAGCCCCGTAAGGTTTTCAAAAACGGCGAGTGGAACAAGTACCGTGTTGTCGCCAAAGGACCGAGGATTCAGACATGGATCAACGGTGAGGCCGTGGAAGACCTGACCGATGAGGCGAAGTTCAAGACCCATCCCAAGGGCTTCATCGGCCTGCAGGTCCACGCTGTTGGCCAGAGGGGGCCTTTTGAAGTCGCCTGGCGCAACATCCGGATCAAGGTGCTGGACAAGGAATAGCCGGATAGGCGAGACCTCAGGACGCGTCTGGGCAGGTGGAGGGCGGGGTGAAGCATGACGGACCAAGAGCCGTTGATCCCCAGGCATGGCGGCTACCGCAAACTGAAGAGTTTTCAGATTGCGCAGTTGGTCTATGACGTCACGGTGCGGTTCTGCGACCGGTACATCTCGCCGAAGAGCCGCACCCATGACCAGATGGTGCAGGCGGCGCGGTCGGGTGTGCAGAACATCGCCGAGGGCAGTCAGGCGAGCGGCACATCGAAGAAGATGGAAATGAAACTGACGAACGTAGCTCGGGCCAGCCTGGAAGAGTTGCGTCTGGACTATGAGGATTATCTGCGGCAACGGGGGCTGGCGTTGTGGAAACCTGATTATCCGGCGCTGACGCGGTTCAAGGAGAAACGCTGCGCTACGCTGGAGGAAGTGCGGGCTTGGGTGCAGGAGGAGAGGCGGCGAACGGACGAACACGGACGGACACGGGCAGGGACAGAAGACGCAATCAATGACGAAGCGTCCGTGCCGGTCGGTGACAGTCCGTGTCAGTTTGCGCCCTCCTCCGCCTTTATCGCCAATGCTGCGCTGTCTCTCCTGAACCTCTGCTGTTATCTTTTGGACCGGCAATTGGCGGCACAGGCCGACGCTTTTGAACGCGACGGCGGCTTCACGGAACGCCTGTACGGGCGGCGGCAGAGCCGCAAGAGGGGTGGATGAGCCGCTCTTCATGCCTGATAAGGACATTACCATGTACTCCATAACCGCCCCAGCCGTCTATATTTGCGACCGAGTCCATTCCGATCCGCGAAGCGTTGCCCGGATGGGGCGGATGATGAAGCATATCTCCGCTCGCAAGGTCCAGCGTGTGACGGACGATGAACTCAACGAGCTTGTCGAGAGTGAGGGCCTGCTGGCCGGTGGCCGAACCGGCCAGGCCGTGAAGGACGACGAGCGGGTGATCGTCTTCAACAACTACGCATGGTATCCCGACGACGAGCTGGCCGACCTGCGCAAGCGCTACCCGAAACTCTCCTCCCACATGCTCCTCGGCCACGGCGAGTGGGCGCTTCGCGACCGGAAGGTCCTGCGCGAGCGATACGACGGCGTCTGCCAGACGGCCTACGAGTTCCACTGCGCCAACGGCTGCTTCCACGGCTGCGCCTACTGCCACATCAAGAACCTCGTCACCATCATGCTGAACCTGGAGGACTACGTCGAGCATCTCGACGAGTTCATCAAGACCATACCGTCGCTCAAGCTCTTCAAGTATGACAACCTTACCGACCAGATCTGCTTCGAGCCGGAGTACGGCGCGTCGGAGCTGATGGTCGGCTACTTCGCCAGGCAGCCGGACAAGTACCTCCTCCTCTACACGAAGAGCGACAATGTGGACCATCTCCTCGACTTGCCCCACGAGGGCCACACCATCATCAACTGGTCCATGTCGTGCGATACCGTCAGCAGGACCGTCGAGCGCAACACGCCGGACGTGTGGCAGCGCATCAAGGCGACGGAGAAGTGCCAGAAGGCGGGCTATGTCGTCCGGGCCCGCTTCTCGCCCATCGTCCCGATCAAGGCGTGGCGCGAGGAGTATACCGAGACGATCCGGGAATACCTCGCGCGTGTGAAGCCCGATGTCATCACCCTCGACACCCTTGGCTGGATGAACGCTGCGATCATGCGGGGCTGCTTTGACGTGGACACCTTCGATCCGGAGTTCCGCGACTACTTCCTCGACATCGAGCGGCAGGGCGATCCGAAGCGCGGCAAGCCCTACAACCCCGACGGCAAGCAGTTCTTCTCCCACGAGTTGCGGTCAAAGGTCTATCGTTTCTTCATCGACGAGATCCGAAAGCACAATCCCGCACAACGCATCTCCATCTGCATGGAGACCCCGGAGATGTGGAACGAGTACGGCGCCGAGCTCGGCATGACTCCCGACAACTACGTCTGCTGCTGCGGGCCGACGTCGGTGCCGGGGAATCCGCTGCTGGCGTAGCCGACGGGTAACGGGGACTCGACACTGGGCCTGGACGCGGGTCGAATAGAGTACGTACAAGCGCACATATTTCGAAAGAGATGGAAATGGCAACTATGAATGCGACAAAGGCCAGGGACGAGTTCTTTGACCTGATCCCGACCCGAACAGCATCTACATCAACACGACGGAGGTGACGGACGAAGAGCTCGGCATTCTCTGTGACCGGATTTCTGACGAAATCACTTGACCCAAGCGCGCCCTTGTGCTACACTGTCTTACACTATGAATACCGTCACCATCAGACTGCCGGATCGCTTGAAGAAGGACCTGCAGCGGATCAGCCGTGAGCAGAACAAGTCCGTCAGCGATCTCGTGCGTGAATCCGTTCGCCGCTACGTGGCCATCGAGCGGTTCCGAGCGCTGAGGCAGAAGGCGCTGCCGTTTGCGGAAGCCCAGGGCCTGCTGACCGACGAGGACATCTTCAAGGCCATCTCATGAAGATTGTGCTCGACGCGAACGTGGTCGTGGCGGCCTTCGCATCGCACGGCCTCTGCGAGACCATCTTCGAGTACTGCCTGGACAGCCACGACATCCTCGTGAGCGAATCCCTGATTGACGATATCCGAAGGAATCTCATCAAAAAGATCAAGCTCCCCCAGCAACTGGTCAGGCAGATCGTTGCCCTGCTGCGGGAGAACGCTACCATCCTCGAACCCCACCCGCTTCCCTCAGATGTGTCACGTGATCCGGATGATGCCGCCGTGCTGGGGCTGGCCGTTGTAGGAAAGGCGGACTATCTCGTCACCGGCGACAAGGACCTGCTCGCCCTCAAGCAGTTCGAAGCGATCCAGATCGTCAGCCCGAGGGACTTCTCGACGAAGGTGCACGAGGCATAGGAGGCAGCCTACCCCAACTCAACCGGCTTCCCGTCGTCGATCGATTGATTCATGGCGTTTACCGTCGCCAACGTCTTGGCGGCGTCGGCGTAGGGGCTGCGGATATTGGAAGCGTCGCCGGTGCGGACGGCGTTGAGGAAGACCTGCATCTCCCAGTAGCGCAGATCGCCGGCCGGGGGCGGGGCAAGTTTCTCGTCGATCTGCTTGTCCTTGATCCACCCATTGACGAAATCGTTGAGCTTGAGTGTGAGCCGATACTCCGCCCCCGTCAGGACGACCTCGCAGACGAACTTGCTGTAGGCCCACGAGTGCACGTGGCTTCCCGAGGCGCCGCTGGCGAAGCGCAGGTTCGTGCTCGATGAATCCTCCGTCGTGAAGTCCTCCGCCTTCGGGCAGATGACGTTGTTGCCCAGCGTGTGCACCTCGGTGATGTCGCCGGCGATGAAACGAATGAGGTCGATCATGTGGATGGCCTGATCGACGATATGCCCGCCGGACTTCTCGCGGAGGAAAAACCAGCCGGGTATCTTCCGGGCCAGGGCGGGATTGCACAGGAATGTGCCCTGCACCAGGTTCAGTTTTTCGCCCGCGATCAACTCTTTTATCCGATCCGTCGCCGGCACATAGCGATACATGAAGCCCACGCTCACTAAGTTGCCCGACCTTTCGACGATGTCTGTGATCTCCGCCGCTTCTTCGTTGGTTCGGGCGGGGGGCTTCTCGCAGAAAACAGGAAGCTTCTTGTCGCAGGCCGCCGCGATCACGTCCTTCCGGACGGTGGGGGGAGTGCAGAGCAGCACGGCGTCGAGACCGCTTTCCTTGTCGAACATTTCGTTGAAGTTGGTGTAGGCCGTGGCCCCGAGGGCGGCCGACGCCTCCTTCAGGTTCTCCTCGTCCACATCGCACACGGCAACGATCTTGTTGCCGCCGAGGGCCTCGAGGTTCTTCCGGTGTTGCTTCGCGATTCCACCTGTGCCAACGATTGCCAGCGCGAGTTCCTTGTCCGCCATGCCTGTCTCCTGTGTGATGAATGTTACCGGCCGGGAAAGGGGCTACTATACTTTGGCGCGGGGGAAAGTCAAGGCAAAACACGGTAGTGTGGAAGATGAGGAGAGGGGGAAGCCACGGAAAGGGACGGGAGCGCGGCTATGACCCCCTGCCCATGCACCCCGCCCACCAGCAGGGGGGGTGTGGGATGATCGGCGCGGCCGCACCTCGCTGTTTGCACCCTGCCGCCAACACCTCATCCAGAGCAAGGTCGATGACGTGGAGCCCGGGCTTCTCGTAGGGCCGTTTGCTTTGTGTTCTTTCCTGCTCCAACGCGATCTCAGCTCCTTGCCGCGTGCGACATCACTGTCGCCGCTTCTATTGCCTGAAGTCGATGGTGCGCCATGGCGCACTGATACTCGGACCGTTTCTGCTCAGAGCCTGTCTCCAGCACGAAAAAGGCCGGGCAGCCGTCACAAAGCCCCTTCAGTTGACACGGACCGCACGCAAAATCGGGACGGGCCTTTTTCTCCTGAAAGGTCGGCAGAACATCCTGCCAGCCAGTCAGGAAATCGCCATCCACCAGACTGTATTGGGGACCCTGTGTCATGAGGCAGGGCTTCATGTTGCCGTAGGGGTCGATGTGGAACATATTCCTTCCCGCGCTGCACCCGTACAGTTTCTCCCCCCACGTATTTCCTCGCGTCTTCTCGAAGTACTCCTGTCTCTGGCGGAGCCTATCCGGGTTCGAGAACTCCATCTCGACCGCTTCGTCCGGGGGGACCCTCAGGTAGATGGGGCTCTTGTCACCATCAAGGCAGGCGGATATGCCGGCATCGAAGCGGAATGAGGCGCCGCATTCCCTGGCCATGTCCTCCATATCCGTGAGCTCGTGACGGTTGAGCGTCGTGAGGACCGTCTTCAGCGCCAGCCGTATCCCCCGATCCAGGATTTTCTCAATGCCCTCCATGCAGCACCGATAGGATCCCGGTATGCGAGTAATCTTCTCATAGGTGGTTTCTGTGGCGCCGTAAAGCGTAATCTCCACGCCCCTTGGACGAAGGCTCTCGAAGATGTCCAGGGTCTCGTCCGTGATCAGTGTGCCGTTTGTGAAGACCGTCACCAATAGACCGCCTTCTATGGCGTGCTGGTAGATCTCGCCGAAATCCTGTCGCAGGAGCGGCTCACCGCCCGTGATGAGAAGGTCCAGGCATTGCGCGTCCACAATCTGGTCAATGATGGACAAAAATTGCTGGGCGCTCAATTCCTTCTGGCGCGCCCGGGGGTCGCATACACTGCGCCCAAGGTAGCAGTGACGGCAACGGAGGTTGCACCGGCGCGTCAGCTCGATGGTGCCATAGATAGGCACCTTCAGCCGTTCCACTTTTTCAGTGAACCGCCGGAATAGACCTTCTCGGCCGGGCAACTCTGTCCTGTTACAGGCCATAGCGATCCTGCAGGCTAAGCAAGCCTCCCCCCACGCACATCCATGTCAATGCGACGAAGCCAATTCTCCTTTCCCACCCTGGAGGGGCATCGTCGGCGTAGTTCTTTTTTTCCATGAGGGACATATTTCTCCCCCCGTGCCAAGCCCCTGGCACTCTCTACCATAACATCCGTATTATAACCTATAAAATGTATTTCGCCAAGGAACAAATCACAATGTCTTCAATGGCGATACGGTCTCACCGTGCAATACGGCGGACCGATCCCACCCCCCTTGCGTTCCGAGGCCACCCTCCCCTGGTGAATGCAAAAACCGTGCCTCATTGCTGCCCTTTTCCGGGAAACGCCTGCTCCCGTCCACGGCAGATCTCCGGGCAGGGATCAGTCGAGGGCAAATAAGCATGGAGTGGGGCGTTTCGCGGTCCTGTACTCCCCCTATTTCTGCATCTCTCTTTCGCAGTGTCCGCGCGTACTGCCCCATCCGCCGCTGCCTCCTCCGGCCCCACCCAACAACGTCTCGCCTTCGAGCTCCCTCCCCCATGAACCCTGGGGAAACTCCTCATGGGGAAACGCTTGACAATCGACAAGGGAGATGATAAAAGACATGTTTGCCCGGCATGTCCGATCATTTTCCTCCGGAGACTTCTTTGAAGTTCCTCTTTGTCCTCATGGAAATCCCTCGGCGCTTCCTCATGGCGCCGCATTTTGCCCAGGGGCTCGGTTCGCTCTCCGCCCTGCTCAAGCAGGAGGGCCACCAGACCGACTTGCTCCGGGTCGGCGACATCGTCCCGGACAAGATCGCGCGGAAGCTGCGCGACTTCGACCCCGATATCATCGGTATCTCCTCGTCGAGCTGCTTTGCCGGCAAGCTCCCCAACGTGGTGGAGCAGTTGCGGCAGGGCTTCAACGGGCCCATCCTTCTCGGCGGCGTGCATGCCACTGTCGCGCCGGAGGAGGCCATCGAGATACCCGGCCTCATGGGCATCGTTCGCGGCGAGGGCGAGATGCCCCTGCTGGAATTCATAGACTGCATCAAGAGCGGCGCGGACCACACGAAGATCGCCAACTTCTGGTTCCGCGACGGCGACCGGATCCTCCGCAACGACATCCGGCCCCGGATCGAGGACCTCGACTCCCTGCCCTTCCCCGACCGGGACATCTTCGACTACCACAACCTGCTGGCCGAGAACCCCGTGGCGGAGTTCATGTTCAGCCGGGGGTGCCCCTTCCAGTGCGCCCACTGCATCAACGCGGAGTGGAACCGGCTCTACCGGGGCAAGGGCAAGGTGGTCCGCTACCGCAGCGTGGACAACGCCATCGCCGAGATCAAGCAGGTGGCCGAGCGCTACCCCGAGATGAAGCAGATCGAGTTCCACGACGACACCCTGACCATCAACAAGGACTGGCTGAAGGACCTTTGCACCCGCTACGCAAAGGAGATCGGCCTGCCCTTCGCGTGCAACGTCCGCCCGGGGACGGTCGATGAGGAGACGGCCCGGATGCTGAAGGAGGCCAACTGCACCGAGGTCCGCATGGGCATCGAGGCGGGGAACGACTTCATCCGAAAGAAGATCCTGAAGCGGAACCTGTCCAAGGAAGACATCATCCGCGACTTCAAGACGTTCAAGAAGGTGGGCATCCGGACATGGGCCTTCAATATGATCGGCATGCCCTATGAAACGCCCCTGACTATCGAAGAGACGATCCTGCTCAACCGCCTCGCCGACGCCGATTTCGCCCAGGTGTCCGTCTTCACGCCCTTCCCCGGCACCGAAACGCGGACGCTCTGCGAGGAAATGGGCTGGCTCTCCGACCGGAGCATGGAGACCTATTTCCAGAACGAGTCGCCTCTTGACCAGCCCGGCCTGACGCTGGAACAGGTGGCCTACTACAACCGAATCTTCCGGTGGCGCGTCATGTACCCCCGGCTCGCGCCGCTGGTCGGTCTGCTGTGCCGGATACCGATCGGGCGGAAGAAGGTGGTGTATGATCTGATCTTTCCCCTGATCAAGAAGCTCTATCGCCTGATAAAGTACCACCGCGACGTGGGCGAGAATGCCGCTGCCCAGCCGCACTGCGAAGGCACGTGAAAAATTCACTGCGGGAACCCGTACGGTTATGGCACTTCCCCGAAGAATCCTGATCATCCGACTGGGGGCGCTCGGGGACATCGTGCACACGCTGTCCGTGCTCCGCCCGCTGCATGACCGCATCCCCGACGCCTATATTGCCTGGATGGTCGAGGACACCTGGGCCGATCTCCTGCGCGGCCATCCGCTCATCGACGGGATCATCACCATCCCGAAAAGGCGATGGCGCAGCGGCTTCCTCCGGCCCTGGCAATGGCTGGAAACGATGGGCGATGTGCTGGCCAAACGGCGCGACATCGTGGCCCGGCGCTTCGACCTCACCATCGACTTCCAGGGCAATCTCAAGAGCGGGTCCATCGCTGTCTGGTGCGGGGCGCGGGAGCGGCTCGGCTATGCCTATTCCAACTCACGCGAGCTGAATCCCATCTTCATGACCCAGCGCGCGATGGTGGAGGATGGGACCATACACCGCTCGGAGAAGGCCCTTCGCCTCGTGCGAGAGGTGGTCGGTGAGTGCGCCTACTCCCCCCCTGACCTGCCGACCTCAATGGCGGACAGGGCCTTTGCCGAGGGGGTCATGGTGGGGGTCGGCAAGCGGCCGGTGGTCGCCATTCATCCGGCCACAAGCTCTTTCGGCGCGCTAAAGCGTTGGCCCATTGCATCCTATGCCGCGGTCGGCGATGTGCTTACACGAGAGGACGGCGCCGCGATCCTTATTACATGGGGGCCGGGGGAAGAGGAGCTGGCGAAAGAGCTATCGAAGACGATGGAAGAACCGGCCGTCGTCTCCGTGGAAACAAAGCGGCTCGGTCAGTTGGTGGCCCTGCTTCGGGAATGCGATCTGTTCATCGGCGCCGACACCGGGCCGCTGCATATCGCCTCGGCCGCGGGAACGCCCGTTGTTGCGCTGTTCGGACCGAAGGACCCGGCGATCTACGGCCCCCGCGGGCCAGCGGGCGCTCGCGTGGTGCAAGCAGATGTGCCCTGCCGCCCCTGCACCAAACGAAAGTGCCCCGATCCGATCTGCATGACGGAGCTGAGCCCCGAAGCCGTCCTCGCCGCCGCGCGAGAGCTCCTGCCTGGATAGAAAAGAGGTCAGGGGCGTTTTGCGCACAGCACCCGGAGGGCTTTCCGATCAAAATGCTCCTGGCCCCTTTTGCGCCTTCTGCCGTCATTAGGCGAGGGCAACTTTGTCTCCCAGGACCTCCTTCAGCCGGTCGCCATCGGCCTCGGAGAAGCCGAGGTGCGAATGCTGGCGCCACCCCTCGGCGTACGCCCATCCCCGGCCGGACATCCGGCCCACCTCGGCGGACATGTCGCGCATGGTCTGGAGGTACTGGTTCAGCCCCTGGCTGGTGTCGAGCCAGGCCTGCTGGCTCTTGTGGCAGGCGAGCATCTCCTGCTTCGTGTCGACCACGTCGGAGAGGTTCACGTATAAGTTTGGCACGATCGCCTGCCGCATCCCATCGTGCAGGCCATAGGGCAGGGCATGATAGAGAAATGTGTCTCCCGTTACCGCCGGGTGCGCGGGGTCCGTCTCGAAGTTCCGCATGCCCTTGCAGAAGGCGGCGGTCACGATCAAGCGGCATGAATTCTGGTGGTCCTCCATGTAGTCCTGAGGCGAGGGCGCAAGGATGATCTCCGGGTTGATCTCCCGAACGATAGCGCCGACACGCGCCACCAGCTCGGGCACGTAATAAATCTGGATATCGTCGACCAGCCCGGGATGGTAGATGGCCCCGATGACGCCGGCGGCCGCCTTGGCCTCCTCGCCGCGGATGCCGATGATGTCCTCCCGGGAATACTCAGCCGTCCCGCATGATCCATTGGCCACGGTAAGGATATGTGGCTCGTACCCCTGCTCCTTCAGCAGGATGAGCGTCCCCGCCATCATGAATTCCACATCGTCCGGATGGGCGCCAACCGCCAGAACGCTCTTGTTGCTCATGGGCCTTTCTCCTGTTGGATGAATGTAGGCGCAGGCCTTATGCCGGCGCGTTCAGTCGAAGCCTCTCGCAAGACCGCAGGCTGAAGCCCGCGGCTACATCACATCGAGCGGGATTGTAGCAGAAGGATGAGGGGCGTCGCAACAGGAAAAGGGGGCCGGCCGGATCGTCCAATTCTGTCCACGAACAGGCGCATGGTTCCCAGCCTATGGTGAGATTGAGCTACATGGGGATGGGATTGTTTGGAGCGATTCGGAAGGCGGGAAAGTGTAGCCGAGGGCATGGATGAAGTGGAGGGTACCTGTCTTGGCCAGCAAAATTCCATTATTCGCTTGACAAACCAAGACTCGTGGGGTAATCTTTTATTGTGTATCTGCTTCTGTGATATGGCGTTACTACGAAACCCACACGGCGCAAGGGTTTCTTGTTGTGTACAAGCAGTGTGTTAGGAGGGGTATGCCCATGTCTTCGGACAACAAAGGCAAGTTCCTGAACATCGCCATCCCGATTGGGTCACTATCAGCCCTCAACATTCTGGCGCTGTGTCTGGTGGCCTTCTCCCCTCATCCCGGTCCGGGTCTCTTCCTCGCCTGGATCACGTTGATCGCAGTGACGATGGGGTATTTCTTTGTTGCAAAACCGTTTGCATCCGAATCGGTCGACAACAGCCAGACCGCCAGACCGGCGCCTGCCGTTGACCTGACCAAGACCCTCGAAGTCGCCGCCCGGCTCGACCAGATCGTCGGCGACATCGAATACCTGAAACGCAGTGGCCCCGACGTCAAGGCGCTCAAGCAACAGATGGCCGCGTTGCAGCAGCAGACCGTCTCTCCGGACTCCCTGCGGGCCGATATCGCCCGGCTCCGCGATCAGATGGGTGGTATTCAGAAACTATCGAGCGAAGTGTCCCGCCTAAAGGATCTGGTCGAGCGACAAAGCAAGACAGAGAGCGGGGGCAGGGCCGACGCCGCCGAGGTCGAGCGCCTGGCCGACGCCGTGTCCCAGATCGAAGAACAGTTGCGTCAGGACGAGGGGGGGACGGAGGCGGAACTCACGAAGCTGGCGTCAGAGGTCGAGGATCTTCGACAGAGCGAACAGGCCCATGAGCAGGGCGTCCGCCAGATCGCCGACGCGGTTACTCGGCTGGAGAGCGCCCTCAAGCAGAGCCAGACCGACCTGAACCGCAAGGCCACCAAGGAGGAGATTGCCGCAGTCCAGCAGGAGGTTGGGGCGGCGGTTGCCGTCCGCGACGAAATCGCACGATTCAATGGGCAGTTGGCCGAACTCCAAGACCTTTCCTCGGAGGTGGCCAGGCTGAAGGAGGCCGTGCAGGATGACTCGGAAGCAAAGAGCATCCGGAAGACGCTGCAAAGCGAGAAGAAGAGACTTACCGAGTCAATGGATGGCCTGAGGGCGCAGGTCAATGCCGTGCAAGACGAGATCGGCAATATCCCCAACGCCGCAACCGTCTTGTCCCTCAGGACCGATATCGACAGAAAGCTGGAGGACTTCCGCTCCGACCTCGATCAGACGGTCAACCCCTCCCAGCTCAGGGAGGTCAGCGACCACGTGATGGCCAAGATCGAGGCCCTGCAACAGGCGGTGAAGGCCCTACAGAATAGCAAGGTGGCAGAGGAAGTCGAGCAACTGAAGAAGCAACTCGACAAGACGGTACAAGTGCCCGATGTGGAGAAACTGGCCGACAGCGTGAAGCACAAGTTCGCCGAGATCGGAGAGAGCATCGCTTCCCTCGGCGAGGATCTGAACCGGACGAAAGAACAGATGGAGGGCATGGAGCGACTGGAAGACGCGGAGAAGGCCATTGCCGGCATCCAGGCCCAGGTCGAGGAGATGCGCGCTGATGTGCGGGAGGCATCCCGGAAAGATGACGTCATGGAGCAGGTCTCTCGACTCGGGAAGCGGGTGGATTCGCTCAGGGAGGACTTGTCGCGAGTCGCGGCGGGCATGCAGCAAAAGACAGATGACATCGAGGAGACGCTCGACAAGTCGCTCGTTGCCGTCAAGGGACAGATTGCCGAGGCGCAGAAGGACGTCAGGCACGATGCCGGTCTTGCAGAGAAAGTGGCTGCAATCGACGACGATGTGGCTTCCCTTCGCCAGGCGCTGACGTCGATGCAGCAGATTCGAAAAGACCTGGCCGAAACGAAATCCCAATTCTCGTCGTTGAAGAGCGACCTCGCCCCCCTGCAGGACGTTCCCTCACAGATCAAGGAACTGAAGGCCGAAGTCAAGGAGCAGATGTCGGCCATTGAATCGCTCCCCGACAGAATGGAACCGAAAGAGGAATTTGAGCAGGCCCTTTCGGATCTCCACCGCCGAATCGGTGAAGTTGAAACGCTGGCAAAGCAGGCCGCGGACACAAAGAAGATCGAGGGCCTGTCGAGCAAACTTGCCGGCGTTTCCGAGCGGCTGGCCGAACTGGACAACGTCCGTGACAAGCTGTCCGAGTTCTCTGGAATCGCGGACGATGTCGAGAAGATGCGCGAGCAGATCTCGGCGCTTGACGGGCTTTCGGATATCGAGGAGCAAGTCGCCGGTATCTCGAAGATGGAGGACGCTATCGACAGGCTTCGCAATGAACTGGCCGATTCCAGCGACCGGACCCAGACTGCCGATGCGATCAATGACCTGCAGCGGCAGATCAACCGCTTGCAGTTGAGCCTGGAGAAAACCGCCGGAGCGAAGGACGTTGAGGAGGTTTCCGCCAGACAGGAGAAGGCCACAGCCGAGCTGCGGCAGCGCCTCGACGAGCTTGCCGCCATACGCAGCGAACCGCTTCAGGAGATGAAAGAGGCCCTGGACGCACAGTCCCATCGGATGGAAACGGTTGCCAGGGAGAACGAGCGCGCCGCCAGGGACCTTGGCCGCAAAATCGATGAGCAAATGGAGCAGGTCGCGGCCGCCTCACTAACGCAGGAACAAGCTGACGCGGTCAAGCAAGAACTCACGGAGTCGATCCGCAAGTTAAGCTCCCGCCTGGACGAGGCGATGGTCGCAGCCACTGAGACAATGGACGTGCGGTTTGCTGAAATGGGCCGGAGCGTTGACGCCCTGAAAGCCGAAGTGAATGCGATTGGCGAGAAGCAAAGCGACGAAGGCTTGGTCAAGCATCTGGAGGAACAGATAAGCGATCTCCGAGCCGGGTTTGACGGGCTTCGCTCGCAACTGGATGAACAGATCGCGCACGTCACAGCGGAGCTCTCTGGAGAGATGGCCAGGCTACGGAAGGAAACGGAGGCGATGGAGGAGGCGCCGTCGCAGTCGGACGTTATCGCTCAGGAGATTCTGTTCCTCCGGGAGGGGTTGTCCGTCCTCGAGCAGGTGGCCGAACACGTCGCCGCGCCGGAAGCGGCGGAAGCCAAGGTGGCCGTAGCCACCGCGACGGAGGACGCGCAACTCGTCATGAACATGAATGAGTCGAAACTGATCCGAACGAAGGACGGCACCACGGTCGAGTGCCGTCTCACGATCACCAATCCCTCAGACAATCCGATAGAGATCATCGCCGTGCGGGCGGAACTGGATTCCGGGAAGGAGCGGATGACCCCGACGGTAAACAAGTACTGGCTCCCTGTCGGCGTGGAGCCGGAGCGGGACCGGAGTCTGGCGTTGCCCTTCCGCGTCCTGGACAGCACAACCAGTCAGGAAATCCAATACACGGTTACGGGCTGGCCGCTCGAGAAGTCAAAGGAGTCGTACGACTTCCGGATCGTTCTGCTCGACGAGAACAAGGGAAAGCACACGGCCACCTTCCCCCTCGCCCCGCCGGAATGAGGGAGGTCTGCCGGGGCCAAAGGCAAACGGACGCGGCGTGCTTTGCTCAGACCAGAGACACGTAAACGCTGCGTTTGCCAGGACGGAAGTTCACCTTGTCCTCCCGCGCCAGCCAGCCAATCCCCGCGAAGAGGACATCGCGCTTCAGCCCGGTTTTCTTCGCAACGGCCGACGGAGTCATCTCACCATGTTCATTCAGACACTGCCAGACACGACCGGCTGCCTCGCCAATCTCGCTTGTCATTTTGCCCTTCTCCCTCCGAAAGAGAGGCCTCCCTGCGTCCCCTGCTGGGGACGCTTCTTATCGCTGGATCGCGTCTGGGGCGGGTGGGTCTGCCCCCTCTTCTCTGCCCCTAAGGGCCTTCCGCAGCACCACGCGCGCATTTTCGTTACGGCCACCCAGAAGAACCACCCACCCCAGGACCGCGATAGCCGGTGTTCCTCCCCCCCCAGTTCTTGACTCCATCAAGCTTCTTTATGGGTCGTCGATTCCGCTCCACACGAGCAACGAATAACCAGATCGGGTTCGATCACAATCTGACGCGGTCTCTTCCGCTTTTCCTTGCCATCGATCTGGTCAAGCAAGAGCTTCGCCGCCTGCTTCCCGACGTCTTCGGCCGGTTGTGATACCGTTGTCAGCGGCGTGGCTGCGTATCTGCCGACCTGAATATCATCAAACCCAACCACCGCCACATCCTCCGGCACTCGCTTCCCCGACTCACGGACATAGGCCATCGCGCCGATTGCCACATCATCACTCAGACAGAACAGGGCCGTCGCCGGGGGAGCGAGTTTCAGCGCCTCACGCGCCGCCTCATATCCCTCCTCGCATGGATTCTTCGCTGCAATGGCCACGACAAGCTCCGGGTCTACGCCCAGTCCCCGCTCGCGAAAGGCCTTCTCGTAGCCCGTGTATCGGTCGCGAATCGCGCGTTTTATCGGGTCGCCTGACAGAAAGGCGATCCGCTCGTGCCCCAGAGAAAGCAGGTGGCTCACCGCCTTATATGCGCCGAGCACGCGGTCCACGGTAACGCAATCGATCTCCACGCCGTCGATCGGCTCGATGGTAACGATGGGGTGCCCTCTATCCGCAAGCGCCTTTATCTCGGAGCGCAACAGCGGGGAAGTATCCGACGCGATGAGAATCCCGTCCAGCAGACCGCGCGCCAGAAAGGACACATACTCGGCCTCCAGTTCCTCCTGCCCCCTGGCGTCCAGAACGATTACCGCATACCCGCGAGACGAAAAGACCTGCTCGGCCGCCTCGATCTTTCGCACCATGATCCGGATATCGATCCGCGAGGAAATCACCCCGATGATGTTGCTCTTCCCAGAGCCGAGACCGCTTGCCAACAGGTTGGGGCGATACCCCAATTGCTTGGCGATCTCTCGCACCCGCTTGACCGTTTTCTCGCTGATCAGTTCGTTGCCGCCATGCCGCAAGATTTGAGACACGGTGGCGGTGGAGACTTTGGCCGCGTTGGCCACATCACGAATCGTGGGCCGTTTGCTCATATGCGTTTTGCGCTTATCGTAATACGTTAACCGATTTATCACACTTGTAACATACCCCTTTTCGTTTGTCAAGCTGTTTTCCGACAGGAGTTTCCCCAGAATCGGAGCGCGATCTGTCCCAACCCAGGTCACGGATTGTGTTTGCTCTGTTTGGTTCGCGGAACCCCAGTATTGTCCTTGCGAGGAGTCACGCGTTTCGCGTGACGACGAAGCAATCTGGCGGATCGACGGTGATCGAGCGTACGAGATCGCGTCGTCGCCTCTTTCTCGTTCCGAGGCTCTGCCTCGGAACGGGTCATCCGTCAGGCTCTGCCTGACTCCTTTCGCAGCAAAGAGGCGGAGCCGAACGGCTAT
>JAADGH010000189.1 GCA_013152475.1 Planctomycetota bacterium
GCGGCAACAGCCAGTCGCTTAGCATCGGCGGATATGTGAATCTCCTGGATCTGGAGTTCCTGGGGTTCTGCGACACGATCCGGATTGGAGGGTATGTGACGGACTCTACGCTGGATGGGAACCCCGGTTTAGACTTTGGTTTTGGCAGGTTGCGCATCGGCGGATATGTTGATAACACGCTCATCGAGTCCGCAAGCCCTGTGGACCAGTTGGCGATCAGCGGGGACGTCACGAACACCGTGATTCAGATCTTTGCCTCCGCCCGCGATATTCGCATCGGGGGAAGCATGACGGACAGCGGCCTGTTGGTGAGCGGGTCTCTTGATTCGCTGTTCATTACGGGAAACGTCGTGGATACGAGTCCCAGCATCGTAGTGCAGGGTGAAACGCGCTCCTGCATTGTGCGCGGCGTGGTGGATACGGGCCAGTTGCTCTTCCAGGCGCAGGTGGATCGCCTTCAGGTCGGCGGAATGTGGGGTGCGATGGTTGATGTGGCCAACGGTGGCGTGCGCTCCTTCCTGATGCGGGGCGACATGGACAGCGGGTCCGTGATCGACGTGGACGGCTTCTCCGGAAAGGCCCAGTTGCTCGGCGATGTTGCCAATGGCTCGACGGTTACTTTCAACAACGGGCTGGACGGACTTCAGATATCCGGCATGTTGGACAATTCGGCGATTACCATCGTGAACGGCAACGACGAGCTGAACATCAGCAAGGCGACCAGCCTGACGATTGGTGGTGGAATCTGGGGCACAGGTGTGATCACTGTCCAGGGCGACTGCTCCGCCGCGAACATCAAAGGCGGCATGAATGATACGGCCAGCCTCAACATCACTGGTCACACGCGCCGGATCGCCGTCGCCGGGGGGATTGCCGCCGGCGCCACGGTGACCGTTGGCTCCACATTCATCAGCGCCTCCGGCCAGACCTACTACACCGGTACGCTCGACGGCATGCGTGTGAGCGGACTCATCTACGGGCAGGTCCAGGTTATAGGGGATTTGGACACCATCGGCACCTCCGGCGCAACGGCTGACCCGACGGGTCCTTCCGGCCCGCCATACACGGGCGGCTTCCTGACGAAGGATGCCCTGGGGAATCTCATCGGGGGGCGTGTGGATTACGTAACACTCCTGCCGGGTGGCGGCGTGGCCTGAGATCACGGAATCTCAGAACGGCGCGCCGGTCTTCTATGCGCGCCTACCAGCAAACATCGGATGACCTGGGACTGACGTCGGCCCGCAGGCGCAGACGTAGTTTGATGGGTCCATGCCCAATTCCGAACCGAGATCCTCCCACATATCCGGAGTCTCACCGCAGAGGGCGATTCGCGTGGTGGGTGATAATGTTTTGATCCTCCGGATAAAGAATCGATAGACTTCGGCCCTCGCTTCGTGCGGAAAGAGCTGTTTGCCATTGGGGAAGATGTCCCTCGGGCGCTTGTCTGGATCCATGGCCGCGAACCCGTCGATGTAGCCTAAGAATTCCTCGTCCCAGAAAGACACGTCGAACATCTCCCGGACCTTACGAGGGTCGATATGTTTGAACATGTCCACGGTCAAGACATCAGGACGCACCGCAGCAAGGTACTTCTCCAGCATGTCGGCGTTTTCTTCCCGCCAGTCCCGAATCGGGATGATGGGTGACAGGCGCGCTCGCACCGTATAGCCGGCATCCTGGCAGAGCCTCGCGGCGGCGATCCGCCGTTCGGTGGGCGGGGACTTTCTTTCGATCCTGCGGCTGACCGTATCGCACGAGAGCGTCCAGCAGACGAGGGTCCGTCCGCTGTGATCGTAGTCGGTAAGGTAGTCCACATTGTCGCTTTTGGTGTAGATGAGCAGATATTTATCTTTCTGTTTTGCAAAATATTCCACGAGCAGTTTCAACGCACCGTACTCCGGTTCGAAGGTTGGGATGTCCGTGTGGTTGTCGTATTTGTAAAGTTGCTGCCGGGGATGGGCCTTGACCAAATCATCCAAACCTTGGACGAAGTCCTCTATGTCCAGCATAATGTTGAGGAAACTTCCGACGTTGCAGTAGTCGCAGATGTGCAGACATCCCCAGGCCGAGTGGAGAAGATAGGCGTTTTGGCAGACGCCGTACTGTGATTCAAGCGTGGCGCGACCGTTGTGAAAGGTGAAGGCGCCGTCACCCAAGAGATAGGCACACGACAAGTTGGGGTAAGTGTCCTTCAGTCTCCTCATCGTTGCGTCGTTGGACCGGCGGAAACGATTGAAGACGATGGTTGGGTCGCCCGTTCTCTTAAGTTGCCCCGTCCGTTTCCCCGACATCTCACCGCGCCAGTTCAGTTCACCGCTGATCCGGTTCAGCTCCTCGTCGCTCACGACTTGTGGTGGCTGGTCGCTTTCGATGCAATTCATCATCCGCTCCATTCGCGTCATGCAGCGTGGGTCTTCCGTGACACGTTCGTGGACATACACCGCAGGCGTCTTGATCGGATACATCTTCGCGTGCTCCTTACCGGAATGCTGTTCTTGCCATTGCGACGATATGAGTATACACTACATTTCGATATGCGTCGATGGCAGATACGCTGGAATGGTTGGACAATCAGCCGATTACGGCGGGAACTTCGACGGGCTGGCCCCCATGATTTTCTTGAAAGCCCGGCTGAAGTAGGCGGGATCGTCGTAGCCAAGGTGCGCCGCGATCTGCCGCCATGACATGCCGGTGTAGCGCGCCAGCTCAACCGCCTTCTCCATTCGCACTCGCGTGTGAAATGTCAAGGGAGAGGCGTCAAGCTCGGCCCTGAAGAGGTGCAGGAACTGGGAACGACTGAGGCAGGCCCGCTTGGCCAGCGCGGTGATGGAGAAGTTTTGGGTGTGCTCTCGGCGAAGCATATCCGCCACCAAGCGCACTCGTTGTCGGGCGTCTGCGCCTCTGGGTGGATGACACTCGGTGGATAGAGACTTGGACCATCGGCCGGCCAAGATGAGGAGTTGTGCCAGCAGCGCAGCGATCATGTCGCCGCGCCCATCCGCGCGCCCATCATGCTCGTAGATGAGCGAGGTCAGGATGCGTTCGGCGAGCTGACGCTCGGCGCCGGTCAGTTGAACGATCATTGGCTCCGCGATCGGGACGGGGGGAGACGGGAACCGGAACTTGAGGAGGTAGGAATCCGCCCCCTGAGGAGAATCCTGTTGGTGGGAATGCCCGGGCGGGATGAGCAGGAACGCGCCTTCCGGGAGGGGGAGCGTATGCCCGTCGATCTGGTAATGAATCGGGCCGTTCAGAGAATACTCCGCCTGCCAGAAGTCGGCGTGCTCGTGCTTTCGCGACTGTGCGGCGCAGGTTCGCTGAAGGCGCGCGGCGAAGAGGAGCTTGGTCGTCCGATCTGCCATGGCGAATGTTCCTTATGGGCCTGTTACATGCGTGGAGTCTATCCGCTCGGCGCCCGGCCTGTCAATGTCCCGGTATTCAGGACTTTCCCCAGAATGTGGACGCGATCAAGTGTAACCACTGTCGGCCATTTGGTTTGCGAAACTTGACTTGCGGGACCCACGAATTGTCATCTCTGAAAGCGCATGGGGTGTCAAGTGAATTGTGAGGGATTTTGCGGCGGGCTG
>JAADGH010000014.1 GCA_013152475.1 Planctomycetota bacterium
CGGGTGCGGTCGATGACAAGCATCTCGTCTCCAACGGGCTCGACCTGATTCCCACGCTGTGCGACTATGCCGGGATCGAGCCGCCGAAGGACCTGCTGGGGACGAGCGTCCGTGCGCTGGCCGAGGGCCGAGAGCCGGAGACCTGGCGGAACAGACTCGCCGTTGAGAGCGAGTTCGGCAGGATGATGCGCAGCAATCGGTATAAGTATAATGTGTATCAGAGCGGAAAGCACCGGGAACAGTTGATCGACCTGCAGACCGACCCTGGCGATATGAACAACCTGGCCGACGACCCGGCCCACAAGGACGTCCTCGAGCAACATCGCAAATGGCTTTGCCAGTGGGTGGATAAGACGAGCGACGAAATCGGCAAGCAGTACGTGATTCGGTAGGCAAACGGCGGACACGATTGTCGATTTGCGATTTTCGATTGGCGATTGAAAAAAATCGAAAATCGGCAATCGATACCCGACTCTTTGACCCTTCGACTCTGGCAGGAGCCGTGATGAAACGCCCCAACATCCTGTATATCATGGCCGACGACCACGCCGCGAACGCGATCAGTTGCTACGGCTCACGGTTGGCGTCGGTGTTCCAGACCCCGAACATGGACCGCCTTGCGGAGGAGGGCGTACGCCTGAGCCACTTCTTCTCCACCAACTCGATCTGCACCCCCGCCCGGGCCACGATCATGACCGGGCAGTACGGCCACATCAACGGCGTGCGCACCATCGGCGACACATGGTGTCCCGAGGCCGGTCCCAACCTGGCCCTGCTCCTGCAGCAGGCGGGGTACGAGACGGCGATGATCGGCAAGTGGCATCTCCAGTGCGAGCCCGTCGGCTTCGACGACTACAAATACATGTGCAACTGCCACGAACAGGGGACCTACCAGGACCCCGTCTTCACCGAGAAGGGCTTTGGCGACGTGCCGTACACCGGCTACGTGACCGACATCATCACCGACATGGCGCTCACGTGGCTGCACCGGCGAAGGGGATCGGCCAAACCGTTCTTTATGATGTTCCACCACAAGGCCCCGCACGACTTCTGGGAGTACGCCGAGCGCCACGAGCACATGTTCGACGGCGTCGATATCCCCTGGCCCGACAGCCTCTTCGAGGACCGCAGCCACCGGTCGGAGGCGTCGCGCGACTACGGCAGCTCCGTCACCCCGCGCAGCAAGATACGAAGCCTCTACGCCGACTTCTGCAAGCCCAACTACGTGACCGGCCCACTCACCGGGACGGAGGGCATGAGCTTCGAGGAGAAGGGCATCGCCGCCTACCAGAAATATCTGAAGGACTACCTCCGCACCGTGGCGGGAATCGACGACGCCATCGGCGCCGTGATGAAGGAACTGGAGAGCCAGGGCATCCTCGACGACACGATCATCATCTACACCTCCGACCAGGGCATGTATCTCGGCGAGCACGACTACCAGGACAAGCGATGGAGCTACGAGGAGGGCCTCATGTCCCCCTTCCTCGTCCGCTACCCGAAGGAGATCGAGGCCGGCACGGTCGCCGACGCCCTTATGGACAACACGGACATCGCGCCGACACTCCTGGACTACGCCGGCGTCGATGCGCCGGAGGCGATGCAGGGCTTCTCGCAGCGCGGCATGCTCGCGGGGAAGCCGGACGCGCCGAAGAAGGATGCCATCTACTTCCGCTACTGGATGCACCTCGCCCACAAGCACCACAACCCGGCCCACTACGGTATCCGCACAGATCGGTGGAAGCTGATCTTCTACTACGGCCTCCCCCTCGATGCGGTCGGCGCCGTGGACGAAGAGTCCCCGGCGGGCTGGGAGCTGTACGACATGCAGAACGACCCCTTCGAGCTGAAGAACCTCTACGACGACCCGGCCTATGCCGACACGATCCGCGACCTCCGCAATCAGCTCGATGCGCTCAAGACAAAGCTCGGCGATACGGATGACAAGTATCCCGAGCTGGTCGAGCGCAGGAAGCAGTCCGGTGGGTGAGTCCGTCAATGTCCCGGGAGCGGCTTGACCGGGTATAGGCGAATGGCCTTGCCGCCGGTTGTCTCGACCTCCACCATCGCGCCCTTCGACGCCGAGGCATATTCGCAGCGGAATGCGCCGACCGAGCGCGCTGGGTCATCAAAGCGCAGCAGACCGTGGAAGTCATGCTTCACGAGGCGGGTGTAGGTGTTGCCTTTGACCCCCATGACGTTGAGCGCGCTGTCGGGCTTGAGCCGATAGTCATAGTGTTCCGGGTTCCGGAATGCAATGGGCGCAGGCGCAGCCATCGCCCCCGTTCCCTCGTCCGTCAGGTTGACGGCGTTGATATCCTCCGGCCGGGAGCGAATCGCGCGCTTGCACCCGACGATGATGTTGTTCATGTGGACGTTCGTCCGTTCCGGCAGGGCCCCCCACCGCGTGCCGCGATCGTCGTACTGGCACCCGACGTTGATGCCGTCGCCGCCGGTCTTTCGCTGCCAGGCGGGGGTTTTGTTCCAGCGCCCGTCGATGGTATTGTTGATCACCCAGTTGCGCCCCGAGCTCCACGACAGCAGGGCCCAGCGAAACCAGGCCTCGCCCGGGCGCAGATCGACACACAGGTTGTTGGCGATCAGGTTCGGCCCCGGCGACGCCTCGATGCCGATGAGCATCGCCCAGCCGTTCTTGCTCAGATTCCCTTCCAGCCGGTTGCCGTAGTGTTCCCAGTCGAGCCAGATGCCCGGGCCTGTGCCGCCCTCGATGGTGTTGTATCGGATCGTTGTTCCGGTCAGTTTGAAGACCTTCATCCCGCCTGACGCCCAGAAGGGCTTGATGCCCGTCCAATTCGGGTTCACGATTTTGTTGTGCTCGATGAGGAAGCGCGACCGTCCGGGCGCGCTGGTGTTCATGTTCTCCGCCGTCAGGAACTCGCTGCTGCACGATCCGGCGATGCCGACATTGCCCGGGTTGATGATCCAGTTTCCGCGAATGACGGTCGGCGTGGAATTCTGGTCGAGGATTACCTTGGGTTTCTTGTCCTTGTCACGCAGAACGCTCTGGAAACAGATGGCCGAGACCTCACTGTCTCGGATCAGGCAGCCCTCCACCATCGACCTCTCGCCGAAGAGATGCACCTGTCCGCGCTGCTGGAACTGTCCGCCGTGACGGATCTCGAATCCCCGCAGATGGACGAACGAACCCTCGATGGTCGCCAGTATGCCCCGCGCAGCAACATCAACAGCGACACTGTTCGGGTCCCTGTTCTCCTTCAGCCGGACGTACGCGCCGAGGTCCGGCTTGCCGGGGAACGGTCCGGCGGTCAGAACCTCGCTGATGTAGGGGGTCGGTTCGGCGGCGGTCGGCTTTGCGCGCAGATCGGCCGGTTTCCGGGCCGTGCAAATATAGCCGTCAACGCCTTTTGGCGACCCCATCTTGAAACGCAGTTCTTTCGGTCGGGTTGTGGTGTCGAACTGGAAAACCAGGTGGTTCCAGCCTTCACGGAGGGGTAGGTTATGGATTTCTTCGCGGAAGCCGTAGTTGCGGTTGAATCGTGCGCACTCGCGGTATTCGTTGTTCATGCATGTCGAGCGGATACACGAAGGCATTCTCTTTCCGTTCACCCATAGGCGGAACTTGTTGACCTGCGCGCTGAGTTTCGCGCCCGTCATGCGGAAGGCGCGGAATTGCCCATCGCACTCGATCCGCCCGGTGATCGGCTCGGGGAAGCGGGGGTCCCATACGGCGGCGCGCTTTTTGCCCGGTGGAATCCATACGTAGGTGGAGGCCCAAACAACGGCGTTCTTCGCCTTCTCACCGAATGCGGCGCCCAGATCAAGGAACCCGTCCTTGTCGGCCCGAACGAGTTTTCCGCCCTGGAAATCAGCGCCGCCGTCGAACCGCAGGTTCAGGAACTCGGTCGAGGCACGGTTGAAGCAGTACTCGTTCTCGCGCAGCTCAGAGGGCAGGCTGCGCTCGGTTAGGGTCACCCCGTCGGCGCTCATCGTGCCCATGAACTTGCCCTCGGTGGGGATATCGGCGCGGTAGACCCCCTCCAGTGCAGGCACAGGTGTCCATGCATCTTTGGGGAAGAGATCATTGCCGCTGATCACGGGCATATTCCCGTTCCTGCCTCGAATGCCCTCCAGCCTGATCGGTTTCTCCCGCGTGCCGTTCTGCTCAATGGTAAATGCCTCGCGGTAGATGCCGGGATACACATGGATCACATCCCCGGCCTTTGCTCGCTCGGCCGCGGCGGTGATCGTGGCGAGAGGCGCATCCGCCGTGCCGGGGTTCGAGTCCTTTGCGTTTGGGTGGCGGCGGTTCACGATGATCGTGGGATGGGGGGTCGGAACAATCGGCGCGGGACCGGTTGGCTCGGGTGGTTCGGGCGGAGGCGGCCCCGGACTCTTGACGTACCAATTCTTGATCTCAGCGGCCGGCCGGTGGAAGAGCAGGCGGCCGATGTCGTCGGGGGACTTGCCCTCCAGGCCCGTGATTCGAGTGAGCGGGTAGTTAATGACCCACCATCCCGGGCGGTTCACCACCAGAGCGCGAGCATCCTTGATCTCCTCGGTCGGCCTGTAGCTGACGGTTATGTCCGCCTCGCTCAGGAGCAGCCGCCGCCCACCGGCGGTGATCGCGGCCGGCGCCAGGACCGGGCTCTCCGGGACCTTCAGCGCGGGAAGGGGAAGGGGCTTCTTCGCATCTTCCGCGTGAAGACAAGAGACGAAGATGGCGGTCCATACGATCCATGCGTTTCTCATGCTGATCCTACCTCTGTTTCTTCCACGAACGGATATATATACCACACTGGGCCGTCTTTGGGAAGTGGCGTTGAAAGACATCCCAACAACTGCTACAATTGCACAGTCACTTTTATGAACCAGGCGGTTTCTGTCGCCGAAAGTGGGCTCAATGTAGAAGAGGCTTCCAGCCTCTTCGGAAGCGGCAGGATGCCGCTTCTACCTTGAAGAAAGGAGACGGATTGATGAAACTCGACAAGGCCGAACGGCTGCATTTCACCACTGTTGGCGATGATGGCGTCCGTACCATCCACACTTGGAACGCCCGCGTGATCCAGAAGAGGCCCGGCTACCAGGTACTCCCCTCCTCCGAGAAGGAGCAGGGCGAGGGGCTGCGGCTGTGCAACCGGGAGAAGGCCGCCCCGGGATATGTGCTCTACAGCCCCGATCACTCGAAGAAGTTCCTGCTGATCGACCTCGACGGCGAGATCGTGCATGAGTGGGAGGCATGGACCACGCACTTCGGCTATCTCCTGCCCAACGGCCACCTGCTGCTCGACACGGAGTTTTCCCCTGACCACGACCTGGGAATCGTCGAGGTGGACTGGGATGGCAACGAAATCTGGTCCTGCCCGTGCCAGGTGCACCACGACTTCCAGCGCCTCGACAACGGCAACACCATGGCCCTCTGCCAGCGCGAGATCGAGAATCCGGAAATCTGCCCCGGCACACTTCTCAGCACCTACCTCTACGAGATCACCCCCGAGCGCGAGGTGGTGTGGGAGTGGTACAGCGAGGACCACATCGAGGAGCTGAAGCGCCTGGCCGGCACGAAGTTCCCCGGGGACAATGCCGACTGGACGCACTCGAACACGGTGCAGGTGCTTCCCGAGACCCCCGCCTCGCGCGACCCGCGATTCAAGGCGGGCAACGTGATGGTGAGCCATCGCAACCTCGACACGGCACTGGTCATCGAGCGCGAGACGGGCGAGATTGTTTGGACCTGGGGGCCGGGCGTGCTGTCGCGGCAACATGCGACGATCATGTTGGACAACGGCCACATGATCTGCTTCGACAACGGCACGTTGCGCAAGTGGTCGGCGGTGTGGGAGGTCGAACCGATCAGCGGGGAGATCGTCTGGTCGTACAAGGGCGACCCGCCGTCGTCGTTCTTTGCCTCGGCCCTGTCCAACGCCCAGCGCCTGCCGAACGGCAACACGTTCATCTGCTCCGGTTCGCCGCCGGACCACGGCCGCCTGTTCGAGGTGACGCCCGACGGCGAGATCGTGTGGGAGTTTCAGAACCCCTACGCCGAGTATGCCGAGGGACAAAAGATCGTCTACCGCGCCTACAAGTATCCCCCGGAAACGATCGAACCGTTTCTGAGAAAGTAGGCCGATCCACCGCCGCCGGATCGGGCGGCAAGTCGGGCCGTTTCTGCATGGGCGTCACCACGGCGTGAAGCCGTATGGATCGTCCTGTGGCTCCACTTCCTCCAGATAAAGCGACCGGGGCAACGTGCCAGGCGTGTCGGGGAGGAGTGACGCGGCCGGCGGCAGATCGTCCGGGGCCTTCTCCGGCGGCGCCACGGTCGCGGTTACGTGCAGGTCGCCGGGGTCGCTCACGATGCACCAGAGGGCCAGGCCCTTGCCCGTCGATGTGACCTTCGCACTCAGCTCGTTCCAGCCGGCCTTCAGGCGTCCCCGCACCACGGCCTTCTGTCGCCCGGTCGGGCTCGCCGAGCGCAGGTCGGCGATCACCGCTCCGTTCACTCGAAAAGTCATGAACTCCTCGCACTTCAGTCGGAAGACCGCATCACGCTCGCGCGTGCTGTAGATGTGTGTCACGGCGTAGGCGATGGTCCCCGGCTTTGCCGGATAGTACCACGTCAGATACACGCGCCCGCCACCCCGTGTGCCGATCAGCTTCCAGCGCGCCTTCTTGCCGCCGGCAACCTCCACCGGCCCCTTCGGCAGGGGGCGCTTATCGATGAAGGTTGGCGTATCGAGGGCCGAAACGCCGTCGCCGGGGCCCTTGAACGGCCCTATGCACTGCCACGGGCCGACGACCGCCGGCTTGGCGAAGCGACATGGCTTCGTCAGACGATCCGCCACCGCGTCGGCGGTGCGCGTACTCAGGTTCGTCAGAATCCGGCCATAGACCTGCCGGACCCGCCACCGGGTGCGGAAGTGGTTCTTCGTCTTCCGGTCCTCGAAGTTCCGCCAGTCGAGCTGGCAGAAGACCCACTGCCCCTGTCCCTCCGGCACGCGGACGAACAGGCCGTTGCTGCTGTGCCATGCCCCTTCGGGGAGTCCCCCCTCGTAAATGCCGCAGCATGGGATGGTGGCGCGCCATGTCAGGTGCTGCGGGCCGATGCCCCGGAAGACCTCCGGGCAGGTATCCGCGTCGATCTCCGTCCGGGCCAGATTCCGCCGGCGCACACCGACGGGCCAGGGAAGCAAGTCGCCCCCGAGGGCCTCCGCAGACTGCGGAAGGACAAGGACCGTCCCGCCGCGCCTGGCAAAGTTGCGGAGTGCTGGAAGGGCGTCCTTCACCGCGCCCAGTCCATCGCGCCCGATGGCGACCACGCTCTCCGGCTTGATCGCGGAGGCCAGGGCCTTCGGCTGGGCCCGCGTCGCCGCAAAGCCGAGCGACTGGACCAGTTGCCAGTCCTCATCGTTCCCGGCGTAAACGATTTCCCTGTCTTGCGCCGGCAGCTCGGTCCTGTCGAGATACCGAATCAGATTTCGACCCATGCGATCGGCCGGCGGCTCAGCGCCGACGCGCCCGGTGAGATCGAGCTGGCAGAAGACGACCGTCCCCTTCCCGTGCCGCCACTCCAGCAGCGGGGAATACTGGAGGTCGAACTCCGCCTCGATGATGGGGCGGAAGGCGCCGACGTGCGGCGTCTCGGGGAGGACCGTGGCGACGTTCCCGTACGAGCCCCAGTGCGGCGCATGGGACCAGATGCGTTTCCGCTCGGCGTCGGGGCCGGTTGCGATGAGCGTGCTCTCACCGCGCCAGTTGATCAGCTCCTCTGCGCCGATGCCGTCGAGGATGGGGTGTGTCGTGCATCGGGGAAAGACGTACCGGCTGTAGAGGTCCTCCGCGCGAAAGCCGATGGCCTCCAGCGGCTCCCATCGCTGTTCAAGGACGAGCACCCTCGCCCCCGCAGCCACATCGGCGGCGGAGAACGGCGGGCGTGTCTCCCCGCGAAGGGCGTTGCGGCCGATGACGAGCACGTCGCCCGGTCCCAGTTTTGCACCGGGCTGATGCGCGGCCGCCTGCACGCCCAGCTTCTGCAGGACCGGCGCCGATTCGCCCGTCGGATCGTGGATCAGCCAGTGGCGGCTTGTCGCAACCGGTGTTTTTTCAATAGGATATATCTGCAACGGGAACGAATCCCGGCAGAGAAACTTACTGTCTTCATATACGTCAAGGGCCAACTCGGCCTGGGTCTTCTTGCTCACGTTGGGCATCGTCAGGTCCAGCGGCTGCTTCACAATGTCGCCGGAGTCGAGGTCGAGGCGCAGACTTCCCTGGAAAAACAGGGACGGGCCAGACGTCCGGTCTGTCCCCATTTTTACCAACCGCCAGCGCGCGTCGAGGGTCCTCTTGCCCAGGCCATCCCAGACCGCGACGATGGTCTTGCGCACTTTCTCGCCGGCGTAGAATGAGTGGTCCTTCGCCGTAACGCGCTCCGGCGTGCCGCCGATGTAAACGAGGAGGTCCTGGTGGTTCGCCCGGATGGCGTCATAGATCGCGTTGGCCCAGGGCGGGCGTCGGCGCAGCTCCCCCGGCGCGCCCTTGTACCACTCGAAATACTCCTGCTTCGCGTCCGGGTCGCCCCGGCGTCCAAGGCCCTCCTTGAACAGCCAGAAATGCGTGCCGAGGTTCAGACCGGCGGTGCGCCACGATCGCAATGTGTTCCGCAGGAAGAGGTCCTGGATGCGGAAGTAGCCGGTATGGTGGATGGGGACCTGCATGGCGCGGGCGTCGTCGAACCGAACCTTCGCGTGGTCCTCCCCCGGCGTGCCGGGGAGCAACGACGTGATGTACTTCACATATTCGTCGTCCTCCGTCGCATACGCCTGGTCGCCGAGGTACATGGCCCAGTACTCCGTCCAGACGGGGAGCAACTGGTCGGGCCACTTGAAGAAGTTCAGCGCCGACGGCGTGCCGAACTCGATGGCGCCGAAGGGCTTCTTGCCCTTCTTCGCCCACGCGGACAGCCATTCCTCCCGCTCCTGGAGGGGAACGAAGTTCAGATAGACATTGCCCGTCTGGTAGTCGCCGACCCGGCCGCAGGAGTGGCCGCCGACCAGGCGCGTCGGATCGATGGCCTTGACGAGGTCCATGCCCCGGAGCCACGCCGCCCGGCTCTTTTTCTCCTCCGGCGTGAAGGGCCGCCCGATGTTCTGCGGCAGGAACTCCTTCCAGTCCCCCCGGTTCATGTCAACCAGCCAGGCAAGGATGCTCGGGTGGTTGCCGTAGCGCTTCACCCACAGCCGCACCTCTCGCTCGTACGCGGCGACGGCCTTCGGGTCGCCGAACTGCCAGAGCGTCGGCGTGATGCGCGGCGCAGGGACCAGCAGCGCCATGCCCAGCCGGTCGGCCGACTCCAGCGTCTCCGGGTTCAGGATCGGCCGGCCGCCCCAGCCGCACCACCCCGTCGGGTTCGGCTGGATCTCCACCCCGTTGCACCCCAGGCCCTGCCAGAAGGGCCAGTTGGGGACGGCGTTCGGGGGATGGCTCCACGGGGCGCGGAGCCGGAAGGGGACGCCGTTCAGCATGATCTCGCGCCCCTCGGTCCAGACCTCCCGGAAGCCGAAGGGGACCGGCGGGAAGCGGTCTACGATCTTGCCCGTCTTGTCCAGAAGCGATATCTCGGCGCGGTAGAGGTGCGGCCTGCCCACGTGCCACGGCACGGCGTCCTTCCACGGCGCCGCGAAGGCAAAGGACGATTCGCCCCTGGCAAGATCGGGAATCGGGGCCTTTCCCTCGAAGGCCGGGCGGCCGTCGGAATCCTCGACCACCCGGAGGGCCACCTGCCCCCCGGCCATGCCGTCGCGGGAGGCCACCCACACGGCCGCTCCGATTTCTTTTTTGCGAAAACTTGTCCGGATCAGGACGTCCTGAATCGCGGTAAACGGCTCGGCGTGGAGCGTCACCGGCCCGGTGAGGCCCAGGCGGCCGGGGCGGAACGTCGTCGGGTCGCCGTTGCACCAGCGGCGGATGTGCTCCATCCGCTGTCCGTGCATCCAGATGTCCTCCTCGAAGCTGCGCGATACCCCCTGGTAGTCGGTGGTGACGTATATCCTGAGCGTGTGGCGGCCGGGTGGGGCATGGGCGGTGATATCGATCCGGCCCTCCGGGCGAAGCACTTCGCCGATTCGCTTGCCGTCCACGAAAACGATGGCGTCGAGGTCGATCTCGGCGAAGGAGAGGACGATCCGCCGCCCCTGCCATCCATCGGGGATGACCATCTCTCGCTCGTACCAGCAGTTTCGGATAATCCTCTTTCGGTCTTTGCCCCAAGTGGTGTTCGCCTTGTTCGGGATCGGCAGCCACCATTGATACGCGCTGGGGACGGTGATCCGCGCCCACTCGTTTTCCTTCGGCGGGGTCTCCGGTTCTCCGGCCGCTTGGAAGCGCCACGGGCCGTCGAGGGACAGGGCGGAGCGGATGCGGTCGGCGGCGGCCACGCCGGCCGAGACGGATACGATCAAGGAAATCACGGCGACGGCACTTCCGATTCGAGACATCTCTCGGCGCCTCCAATATGGCTACAGGATTGCGGCGGCTTTGTCGAGCAGCGCCTCCGCCGCGTCGGGCGAGGGGGCGCTGGTGAGGATGAACAGGCCCTCGGGCTTCAGTTCGCGCACGGCGGTCTCGACCTCGTCATACTTCAGCGAGATCACGATGCCCTTCCCGGCCGCCTGGATGCGCCGGTAGAGGTCGAGCCAGGCCAGGCCCTCGGGCTTCCCCGCGCCGGGGGTCCACTGGATGGCGTGAATCCCGTCGATGGACAGCAGGCGGTCGAGGTGCTGCAGCGCGTCGGGGCCGTCCAGGTGGTAGATCACGCCATCGAGGTAGTCGCACATCTCTTCCAGTTCGGGCGCGATGAACTCCTCGAACATGGCGGGCGAGATCGCGCACGAAATATCGCTCTGCAGCGTCTTGTGCCTCGGCCACGGGCACCACACCGGCAGCCACGTGACCATTCCCTCCTGCTGTTTCGTCAACATGGCGCCGATGCGCTCATACACGACAAACCAGTTGTCGAGCACGCGGCGCATGCAGCGCTTGAGCTCATCCGGGTGGTCGATCATGTCCATGCAGAACTCCGCCGAGCCGCGCAGCACGGCGACGTGATCGTTCGGCTGGTGGATGTTGGGGAAGCTGGTCATCCACTTGCCGGCCGAGACCTCCAGGCAGCGGGCCACGACCTTCTCCACCTGCTGGAGGCCCGGGTCGTTCTCGTCGACCACGAGGTCGGGCGGGGGGTCCCACGACCTGATGATCGGCTCCTGCCAGATGGTCTGCTCGGCGTAGTGGATCGGTGCGCCGTAGGAGAGGCAGTAGCCGACCATGAGCGACGTGTTCGGTACGGCCTCGCCGCCGAAGTAGGTCGCCTCGTGGGAGGCGTCGTAGCGCTCGGCCACGTAGTCGGGGTCGGTCCATTTCGTCTTGAAATCCTTCGGCGGCGGCACAGGCCGCGCCCGTTTTTCGGGGGCGGGCACGGAGAGGCACGGGCGGTCGATGATCTCCCTGTTCCAGAACGCCTCGATGCGCCGGCGCGCCTCGGGCCAGTTGTGTTTGTAGGCCAGTTCCATTCGGTCTCCTTTGGCAGCCTTTGAAACGAGAACCCAAAGAGGATACGAAGAGGGGCCGCTGGATGTCAAGTGCTTGACTTGATACCGTTCGCCATCTATCCTATACGGCTACGGCACCCCAGAGAGAAATGAGTACGGATATGGAGATCGATCGGATGAGGGGAGCACGCGCTGCTCGGCTCGTTGGCATCCTGTGCTTGTTCGCCTTCATGGCCTGCTGTGGCGTCGGTCTTTGTGCGGATGCGCCGACCCCGCCGCTGCAGGCCCTTCTGCATCTGCCCTTCGACGGCAGCACGGCAGCCGGAGAGGGCATCTCGATGACCCAGGAACAGGGCTTGTCCTTCGCCGACGGTCAGGTGGGCAAGGCTCTGGACCTCCGCGGGAAGGGATGGGTGGAGTATCGCAACCTGCCAGCCCTGAACACCCGCTCAGGGACCATTGAGCTCTGGGTCCGCCCCACCCACGACCACACGGAACTGCGCGACCACACCTACCTTCAGTTCTTCGGGAAGAACGATGAATGCGTCCTGGAGGTGCGTTTCTACCAGGTCAATTGCGCCATGCAGGTGCGAACGCGCGCGGGCAAGCGGTTCTCCGGGCCCTATGGCTGCGGAGGGATCAACACGGACAAGTGGCTGCACATTGCCGCCACCTGGGACAGCCTGGACAGTGATCTCCTCGGCATTCGTTTGTATCTGAACGGCAAGAGCTCCGGCTATCCGGCATCCTTTCGCCCCTTCGAAACGCCGCAGCGGCTTCGCGTGGGGGGCAAGACGCCGGAGGAGGGCGAAGCGACCAAGGCGCTGATCGACGAGGTGTGCGTCTACAACCGCGCCCTCACGCCGATGCAGGCGAAGACCCTCTATGAAACCGCGAAGCGGCCCTTTGAAGAAAAGATCAAGACCATGCGTGAGCGCGTCGCCAAGGACGAGGCCCTTGCACGCCGGCGCATGGACACGCTCTTCAACCACCGCAAGATTGCCATGATCCACGGGCGGTTTACGTCGCTATTGCACTGGTCGGAGAAGCGGCTCAAACAACTGAATATCCCGGTTCACGGAACGATTCACGAGAACGAGCTTGCGGAGAAGCTCAGCGGATACGACGCCGTCCTCGTCCCCGGTGGAGGAGGGCTCCGGCTTACCGACGAGAACAAGGAGGCCCTCCAACGCTACGTCCATGAGGGCGGCGGGTATGTTGGCATCTGTGGCGGCGCTATCACGGCAGGGCGGTATGGACTGATCGGCGCCAAGCGGTACCGATTCCAGGTGCGGGGGCCGGTGTGGGTGGATCTCAAACCGCACCCGGTTACGGAAGGCTACGACACAAGCCGCGCCATCCTCTTCCCTCACGCCAGCGGGCCGCTCTTTGTGCCGGAGGATAAGTCGGAGATCCCCGTCGCCATCTTCCAGGTCGGGAATCCACCCCTGCCGACTTTCGTCCACACCATTGCCAAGCAGTACGGCAAGGGCCGCGTCCTTGTCTTTAGCGGCCACCCCGAGAGCGCCTCCCGCACCTATCGCCTCCTGCGCAACGCCATCCTGTGGACAGCGAAGGTGATCGACGCTGGGGGCGATAAGGAAGATTCCAGAGGGAGTGCGAAATGAACACGGCATGGCGAACGGCTATCCCGTTGCTGCTCTTGATGGCGTTCCCGGCTTTGGGAGGAGATCGCCCATACCTGCGCGAGGCGAAGGAAATCGCTGCGCTGCGGAAGGGGTGGACGAAAGAGGCCCAGGAAAAGGTCCGGGCCAAGTGGCGGCGGTATCTCGACACCAGCGACGACGATCTCTGGGCGATGCTGCCCGGGCCGAAGGTCTATCGGTCTATGGGGGTCAATCGGACCGAGGGCTGCCCCAAGTGCGGCAAGGCGGCATACAAGGCCGGCGGCCTGTGGCCGTTCAAGTGCGATATGTGGAAAAAACCGTGGAAGGTCACCTGTCCCTCGTGCGGCGAGGTCTTTCCAAAGAATGACTTCGCGGCTTTTTATCGCTCCGGACTGGGGCGGGATAGGTTGTTCGACCCCGATCGCGCCGATCGGAAGTTATTGTTCAACACCGAGCACCCGGACCCGAAGGACCCGCTGCACACCTACGGCGTGGACGACGGCACGGGCTGGGTGGACGCGAAGGGCAATCGGTTCTGGTTCATCGCGCGCTACTGTGGGTATCTTTGGGTGCAGGTGACGAAGGACGCCCGCGCCATGGCGGAGGACTACCAGCGCACCGGCGCGCCGGAGCTGGCGCACAAGGCGGCGGTCCTTCTCGCCCGGATGGCCGACTTTTACCCTCAGATGGATTACTCGACCCAGGGCACCCATTGCGGCACGTATAAATTGGGTGGCGACCGGGGCAAGGCCATCTGGGCCTGCGGCCCAACGAGCGAGGCCGTGCGGATGCGCCGCATGTTAGCCACGTACGATGACATCTGGGAAATCTTTGGCCAGGACAAGGAGCTCGTGACGTTCCTCACCCGAAAGTCCCGCGAGATCGGCCGCCCGCAATGGGGGGGCTCAGCGGAGGCCGTGCGAAAGCACATCGAGGAACACCTCATCGCCGAAGGCGCGCGCGACGTGATCCGTGATCGCGCCAGCGGTTCCTGCCGATACGGCGGCGATGTGGGGCACATGGCATGGACGATTGCCTTGCAGGGGTTGGTGGTCGATGACAAGACGCTCAGGGCGGAACTTTTGGCATGGCCTTTTGAAGGGCCGTATCCTTTGAAAGGCGGGATGCACGAGGTCCTCAATGGACCGATCATCGGACGCGAGGGGGCGGGCGGGTCGGCGTCGCCCGGCTACTCGCGCACGCACTACACCATGGCCCGGACACTCGCCGACATCTACGCCAAGCTGCCCCCGCCTTTCCACCGCGACCTCTACGCGCAATACCCCTGCATCCAAAAGAGCTACGACACCCAGTTTGCCCTGGACTGCTGCGAGCGATACTACCCTCACATCGGCGATTGCGGCAAGTGCGGCACCCCGGGTTTGATCTGCAGACCCGCTACGATGCTGGAGGCGTTTGAAAAATTCGGCGCCCCCCGCTACGCCCGCATGGCCTATTTCCTCAACCGACACTCGACGAAGAAGTTCCCCGAAGGAATCGCCGAGAAAGTGAAAGCAATCGTCAAAGAACACGGCGACTGGAAGCAGGTGAGTACGAACCTGAACGGCTATGGTCTTGCCATTCTCCGTAGCGGCGAGGCGCTGGAGGACCAGCGGGCGGCCTGGATGTACTACGGCTGCGCCGTTACCAATTCGCACACCCACTTGGATCGGCTGAACATCGGACTCTTTGCCAAGGGGCTGAACCTGATGCCCGACATGGGCTACCCCGAACGCACCGGGGTATGGCCCAAGCGCGTCGCGTGGACGAACAACACGATCAGCCACAATACGGTGGTCGTGGACCGCCTGCGGCAGAAGCGTGTGACCGTCGGCAACATGCAGACATTCTGTGTCTCGCCCAAGGTTCAACTCATCGACGTCGCCCGCGAGGCCGTTTACCCGCAGACGAGTCTCTACCGGCGGGTTTACGCGATGGTGGAGCTCTCCGAGCACGATAGTTATTTGGTGGATATCTTCCGCGTCAAGGGCGGGGAAGAACACCACTACAGTTTCCATTCGGCGGAGGGCGATGTGGTCACGGAGGGACTCAAGCTGGTTGCTCAGGAAAAGGGCACACTGGCCGGACCGGACGTCCCCTTCGGCCGGGTCGAGGCCAGGAAACGAGGCTGGTGGGCAGAAAAGGGCGTCGGTTTCCAATTCCTGCGCGATGTCGAGCGCGATGCCCGCCCACCTGATTGCTGGAACGTGACATGGCGGATCAAGGACACGTGGAACGTGTTCCGCAAGGGCAAACGCGCGGAAACGGACGTCCGCTTGAGGCTGACCATGCTCGGCAACAACGATGAAGTGATCCTGGCCACCGCCGAGCCGCCGCGCCTGGGCAAGCTCGACAACCCGGAGACGTTGAAGTATTTGCTCGTCCATAATAGCGGCCGGGACGTTGCGAGCGTCTTCGTGAGTGTCATCGAACCCTTTGTCGGCGAGAGCAAGCTGGCAAGCATCAACCGTGTGCCAGTCGAGCCATCGACTGATGATATCGAGGGCATGGAAGCCGTGGCTCTGGCGATCCAACATACCGACGGAACTATGGACACCGTCTTCTCCGCGCACGACGGTTCCGTTCTGCGCAAGGCCGGAGCCTTCGAGTTCGCGGCGGAATGGGCATTTGCGCGGGTTCGTGACGGCCGCGTGGTTTACGCGTTGCTGGTCGGAGGCACGAAGCTCACCGGCAAGGGACTTTGTATCGAGGCCCCAACCGCTTTCATGACGGGAACCATTACCGACATGGACCGGGAGATGGATGACCACAATTGCATCACCACCGATGCCGAGCTTCCCGTGGGCGACACACTTGCCGGGAGCTGGATGCGAATTGCCAACGACGGCAAGCAGGATGCCTGCTACGAAATCCGCTCGGTGCGGCGGGAGAAGGGGCGCACTGTCATCGACCTCGGCGACATCACGTTCATCCGACAGGTGAAAGACCCGAAGAACTACGACGCGGGATACATCTACAACTTCGAGGTCGGGCAGACATTTGCCGTACCCTCGTGGGCTTGGGCGCGGCTGGGGAGCGACGGGAAATGGGAGTTCCGTTCGAACTGCGGGGCGAAGGTCGTCGTCCCGTGAGGCGGCAATGCTGCGACCCGCCGTCGGGCCTGTCTCCTTTTCTCCTCAGTGGGGGGATACGTAACCATTTAGCCAAGTGTTGTCATTCCCGCGAAAGCGGGAATCCAGGCCCTCGACCACTCGTGGATTCCCGCGTATGCGGGAATGACGAGAGGCCGAATATCGGGTCGCCACAGTTGGCTAAATGGTTACGGGGATACAAATCGCAGAGGATTATTTGTTTTTCTGATAGATCTTCTTCGCCGCTTCTCGGGCCGCCTCCCCAACATCCTGTCCCTCCTCCCTGCGCCGCGCCTTGTCGTCGAGCTTCCGGAGGACATGCAGGGCAGATACGTCGCCGATCTCGCCCAGCGCCGTGGCGGCGCAGATTCGAACCTTGGGCGAGGGGTCCTTGAGCAGATCGATCAGCGCGGGCACCGCGTCCTTGCCGATGGCGACGAGCTCGGCGGCGTACTTCCGGCGCTGGCTGTCGCTGGCTGTCGTTCGAAGCCGCCCCGCGATCAACCGGGTCTTCTGACTGGCCACGGGCGCCACGATTTTCTCCATGCCCATCAACTGCCGCAGCTTCGCGGCCAGCTTGCTTTGGATGAATTCCACCGCATTGGCGGCGGCGGCGACCTCCATCACAAGGAACGCCTTCGGGCTGCTTGCGTCGGACACGGCGCCTTTCAGAGATGTCATCTTCCGACCCTCCTCGGCGATGGTGAACAGCTTCTTCTCTTGGATCACGAGCTTGTCCCTCGGGGCGCCCGGGTTCTCGATTTCCTGCTTGAAAACGGTCACCGTCACTGTGACCTTAACGCTACCGGCGTCGATGCTGCGGATGCTGGGCCGCGTGTCCATGGTGTGCTCGGCGCGGAGAAGATAGGCGCACTCGGCCCGGTCCCCAGCGGAAGTCGCGATCATGCCCGCCTGCCCGATGGCGGCCGCCAGGCCGGCTCCCGACGCCCCCGGCAGCTTGGACTCGATGAACACCCGCGGCTCCATCCGCTCCAGCTCGCCGCTGTTCAGCCATTTGTCCTTGTAGATCTCGAACATGCCTCTGGATCGGCGGACCTCTGCGATGCGCTCGCGCTCGCGCTTTTCCTTCTCCTCTTGGGTGATCCACTCGCCGTTGACGTTGATCAGGCCCTTGGCGCGCTGTTTCTTCTCGAATGCAATCCGTTCCATCTGCTTCTTGTGCTCGCCGCTGATCCAGCGACCGTTCTGCCACACGGCCCCCTTTGCCGCCAGCTTCTTGGCCGCCTCGATGTTTCCCTCAATCTCCTTGCGGAACCGCGCTATCTTTTCCACCCACTTTGGCGACAGATATTCCTCGGGGAACTCGTCGGGCAGCTTCCGGGCCTCGTCGTATTTTCCGCTGCCGATAAGCGCCGCCGTACGGCCCATGAGGTCTTTCATCAGCGGCTTGGCCTTCAACTCCGCTTTCAGCTCGATCCCCTTGAGTTTTGCCTCGGCCCGGCTGGCGAATGACGTGTCCGTGAAATTCGTGATCACATCGACAAAAAGCCGCGCCGACCCGCGATAGTCGCCGGGATTGCCGGCCTCGAACTCCTCGGCGGCCTTGTAGGCGTCCTGCGCGCGGGCGAGCTTGTCGTACTCCGGCCGCATGTTTGCCGCGCGCCACTTCGCCACCGTGAGCGGGCCGCTCAGGATCACGCTGTCCAACACCTTGACCGCATCGCCGTACCGCTCCTGCACCCCCATGTTTGTGGCGTCGGCGACCTTCAGGTTCAGCGTGATCTCCCGGAACAACTGGAACACGACGACCAGCAGGACCACCAGCGCCACGATCTTCGGCAGCAGCGAGGCCGCGGGGCGTGCGGCTGGACGCATCTCACCGGCCGGCGGCAGGGCGCCGGCCGAGGGGCCTCTCTCCGAAGGCGGGGGGGGGAGGGGAATCTTGCGGAGTTCTTCGACGTCCTCCAGGTCGATCAGCCCGGAGTCGATAACCTTGCTGGTAATCCCGAGCTTCGACTTGTCCACCGTGTGCAACAGCACCTTTGCGTTGCACTTCGGGCAGGCGATCTCTTTTCCCGCTTGGTTGATGGGCGCGGCGAGCTTGGCGTCGCACTCCGGGCAGAAGATGCAGATCGGCGTTTTCCTCGTCTCGGCCTTCGGGATGGGGATCTTGGCCCGGCAGCCGGCGCAGACCCCCACCTTTCCCGCGACAGAGTCATCCGGCAGCAGTTTCTTCCCACACTGGCCACAGTAGATAATCACGGTGCTTTCCCTCTCATGTGAGCGAAGAAAAGGACGCCGATTCCCTTTCGATCGGTCAAAGGTCTATTCCGCGGCAACAACGGGATATTATTTTACCAGAAACCGACCATCCGGTCAAGCAGGCCGGATGGAGGAGTTTCCCCATGACCCGCGTCATCGCGACGGAGCGATCTCATCCGTCGATACGATATGGTTTGACGAGATGGCTTGATCGTCCCGCAAAACGCGGGACTCCTCGCAACGACAACCGCTTGGATTTCGGGCCAGGCCCGCTTTAGGGGAATTGCCCCGCTCTCGCCCAGAAAATCATTGACAACCGGCGCGCTTTGAGAGATGACACTGGCCTTGGAACCCTGCCGGATTGTGAAGGAGAGTAGACGATGGCAAAGGACAAGGCTTCGGACCTCGAAAAATCTCAGGGGGTATGGTACTGCTGCGGCACAGCCAACACGCTGCCCCACAAGTACGTCTACTCCGGGCCCATGGCGACCTACTGCATGTGGCACCGGCCGATGGCGGTCTATGCGCCGCAGGTGGACCGGACGTTTTTCGTGTTTGGGAATCCGGACAACTCCCCGACGATCAGCTTCTACGATCACAAGAGCGCGGCCTTCACCGCACCCGTTGTCCTCGGCGCGAACCCCGACGGGGACGCCCACCGCAACCCGACGCTCCTCATCGATGAGGACGGGTTCCTCTACGTTTTCTTCGGCGCGCACGGCCATCCGACCCGCGTGGTCAGGTCCGTGTCGCCGTTTGATATCTCGACATGGTCCAAGGCGGCGGATATCGAGGACGACAACAGCTATCCTCAGCCCTGGCAGTTGAGGGCCGGGGAGCTCTTTGTTTCGTACCGAGGGGCGGCTGCATACCGGGGATCGGCGGGATGGCGCTGCCGGAGATCGCGCGACGGCGCCGCGTCGTGGGACGATCCGGTCACTATCATAAAGTTCGATGAATGTTCGATTTATGCCGTCACTATCGCGGAGAACGGGCCCTATCCGAGGAATATCCATATCGCCTGGTCGCGCCTCGGCGGGGGCGCGCCGGAGGAGGTGGAAAAGAAGCACCTGTGGTGCCGGCGCTACCATGTGTATTACGCCTATTCGGATGACGGCGGCGCAACGTGGCGCAGAAGCGACGGCTCCGTGTGCGAGCTTCCCATCTCCGAGGACAACGCGGAGAAGATATACGACTGCGGTGAGCATGGCGTGTGGCTGAAAGACATCCAGCTCGACTCGAACGGCGGCCCTTGCATCCTTTTCCTCGATGCGGTGATCGAGACGTTCGAGAGCGTGTGGAAACTTGCCAGATGCGTAAACGGCGAATGGCGGATCACGGACATCACCACGAGCGACCACATGTATGACGCCGGCGGGTTGGTGTTCCTTGCCGACAATGACCTCCGCATCTACGGGCCCACCACCCCCTCCCAGCCGCAGGAGGACGGCGGCGAGATCGAGGAGTGGACGTCCCACGACCGGGGCGATACGTGGACGAACACGAAGCACCTGACCTCGGGGTCGCGATACGCGCACAATCAAGTCCGCACCGTCTTCAACCATCAGGCCGGCAAGGGGGATTTCCGAGTGATCTGGAGTTACGGCGACTCGAACTACCCGCCGGAGACGCGGGATGTGTACCTGTATTATTACGGCGAGGCCCTGGGCGAGCCGCGGCGGGTGAGATTCGGGTAGGCCAACGGATGCATGTTATACAAACCACTGCGAGGTACGCCGGCTGTCGAGGCGGGCGGCGAGGTCCCTGCGCGCATTCGGCTGCTTGTCGCACATGTTGACCCGCTCCTCGGGGTCCGTGCGCAGGTTATACAGTTCGCAGCGCGGGAGCGCCCTGAATGCATTCAGGTTTTCCTGAGCCGACGCACCCCGGGCGCTGACAATCATGCCGATGAGGTCCATCTTGTCGTAGTTTGCTTCGGGGATCTCGCCGCGCTCGATGTACTTCCACTCCGGCGTGCGCACGCAGATCTCGCATGACTTCCACAGGCCCCCGTGCTGGACGTAGCACCCTGTGGCGAATGCAGCATCGCGATCGATGGCTGCTCCACCCTCCAGAACCGGCCGGAGAGATTGGCCGTCGAATGCGGCGCGTTCGCACTGGAGTCCCGCCAAGTCGAGGATCGTGGGCATGAGGTCCGTATGCGCGGCCAAACCGCCGATGCGTCTGGGGCCGCCTGCCTTCACTTCTTTCGGCGGGCGGACGATAAGCGGCACGCGGATGGATTCCTCATAGACCTCGCGGTGGCCGTACGAGTTGTGCTCGCGTGTGTCGTTGCCATGATCGGCGGTGAGGATGAGCCATGAGCGGTCCAGCAGCCCGGTTTCAGACAGCGTATCGAAGAGACAGCCGAGCTCGTTGTCCAGTGACCGGAGTTGGTTGTCCCATCGGTCATGGTAGTCGAGCCCCTCCTTGCCAAGGCGGTCCGGTCGTCCCCAGTGCCTGATGTATCGCTCACCGGAGGACGCCTCGTAGGTGTGCGCCTCGGTGTCGCCCGAGCGGTGGTCGAAGAAGGTATTGAACTCTTCCGCCGGCTCACCACTGTGGGTGTCCCAGGGGTGGACGAAGAGAAACAGGTTCTCCCTCGCGTGCTCTCGAAGCCAGGGCAGGAGTCGGACGTCGATGTCGCGCAGGCAGGTGGTGTGGTGGCGGCCGAAGGTCTTGGTCACATCGACATACCACTCGTTCCCGCGTACGAACCATTTGGGGCGATTCGCAAAACTGAATAAGTTGTCGAAGGCCGCGGTCGTGTATCCCGCGGCGCGGAAAATCTCCGCCAGCACGGGCGTCTCATCGTCGAGGATCGAGTTGTGCGCGTTCGGCACGCACCACAGCGTGCCGACCATGCCGTGCGTGAACGGGTCCTGCCCGGTGAGGATTGTGGTGAAGGAGGGCATCGTGTGGGCGCACTGGGCGATGCAATTCTCAAAAATGAACCCCTCCTTTGCGAGCCGGTCCAGGTTCGGCGTCGTGTCCCGGAAGTACCCGTAGCACCCCAGCTTCGCGGCCTTGAGGTTGTCGATGACGATCAGGATGATGTTCATAGCGCTCCTCTTTTTCAGTTGCGGGGCCGGATTGTTCCTGCCGTGATCCTATCACGTCGTCTCTCCAGCATCAACCCCTATGGGGCCGGTTTGAGGTATTTTGGCCAAAATAATATGAAAACACGCCCACATATCCACATGCGCAAGTCGAAAATATGTAACAGGGTCAACATGCTGTTTCATCACGTGTTATGGAGATCATAGAACCATTTATTTCGAATATTGTGACGATATTTACCCGTTATTCGGATTATATTGACAGATCATAATTATCCGAAATTTTGCGCAACGGTATCTATAGACGAACCTCGAAACGCCGGTTAAAATCACTCAAGAAGATGGGAGCGGAAAAAGAATCAGCGCACGGAACAAACGGGTGGTTTTCTATAAAAAAAGTCGCCCGGTGGCACATAGGAAAAAGCACTTTACGCGACACGAAAGGACCAGCGATGTATGCCATCAACACTCCGGCCGTTTACGCCCATGAAAGCGTCATGTCGAACGCGACGTACCGCGCGCGCGTCGAGAGCGTCGTGGCGGCCCTGCAGGAGCCCCGCGAGATCATCACCTACACCGACGACCAGCTCCCGGACATGATCCAGAACCAGGGAATCATGAAGGGGCGTGTTGTCATGGGCACCCTCGACCCCGTGCCCGATCCTATCCTCCTCTTCAACACCTTCCGTTTCGACAGCAAGGAGGAGCTCCAAGAGCGCAGACAGGCGCTCATCGACGGCGGCCTCAAGCCCGAGCAGTGCAACGCCTCCCTCCTCGGCACCGGCGCATTCAACTGGGCCTGCTACAACCTGAAGCAGGATCCCTACCGCAACGACAAGGTCTGCCGCCCCTGCTGGCGCATCCATCTGGAGCAGGGGTGTCTTCACAAATGCAAATATTGCGGACTCGGTGGTCTGCTGGTGAGCATGGTCAACATCGAGGACTACTGCACCTACCTCGGCCAGATCATCGAGCGCCATCCCTGGCAGAAGACCTATCTCCTGGACGACGACGCCGATCCCCCCGGTCTCGAACCGGAGTTCGGATGCCTCGGCAAGCTCATCGAATACTTCGGCACGCTGAAGGACCGGTATCTTATCATTCACACGAAGACCTGGAACACCGAGTGGATGCGCGACCTGAAGCACAACGGCAACACGATCATCGTCTGGAGCATCAGCGGCCCTACTCAGAGCCGCGAGGTCGAGCCGAACACAGGAACCACCGAACAGCGCATCGAAGCCGCGCGCATCGCGCAGGAAGCCGGCTATCCGATCCGTTACAAGTTCAAACCCATCATCCCCGTCAAGGGGTGGCGCGAAGACGCCGCGAAGACGGCGGAGATGATTTTCGAAAGAACGAATCCCGATGTCATCAGCCTCTGCTGTTTCATGTGGATGGACGTGGACGAGATGAAACGCCGCCTTACCCAGGTGGCCGACATGCTCGACCCTGTCTACCTCAAGTCCGCCGAGGAGAGTAAGGCCGAGGTCGAAGACACCCGCGCCAAGCCCTTCCCCGACTGGGTTCGGGCGGAAATCTATGATCACCACCTGAGCGAGATCCGCAAGCACAGCAAGGACATCCCCGTCTCCCTGTCCACGGAGAACTGGAAGATGTGGAGCCAGTTCAGCAAGAAGCTCGGCATGACCGCGACGAACTACGTCTGCGGCTGCGGACCCCAGACCACCCCCGGCGCGAAAAAGCTCGACTGCCATCCCTTCAAGGTGGCGGTTCGCAATGATGAAGGTATCCCTGGCGTGACAGGTTGAAAGACTAAAGGAGTTCATTATGTATGCACTCAAACCCGTCAAGTTGTATATGCTCGAAGGCGCCGACGCGACCCCGGAAGCGTCGGAACGCATCGACCGGATGCTGAAGGCCATTGGCCGGACACGCGACGATGTCACCGTCTTCAACGAGGACAACGCACCCGATGTGGTGGCCGAGATCAACAAGTCCTATCCACCCGAGAACATCCCGGACGGCACGCCGAAGGAATACACGCGCTCGCTGGTCTTTACAACACTCCAACTCGATGAAGACAAGAAGCCGGACATCAGCAAGCTGGCCGAGAAGTGCGGCAAGGGATCGTCCGGCCTCCTGACCGGCATGTTCGGCTGCTTCCCGCCGCGGAAGTTTCGCGAACGCAAAAGCGACCAGGAGAAAAACCACGTCTGCTGGTGCGCCTTCGAGTTCGGCACGATGCAGGGCTGCCCCCACGGCTGTAAATACTGCGGCACGGGCCGGGGCAGCAAGACCGTCTCCCTCGCGGTGAACATCGAGGAATTTGCCGAAAAGTCTCTCATCCCCACGCTGGAGGAGAGCCCCTGGCAGCGGTGCTACCGAATCATCGGCTGGGGCGCGGACATCATCAGCTTCGAGCCGGAGTACGGCCTGTTCGATCTCGTGACGACGGAGATGGCCAAGTTCGACGAGAAGTACGCCTACTTCCATACTGCCGGATCGAACGTCGAATGGATCGCCGACCTGCCCCATCGCGACCGCATCGTCGGCGTCTGGAGCGTGACATGCGACGCCGTCGCCCGGCACATCGAGCCCGGCG
>JAADGH010000110.1 GCA_013152475.1 Planctomycetota bacterium
AGGGTCCGTCCAAAAATAAACAGGTTGCTTCATTGCGGCGGATAGGCTACGGGAATCCTATGAAGCGATCAGAACGAGCCCAGGTCGAAGCCCAGATTCGCGAGCGATATGAACTCGTGAAAGACAGTCTAACGGAGCGCGCGCGGCGTCTCTTTGTGTCGTCGGAGGCGCTGGCGGCCGGCTACGGTGGTATCGTGGCCGCCTCGCGCGCGACAGGGCTGGCCATCAGCGCGATCCAACGGGGGATCCAGGAGATTCGCCGTCAGGAGTCTGGGGAGTTGGAGGCCCTTCCGCCGACACGAAGCCGCCGACCTGGCGGAGGCCGTAAGAAGGTGGAGGACAAATACCCTGGCCTTCTTCCCACGCTCAAGAATCTCGTGGAGGCGACCACGCGGGGGGACCCGGAGTCACCGCTGCTGTGGACTGCCAGGAGCTTGCGGAACATCCAGGTGGCCCTCAAGGAGCAGGGATACTCGGTGAGCCCGACGACGCTGTCACGGCTCTTGAAAAAGTTGGGGTACTCTCTTCAGAGCAACGCGAAGCGGAAGGAGGGTGCCCAACACCCCGACAGGAACGCGCAGTTCGAGCACATCGCCGAGACTGTCCGACGGCAACATGAGAGGGGGGATCCCGCGATCTCCGTGGACACCAAGAAGAAGGAGCTGGTCGGCTCGTACAAAAACGCTGGCCGGGAGCTGCGACCCACACAAGATCCTGAGGTGGTCGACGCGTATGACTTCGTCGGTGAGCTCGGCAAAGTGGCCCCCTACGGCGTGTATGACCTGGCCGCGAACGAGGCATGGGTGAGCGTCGGGATCAGCCACGACACAGGCGAGTTCGCCGTAGCGTCGATCAGGGCCTGGTGGCTGGAGATGGGCAAGCCGTTGTACCCAGGTGCGAGGTCGCTTCTCATCACGGCAGATGGTGGCGGCAGCAACGGCTATCGGCTGCGCCTTTGGAAGGTGCACCTGCAACAGCTGGCCAATGAGCTGGGCTTTCCCATCAACGTCTGCCATCTTCCACCAGGAACCAGCAAGTGGAACAAGATCGAGCATCGCCTCTTCTCGTTCATCACCCAGAACTGGCGTGGGAAACCCTTGGTGACCCACAAGGTCATCGTAGAGCTGATCGCTGCGACAACCACGAAGGCGGGGCTCACGGTGCGAAGCCGTCTGGACAAGCGAACGTACAAGAAGGGAATCCGGGTGCCGGACAAAGAGATGGCAGAGGTGTTCTTGGTGCCCGAGAAGTTCCACGGAGAGTGGAACTACACCATCAGGCCGAATGGGGCCGACTGTTGATAGACCTCCTTATTTTTGGATGGACCCTAAGGGTCCGCGCAAAAATAAATCGAGCTGAGTGGTCGTAATCATGCCGCCTCTTGCGTGCACATTTTCGCGCATGGGGGTGAGAGGTAATCGGGTTCTACGTAAAATTATCGAGGCGTCGCCCCCTTGATTCCTGGCACGAGTTATGGCACCATTACGCATATCGCGCGTAATGGTGCCACAATGAGACCGATCGAGTTCCCGTCCTCTTCCATCGTTTCGCTACTTCGAAGGCGTAAGATCGCCACGATGCCTGAACTCATGGAGGCGCTGGGCACGAGGGCCCGCCGAACCGTGTTCCGAAGGCTGAAGGAGCTGTCCTATCGAACGAGCTACTCGCATCGAGGTCGGTTCTACACCCTCGATGATGTGGCTGAGTTCGACGAGCGGGGCCTGTGGGCGTACGAAGAAGTCTGGTTCTCGATCCATGGGACGTTGTTGTCCACGGCGGCAGCGACGGTCGAATCCGGGGATGTCGGCTACTTCGTCGAGGAACTCGACAACCGGCTTCACGTCGGCACAAAGGATGCGCTGCGGAAGCTCGTTCAGGACACGCGCTTGAGGCGTGAACCGGTGGCAGGCCGGTACTTGTACTGCTCGGGCGAGGCTGAGGTCGCGCGGCAACAGGTACTGGGGCGACAAGCCCTTCTCGCCGAGCCGGGGGTGGCAGGCTCCCTGCCCGATGACAACATCATGCCCGACGAGTTGCGGGCCGCGATCGTGCTGTTCTTCAGTCTGCTCGATGAGAAGCAGCGTCGTCTGTATGCCGGACTCGAAGCGCTGAAGACCGGACGTGGAGGCGACGCTCGCATCGCCGAATTGCTGGGTCTTGACAGGGGGACCGTTGCACGGGGGCGACGGGAGCTTCTGGAGCAAGAGGTGGATGGTGGGCGGGTCCGCAAGAAGGGCGGGGGACGCAAGCCGGTGGAAAAAAAACCCCAGAAGTAATCGACCACATCGCCGAGTTGATGGGCCACGAGACGGCTGGAGACCCCATCACGGGTTTGAAGTGGACGCGCAAGACGACGGGCAAGATCGCGGCGGAACTCCGAGGACTCGGGATCGATGTCAGTCCGCGGACGGTCGCCCGACTACTCGTCCAGATGGGCTACTCCCTGCGAGTCAACCACAAGAAACTCGCCCGCGTCTGCAAGTCCACCCCCGAAGATCGCAACGCGCAGTTCGAACACATCGCGCAGCTCCGCGAAGACTTCACCGCGCGTGGACTGCCCGTCATCAGCGTCGATACGAAGAAGAAGGAGCTGGTCGGACTCTTCAAGAATCCCGGCACGGCGTGGAGCAACAAGCCCGTCGAAGTCAATGACCACGACTTCCTCTCCGAGGCCATCGGAAAGGCCGTCCCCTACGGCATCTACGACATCAATGCCAACTGCGGCACGGTCTACGTCGGCACCTCACGAGACACCGCGGAGTTCGCAGTAGACGCTGTCGAGCGGTGGTGGTTGGAGGAGGGGCGACACCGCTACCCCGGCGCTTCCGAACTCGCCATCCTGGCCGACGGCGGTGGGTCCAACAGTTCGACGAACCGACTCTGGAAGTACAGCCTCTACCACAGGCTCACGCTTCGACACGGCCTCACCGTCACGGTCGCCCACTACCCCCCGGGGGCGTCGAAGTGGAACCCCATCGAGCACAGACTGTTCGCCGAGATCTCCAAGAACTGGGCGGGCCGACCCCTCGACAGCTACCAGACCATCATCAACTACATTCAGACCACCTCGACGACCACGGGGCTGCGGGTTCGCGCGCACCTCGTCACCAAGGTCTACGACACGGGCACGAAGATCACCGACGCCCAGATGCGCGATCTAGGCCTTGTGAAGGACAAGGCCCTTCCCAGGTGGAACTACACACTTGGTCCGCGCGAAGCGGGAAAGGTCGACGACAGTGACCCAGCCAACATGGCCGATGTCGCAGACGACCTGGCCCAATCCGCAAAGTAGCGACGGGCAAGGCGCCGCTGCGGTGATGCCGCCGACTCGCCTGACTGCACCGCGACGATGATCGGCGAACACGAATGCGGGAGTTATTCCTGCGCGGGCCCTTACGGGCGCGGCCGCCCCTGGCGGCTCCTGTCAACCCTGCGCCAGCGCGCCCCCCATGTGGCCGCTGTTATGACCAAG
>JAADGH010000231.1 GCA_013152475.1 Planctomycetota bacterium
CACAGGCCCTGGTTCGTGGCAACCAGTTCATTGCCGGTCGCCAGGTCTTTCAGGGAGGACACGCGGCCTCCGCGCGGGGAGATGGTCGCCTCGATGAATTTGTTTTCGATGCCGATGTCCTCCTGCGCCAGGGCCGCGCCAATGAGGAAGAGGACACCAAAAAATGCGTATCTCGTTCGTACCATTGAAGTTACCTCCCTTCCCCATAGGCATAGGCGATGAGATTCCGGACGACGTCGAAGCAGACGCCATCCGAGGAACGGAAGATGCCGTAGGCCTGGTTGAACATCACCGCGCCCTTGCCCAGGACCTTGTCCTGGAGGACCAGCGTCGCCTTGCCCTTGTCGCGTGCGTCATGCGCGAGGACGATTTGCCCCGGCGGCCACTTCTCCCACCATCCATAGTGCCCCGTCTCCTTCCCCCCCACCGATGTCGGCCTGGACAGGATGACGTGGACATTCGCAGGCGCGAATTTCGTTTTTCCGTATCCCGTCTGGAACGCACCGGGCGGCGTGACGCCGACGCTCTTGAGGAACTTCACCGTGTCGGGTGCAAACCGGATTCCGTGCGAGCCGGTGTTGTAGCCGAAGAAGACCACGCCACCGCGCTGCAACAGGTCCCGGATGGCCCGGCAGACGTCCGCGTCGGCGAAGAGGGGCGCCTCGTTGCAGTACTGGCCGATGTAGAGCATGCGCGACCGCGCGAGATTGTCGGTCAGTGTCGCATCGAGCGTGGCGGGGGTGTAGAAGTCCTCGACCATGGCAAAGGGCTCCGACAGCCGGAACATGGGATACACACGCGTCGCCGGCGGGACGCGACCGTTGTTGTTGAAGACCACCACATGCTTCAGAGGGAGAAGGTCCCCGGCCTGGATATCGCGCCGGGGAAAAGACAGAACCAGCGCGACAAAAAGGATGGCCGTTCTCGTCATAGCAACCCCCTTTCGGGTTTGCGAAAATAGATCGCCCAAACGTGTGCGTGGCACGTAATCACACCGATTTCAGCGTTGTCAAGGCCATTTTTCACCGGCGGGAAGCTTCGCCTTGTACCGTTCGATCACGTCGATCGTCACCACCTGTTTGCCGGGCTCGCCGACTTGCACCTCACGGCTGTTCTTGACGGCGAAGTAGATGTAGTCGCCCCGGCGCTGCTCGGTAAGGATCCGTCCCTGTTGTTTCAGAGCAAGATAGGTCTTGGGGTCCGCATGTTTGACTCTTGTCATGCGAACCCTGTCGGCGTACGGAGAACGCGGATTGCGGTCGCCAACCCGCTGGTCCCGATGCTCAGGATAGCCGAGAAACGGGAGGTGCTTAGGCCCGCAGCCCGCGAGGAGAATCACAATGAAAAGAAGAAAACACGTCCGCATTCCGCGCTGTCCCTCAACCACACACAAAAAAATTATGGGTTCCATTGAACCAGACCTGTCCCGGTTAGTCAAGACGTCCCTTCAGCCCATCCCGCGTCATAACCACAAAGTCCCAAACAAGCTAAAGAGCGGCCATCCCCACACCCGCTGACCATCACGGAGAAACCACCCGCGACCCCATCGGTACAAGGGGTTTTCTTGCGCGTTTTTTACTTGACGCACATCAAGAATGGGCCGTAGGATAAAGTCTTATGTCGAGAACCAACTGACGGTTCACTCCAGCCCAGGAACGGCATACCCACCCAGGATATTGTGGGCACGGTGAGCGTTTGCCCACGATATTGGGAGAAGTAATGGAGGTTGCGTGACGCTCAACCTCCATAACGTTATAGAGGTTTTCAGTTGGATTATGTGCCCAATTATGAATGTATTAGGATAAGGAAGGTCACCATGAAACTGCACCGACGTATTCATCATGATTTGCGTGTGGAGGAGCTCGAGTATCGTCTGGCTCCATCCATGACTATGACCATGCTGCCCACGTCGGACTCGGGCCTCCTTAACTTCGATCAGGTCACGAACAACATCATGCCGACGTACACTTTAACCGTGGAAGACGACGGAGACCTCTACATCGACTGGAAAGGCGACGAGGACGACCCGACCACGGCCTACCCCGACGCCGAGGATGTCGATTGGTGGGGGGTATCGGTCAGTGCGGGCACCTACACGATTACACCGTCCGTTCCGCTGGACGACGGATACTATTCCGTCAACGTCCTGCTGGTCGATAGTCTTCTCGGAATCCCCATCGACTACACCGTCAGCCCCACCTGGATAGACACCACCGCACCCGAAGCGCCCCCCCCCTACGGCGGCAATCCCGGACTGCCGTCCCTTGATCTCTGGGATGGCGCGCCCGATCCGGTCCTCAATCCTCTGGGCAGCGACTCGGGACTGTTCGGCGATGACAACGTAACCAACGTCACGACACCCACGTTCAACGTGGCGCGCATGTCGAACGATCTTTTCTATCGAATCTACCGGAACGCCCTCGGCGATCTGGAACCGACGCTCGTCTCCTCCAACACAGACGGCATGGGGATCGAAGGCGATGATGGCGTAATCTACCGGCCCTATGCAATCGAGGACCCCACCACCGGAGAAGTGACCATCGTCCCCGCCATGGAGACCCTCGACACGCAGCCCGAGAGCATGGTGGGCAACCCATGGTACTACTCCCTCCGCGCCGTAGACCTGGCCGGCAACGAGTCGCCCGACGGACCGGGCATCCACGTCTACATCGACACCACCGGCCCGGACCTCATGGGCGGCCAGGCGATCATCGACCTCATGGACGAAAGCGACAGCGGCATCTTCAATAATGACAACTACACGAACGACTATACCCCCTCCTTCGAGGTGAGCAACATCTCCGCCACGCCGGGAACGGAGGACTTCGGCCTGTATTTCCGCATCTTCCGGGACGGCACCGAGATCTCCCACACGCCTATCGTGGGCGATGACTACCACATCTATAAGGAACTCGACCCGCCGCCAGAGTTCCCCTGGCCCCCGTTCGGCTCCGGTGAGCCGACCACCGTCGGCCACGAGACGCTCCTCGACCAGCAGACGCCCTTCATGACGCCGTCGGAGAACACCTACGTCTATACCGTGCATGCCGTGGACCTGGCGGGGAACCTTTCCGACCCTGGGCAGTCCGACCCACTGACCGTGACGATCGACACCCTCGCCCCCCAGGCGCCGACCGTGGTGGACCTCCATGCAAGCACCGACAGCGGCGCATGGGACGACGACAACTACACGAACGTCACCAAACCCCGATTCGACGTGACCGTCAACGAGGAGACGCAGGACTACTGGCAGCTCTGGCGGGTGCTGTCGGATGATCCCACCACGCTGACCCTCGTGTCCACCGGCGACTATGTGGGCGACGACGGCGAAACCTATCGCGGCTCGGGCGATCCCTTCGCAGACCCTTGGGCGCCGGGAAGCGGATACGAAATCCTCACGGACGACCAGCCAGACAGCGTAGATGAGTTTGGCCGGCCGATTCCCTATCTCTACGCGGCCCTGGCCTTGGACATCGCGGGCAACCCGTCGGATTTCTTTTCGGACGATCTGCCGGTCATCATCGACACGGCCCCGCCACCGGTGATGACACTCGGCGATCCCCGACCGAATGAGCCCTGGCCCGACACGCCCCTTGACTATAGCCCCGGCGAGACGGAGCCGATCCACACCAACTGGCCCACATTCGAGTGGCCCCACGCCATGATCCCCGCCGGACCCACAGGACTTCCCGGCGACGAAAACTACGACCCCGCCACGCACGACTGCTATCTTACCACCTATTGGATCAAGATGGACGGGGGAACAGGACCGGAGTTCGAGTATGACACCCGCTACGGCAGCAACTGGAACCCGGCCGGCTATGGGCCGCGACCCTTCGGCGACCCGCTGCCGCCGCTGCCCCAGGACGACCTCTTCACGAACTTCGACGCACCGGATATCGTCTACACCTTGCCCACCGGTGGACCGGAGCCGTGGATGCTCAACCGGGGCCTGACCTACGGCTTTCACACGTGGCAGGTCCGGGCCGAAGACCTGGCGGGGAATGTGAACGACTACTCGAATGCCATGACCTTCATGGTCGATACCTTTACCGATCCCGACGGCGACGTCATCCGCTTGGACGTCGATCGCGCCACGCTGCGCAACGCCGGCATGGACCCCGTGCTGACCGTTCTGCCCGATTTCGTACCGCCGGGCGGGGGCGCGCGGCCGGGCACGAGCGACATCGCCAGCATCGACATCGCCCACACCTACGACGGGTCCCTGCTGCACTTCTACATCGATCCGCTCAATCCGAACGAGCCGGGCATCGGCCCGGGCGATGGTCAGTTCACCGTCGGCGACGTCCGCTCTCCCGCCGATGTTGCGGTCGGCATGATCTCGGTTGGTATCCCAAAGGACTGGACGCCATCCGATCCGGGGACGTTCGAGGGCATCGGCACGTTCAACACCGTTGACATCGGCGGCAACCGCCTGGGCGCACTGATCATCTCGGGCGACTATGACGCCAGCGCCGGCCAGTCGGTGACGGTCGGCGGCGGGCTGGGCGAACTGGGGCTCTTCCGCGCGGAGAACATCACCCTGAACGCGCCGGGCGGTCACTCCAACATCTTGGCCGCCGACACGAAGTTCGTCGTCGCCCCGCACGGTCACTTCTGGGATGCGCCGGGAGTGCCCCTGGCGCCCATCAACGTACAGGGCTGGCTCCCGGTCATCGACGACAGCGGGGCCAAGCTGTCCGTCGGCGCCACGAAGGGGGTCGGCCAGGTGACGCTGATCCCGATGGCGAACGGGGTCGGCTCGGTGGTGGCGGAAATCTACCTGCCGAATCCGCGCATGGCGGCGCTGGCGCTCTCCGGCGAAGGCGGAGACGTCTCTTGTGTCGTGAGCGCAGGCGGGCGGATCACAGGCGTGAAAATCTCGGGCACGGCGGAGGTGGACCTCTTCGGAGTGAACTCGAACGGCGGCCTTATCCAGGAGGTAACGAACAAGACGCCCGGCGGCGACATCTTCCATATCGATGCAGGCGGGGCGGACATCTTCCGCGTCTCGACGAATGAGGCAGGCCGGGTCGGGGCCATCTTTTCCGGCGGGCCCTTCTCCGCGCGCCGGGTGTTCCCACGCCACGACCCGTGGCCGCTGCCGGAGGACCCGCCGGTCCATGTGCCGATTGGCATCGGCGAGGATTACTTCACGGCCAACGGTATCGTGGCCGCGAACGTGAAACAGATCAGCGTGGGCGAGATGAACGCGGCAGATGTTCTGCTCACGGGCACCCTAAGCAAACTCAGCACCATACACGGCATCATCGACACGAACATGATGGCGCCGGAGATCCGCGACATCATGGTCCGGGACGCGGTGAAGAACTCCTCGTTCACGGCCGGCGCCTTGCGGTCGTTCATCGCCTACGACACGGTCCTGGACAGCACGTTCACGGTGGCCGGGAACTTCTTCAAGTTGTTCGCCTACAACGGCCTGACGAACTGCACGATCGACGCGGACAGCATTCAGATGATCCGCGTAGCGGGTCCCATCCGCAACACGGCGCTCAACGTGACGAACAACGTGGCGTCGATCCAGACCGACTTCATGCTCGGCGGGTCGAACTTCATGATCGGCGGCAACCTGGGCAGCTTCTCTGCGACAGCCGACGTTCGGACATCCACTCTCAACGTAGGCGGAAGCATCCAGAAAGGCATCCAGATCCGCGGGGCCCTCCGCGACAGCCAGATCAACGCGGGCGCGGACATCTCGCGGGTGTGCGTCTACAACGGGATCACCGGGACCCTTATGAACGTCGGCGGGAATCTCTGGATGCTGGAGGCGCTGTACGGTCCGTCCGCGAACAACCAGATCCTTGTCGGAGGCGGCATGAAGCGCGCCGCCTTCCGGGCCGGCCTGTCCGACAGCATTGTCACCATCAATGGCAACCTCAAAATGGCCTACATGCGCGGCGGCTTCAACGGCACCCAGCTCAACGTCGGCGGGAATTTCTCCATCGGCCTCTTCTGGGACGGCGTCGTCGGCAGCAACTTCCAGGTCGGCGGGACGCTGGGCAAATTCATGTGCCAAAACGCCTATTCCGACACGAGCATGCAGGTGGGCGGCGATCTGAAGTTCCTGATGTTGAAAGAGGGTCTCGCGGGCGGCACGGAGGCCCAGCCGAACCTTTTGAGCGTCGGCGGAAACCTGGTAAAGGCCGATATTTACGGTGATGTCTCCGCCGACACACTGATCACCGTCGGCGGCCTGCCTCCTGCGGGAGGGGAGTCCGATATCATCCGGATGAAGGTGCGCGGGCTGATCTTCGGCGACATCGAGGTCTATGGCAATCTCTATACCCTCGACAGCGAAGGCATCGCGCCGACACCGACCGGTCCGAATGAAGGCTTCACGGAGGCCTATCTCTTCTACGATAATGTGGCCGATCCCACCGGCGGACGACTGGACGTCGGCGGCCGAGCGATGCGGATCCTGTAAGAAGGCGCGATGGAAAACTCCGGACGCGTACTCCTTTTCACGGGCGACGGCAAAGGGAAAACCACCGCCGCCCTCGGCATGGCCCTGCGTGCGGCGGGGCATGGGATGCCGACCTTCATCCTTCAGTTTGTAAAGGCCGATTCGTCCACGGGCGAGATCGCCGCCATCAAGCACCTGCCGACCGTCGAGATCGTGCAGGCGGGCCGAGGCTTCGCGCCCCCACCGACCAGTCCGATGTTCCAGGAGCACACCCGGGCCGCGCGAAACGCCCTCGCCCAGGCATCCAACGCCCTGGCATCCGGCAAATATAGCATGGTAGTCTTGGATGAGATTTGCGGCGCGGTCGCCCATGGTTTGATCGAGGAGGAGCGTGTCGCCGACCTCGTGCGGGCCAAGCCCAAAGGCACGATCCTGGTCCTCACGGGCCGGGACGCAACGGACGGCCTGATCGAACTGGCCGATACCGTCACGGAGATGCGCTCGATCAAGCACGGTCTCGATATCGGCCGAAAGGCGCAAGAGGGGGTCGAGTTCTGAGACCGAAGGACCGATGATATGCACCCCGCCCGGAATCACATCCACTGGTCGATCCCCGTCCTTTTCTCGGGGATCTTCCTGACGTGGCACTTTGGCCTTCTTGCAGGCGACGAAGCGTTCCACCCCGACCCCCGTGTAAAGCCGGGGGCGCGGTTCACGCTGTCGTTCCCGAAACTTCAGAAGGACCGGCACGGGAACACCTCCGAGATGGAGGTCAGCATTCCGAAGGAGTACGACCCCAATCGGTACCACCCCCTGCTCATTTTCATGGCGGGCGCTGACGGGTCGTCGAAAGTCGGCTCCGCCGCGCGGCTGGCCGACGCCGACAAGTTCATCCTCGCCGGTATGCCCTACCCCAAGGGGGCAAACAATCCCGGCCAGGCCAACATGGTCGGCAACTTCCCGGTCATGTGGGCCTACCACAAAAAGATGCTGCAGGAGCTTCACAAGGTCATCCCCAACATCAACCCGGACCTGCGCGTCCTCGCAGGGTTCAGCAACGGCGGCCACTGCATCGACGGGATTCTGGGCCTTGGCGCGACGGAATACTTCAACGTGTTCATCCTCGCCGATGGTGGCGGCGCGGGGGGAAGCGGCGGGCGGTACCGCTCCGGCCGAGGCTGCCACATGTTCATTTGCTGGGGAGAGAAATCGCCCAACAAGAGGAACGCCCCCAATGTCATCTCCAAAGCGAAAAAGGCCGGCATGAGCGTGAAGGCCGTGGAGATGAAGGGCATCGGCCACAAATTTGACGAGAAATACATGGACATGGCGCGCGAGTGGCTGGAGAACACGGTCGCCCCCGAGGCCGCCAAGGCCATGCTCTCCCGCGCCAAGAAAGCCAAGACGAAACGCCCAGTCAAAGCCCTGGCCGCTATCAATGGCATGAAACTGCTCGTCGGGGAAAAGGACGAGAAGCTCAACAAGCAGGCCCAGAAGATCCTGGACGCCATCGAGAAATCGGGCGAAAGGGAACTCAAGAAGATCAAGTCCGGACTCGGAGAGGAAGCAGGCTCGGCAAAGCGCAAGTCAGCTGAGAAGAAGTTGCAATCCTTTATCAAGAAATATCAGGGCACGAAGGCCGCCACCGAAGCAGAAGAACTGTTGGAGCCGGATGGCGACGGGAAAAAAGAAAAGGAGAAAGAGGCCGAGTAGCCTCTTCCTGGGGAGGATCGAAGATCGTTCTTTGGGGAGACGCTCGGTCAGTCGCGTGTGCGGAAGAAGTCTACCCCTCGTTCTGATCCTATGCAGCGTGCAACGGCGCCAGGTCGGCATGCCCGATTGGATCTTGGCCGAGCTGTTCGAGAATTCGATTGAAGGCAGCCAAGGTGACTTGCGAGGGAGCAGTGATTTCGATCCCAATCGGTTTCTCGTCACGGTTATAGTCGATTAGCATGCCGCCCTCGATTCGACGTGTTTTGGTGCTCTTCTCACCGGGACGGCGGGGCAGATAGTAATATGCCGCGATGGCCCGCCCCCGCCGGAATGTTACTTCGAGATAAGCCTCTTTCATAAGATCACCTCTCCACCGGGTAGGCGGTGATAACGACCAGCAACCGGACATTGAAGTCCGGCTCGACAATCACTTCCCACACACGACTCCCCTGTTGGGTCTCGATCACCCAGCGCCCCGGCACCACGTCTTGATGGTAGCCCGTTGCTCTATCGAGCATCGTCCTAAGATCGACTTCTGTGAACTGCAAGCATGCGCTTGAGCACGTGCGGACTGAGCTCAAGCTCCCAGTCCCACCATACAGGCCAGCTTCGCGCAGCCAGGGCACCTTCTCCTGATGATCCCGCTTAAAGAGTAATCAATGAATTCACGATAGAACATGCCCATCAAGCAAATGCTCGCAAAAACCATCCCCTCCATTTTCCGTTATTCTTCCGATGGCGTCAAGTGCAAATGCTGGCCTCATTTCTTTGGCCACGTTATCCCCGCCCAGTCGTCCGTTCGGAATGGCGACGCGGGCAGGCCCTCCTTGTTATACAGATTGCATCCCTCCGGATTGTCGGCCCACGCGTATCGAACGGCCACGGGCCTGGCCACCTTGTCGCTGCAGACAACCACCGTATCATTGCCCTTGATCTTCGCATCGGCCCAGACGAACTTCTTGTCCTCGCCGGCAATAGCGAACTGCTTCAGCACGCCACCCTTGGCCTCAAGCCCGCCCCCGACATGTTTGAATTTTACGACGATCTTATTGCCCTCCACCTTCATCGAATCATACATCGGCCCGGAGTAAACGATGTCCTTGCCATAGACCGTCCCCAGCGCACACAGAGCCAGGCGCTTGCCCACCTCCACCTTGTTCTTGGGATGGATATTGTCCGCCTCGCCGATGTCGATGGTCACGGCCATACCGGTGTTCGGCAGGGACAGTGTCATGGCAAACGCCTCGCGAATCTCGGCCCACGTGCTCTCGCCCGGATCAGCAACGGGCTGATGGAAGTTCGGAAGCTGGACGAACAAGAACGGAAAGTCGCCCTCGCCCCAGGCGGCTCGCCAGCACTTGATCATGGTGGGGAAGAGCGTGCGATACGCATACGCGCGGCTCGCGTTGGCCTCGCCCTGATACCAGATGGCGCCGCGAATGGCATACGGGATAACCGGCATGACCATGCCGTTGAAGAGAACGGACGGCGCATTCTTGGAGCCGAACATCATGTCCTTGGATCGTTTCGGAGGACGCGGGCGTTTCTTGCCTTCCGCTTTGGCCTTCTGAACTTGTTTCCTCCAGGCAAAGAGCTCTTTGCGATAGGCGCGGAACGCCTTGTTCCATTTCTTGAAGTATTCGCCGTAGTTGTCCTTCAGGTCGGGAACCTTCTCAAGCACTGTTTTGAAACGATCTGCGATCGGCTTCAGCGACGGTTCCGATTCCAACGCCTCCAGGCTGGTGTAGGCCTCCGCCGGTGTGCCGCCCCAGGCGTTCTGGATCAGGCCCACGGGGACCTTCAGCTCCTTGTGGATCTCGCGCCCGAAGTAGTACCCCGCCGCCGAGAAACCGGGCACGGTCTCCGGCGAGCAGAGCTTCCATTCCGCCTTGCAGTCCTCTCGCGGCTTGACGGAGGGTGTCAGGTCCACCTTGAACAGGCGAATCTTCGGGAACTTCGCCCCGGCAATGGCCTCTTCCGCCGTGCTCGATCCTCTCACCGGCATGCCCATGTTGGACTGCCCCGAGCAGACCCAGACCTCGCCGATGAGGACGTTCTTGAGGGTGATCGTGTTCTTCCCCTTTACCGTCATCTCGAAGGGCCCGCCCTCCGGCAGGGCCTTCAGCGTCACCAGCCATTTGCCCTGGTCGTTGGCCGTGGCCGTGGCTTTGCGGTCGCAGAGCTGGACGGTTACTTCCTCCCCCACGTCGGCCCAGCCCCAAATCTGCAAGTCGAGCCCCCGCTGGAGCACCATGTTGTCGCCGATGACTGCGGGCAGCTTGACATCGGCCTGCACCATCGTCAACAGAGCAAAAAACACCGCCAACCCAACCCCCCCTGACCTCAAAACCACACCTTTTCTACTCACGATTACATCTCCAAAAAAACAGATTCGGATAGCACTTCACATCAATGCCTCGCCGTCGGGTGCCGTTGGCTCAGCGGCATAGGTTGGTTCTGGCGGATGAGCAGATCGCACAGGATATCCCTCATCTCGCGCTCCATGCCGGCCGCTTCGGGCCTGCCAAAGAGGTTCACGCATTCGTCCGGGTCGTTGTTCAGATCGAACAGCATCCCCGTGTTGTCTCCGAACAGCGTGAAGTTCGCGTCCGGTGTGATGACGGTCTTGGCCTGGAGCGGCACGCTTTCGTCGCCGTAGCTCCCATAGCTCTCCACCAGCGCCGCGTTGGGGCGGTTCAGATCGCCGTCACCCTCCAGGACGGGCCGAAGACTCCGTCCCTCGACAGGAGTACCGTGATCCACCCCCGCGTAGTCCGTAATCGTCGGAAAGAGATCGAGCAAGGAGACAACATGCCCCTCGCGCTTCGCCTGAACGCCCGGCCCGGCGACGAGCAGGGGAATGCGGTAGCAGGCGTCGAAGTGCCACCCGCCCTTCGCGGCAAAGCCATGGTCGCCCACCATGTCGCCATGGTCGGCGGTGAAAAGGATGAGGGTGTCCTCCTCGATGCCGCTCGTCCGAACGGCATCCACAATCCGCCCGACCTGGTCGTCAATGAACGCGAGTGAGGCCAGGTAGTAGCGTCTGCGGATGCGCCAATCCTCCTCGTTCAGCGGCCCGAAGCGCTGGAGGAAAGGCAGGTTCCCAAAACGCTCGACTGCCGAGTGCAACGCCGGGTCGTCGGACCGAACGCAGGGCGGAATCTTGTCCACGTCGATCCGGTCGAGGTAGCGCTCCGGCGGATCGTAGGGATCGTGCGGGTCCACAAACGAGACCTTGAGAAAAAACGGCCTCGACGGGTCGCGACCTTCGATGGTTGAAACCGCCTCGTTGCCGATCCACTGCGTCTGGCATGCCTCCTCGGGAACGATTGAGGGGTACGTCAGCTCGGCTTGCACATCGGGGGAGTACTTCCTTTTCGCATCGAGAATCTCTTCACGCAGATTTCGGTGCGACGGACCATAGTCTTCCAAGTGAGGCATGGCCCAGCAGGTGGCCAACGCCCGCTCGTAATGCTCGGGATAGGCCTGCTCCACCCAATCCAGCCATTCTCCCGCGCGGATGTCTTCGGTGGTTTGGGCCTTGTCGAAGCCGTACTTCAGCACATCGTTGTATGCGCTCCGGCCGTGACACTCGAGGTGGAACTTCCCCACGCCGAAGGTCTGCACCCCAGACTTCTGCAAAATTTGGGGAAATGTGGGCAGACCCAGCCCAAGCTCCCAGCCGTTGTAGAAAACTCCATGGTGCTGCGCGCTCCGGCCGGTCATGATCGATGCGCGCGCGGGCATGCATACGGGCAGGTTCGAGACGCATCGCTCGAACAGTGTGCCCCGCTCGGCCATGGCATCCAGGTTCGGCGTGGATGCCGCGGGGTTGCCATAGCAGCCCATCCACTTGGCGCTAAGCTGGTCGGCGAGAATCAGAATGACATTCATGATAACCGATCTATCCCCGCCCGGAACAGACATGCCACACCGGCGAGCCATATTGCAAAAGAAGAACAATAAACAATAGAGGATGATAACGACCGGCGCAGATAAAGTCAATCACCCCTCGCGCAGGCGCCGGGCGAGCTTGCGCATCTCCCTCTCGACAATCCAGGGAGCAAGCCCCTCGGAGAGCTTCATCGCCTTGCCCTGGAAGGGAATGATGAGGTCCTGCTTGCCCCGCTCGATACCCCGTGCGATGGCCTCACCCACATCCTCAACCGATGCATACGGTCCGTCGGGCCGCCGGCCACCGCCGACGTTCTTCTCTTTCTCGAAAAACTCCGTCTGCGTGTAACCGGGGTAGACGATCATGATGCGAATCGGCGTGTCGCAAAGCTCGGCCCGCAGGCTCTGGCTCAGGTTCGCCAGCGCCGCCTTGCTGGCGGCATAAACACCCATGTATGGCACGCCGTGGAGGGCCGAAATGGAGGAGACGTTGACGATCAGACCCGCGCCCTGCCTCCGCATCAGGGGCAGGACCTCGAACATGCACTGCGCCGCGCCGAAGAAGTTCACGTCCATGGTCCAGCGGAGCTCCTCCATCGAGGTCTTCTCATTGCTGCCATAGACGCCGACACCCGCGTTGTTGATCCAGATGTCGATTCCGCCGAGGTCCTCCTCGCATCGATTGATAAGCGCCTTGATGGAGTCGACATCGGTGACGTCGCAGCGAAGGGCCAGGGGCTTTGGTGCATCGGGGAACTCCTGCGCAATCTTCTCCGCCGCTTCGTTCAGCCGATCCTCACGCCGGGCAGCAAGGACCACTGCGGCGCCCCGGCCCGCAAGAGCGGCGGCCAGAGCACGACCGATTCCTGAAGATGCTCCGGTGATGACTGTGCGTTTGCCGTTGAGTTTCAGGGTGCGTCTCCTTGTCTACTTACTCCACCGGTTCTTCAACTCGTCGCACCGATTGCGGAGTTCCCGGAGCGTCGACTGGTATCTCGGATCGCCGGCCAGATTCGTTTCCTCCAGCGGATCGGTCTGCAGGTCGAACAACTGCTCATAGACGGGATTCTCTGCGATGTAGCGGATGTACTTCCAGCGCCCCGTGCGAACCCCCTCGCAGCGGGGGATCATCTTCACCTTCCAGAGATGCTCGCAGAGAAAATCCTCTCGCCAATCCACCCGCCGGCCATCGAGAAGCGGACGTAAGCTGTGCCCCTGGACCGTGTTCGGCACGGGCACGCCCGCAAGTTCCAGAATAGTGGGAGCGATATCCACGTTCAGAGCCATTTGCTTCAGACGCTGTCCCCGAAGTGCGGCAGGCGCGCGTGGGTCGGCGATGATGAGCGGCACGCGGATCGATTCCTCGTAGAGCAGCCACTTCCCCGCCATGCCATGCTCGCCCAGGAAGAAGCCGTTGTCCGACGCATAGATGACGACGGTATTGTCGGCGAGGCCTTGCTTCTCCAGCTCGGCCAGGACGCGGCCCACCACCACGTCCACCCCATGCACAAGGCGGTAGTAGCCCTTGACCATCTCCTGGTATTGCTCGGGCGTGGAGAAGCGGAAGCCCCAGCGCTTCCGGCCGAGCGACTCCTGGATGAATTTGGGCAGCGCCTCGAAGTGCTTCGGCGTCGCCGTTTTGGCCTTGGGCATGGTCATGTCCGCGTACAGGTCCTTGTATGCGGGATCATAAAGGAACTGCCGCGGGTCCTTGTCCTGAACATGCGGCGCCTTAAAACTGACGGACAGGCAGAAGGGCTTGTCTTTCGAGCATCTCTTGAGAAAATCGAGCGCGTGTTCGCCCATGATCTGTGTCAGGTGACGCTCCTCCTGCCCGTTGGGATTCTCTTTCTTCGGGAAGTAGCGCCCGCCGCCCGGCTTCCAGAAGTCGAATGTACCCCTCGGCCCGCCATGCTCCTTCCAGTCCACCTTGACGCCGAACTTCCCGATGAAGCCGGTGCGGTAGCCGGCCTTCTTCAGCAGCATGGGATAGCTTTGCTCCCAGGCCGGCCATGAGATGATCTTCTCTTTCCCAAATGTGAAATCGTGCCTGCACTCGTACTGCCCCAGGAAGATGCTCGCCCGGCTCGCGGCGCAGATGGGGGTCGTGACGAAGGCGTTCTCGAACAGACGTCCTTCTTTCGCCAGGCGATCCATGTTCGGCGTCTTCAGGATCGGATGGCCCATGCAGCTCATGGCGTCCCAGCGCTGATCATCCGTCAGCAAGAAGAGGATGTTGGGTCTCTTCTTGCGTTCTTCCTGGCCGAGCGCGGCAGACGCCCCGACGGCAAGGCCCGCGCCCGCTATTCCCATCCGGCTGAGAAATTGTCTTCGGTTCATTGGCCGGTTCTCCTTTCCGCTACGGGCCGTAGACCCCCGACCTGTAGCCTTCCTCCTGCATGGCCAGGAAATTCTCGACGGGGATGTAGTTCGCGACGGAGTTCCCTGACCCCAGCGCCCAACCCCCGCCGGGTGCGCACTTCTCGATGAGGAAGCGGGTGTGCTGGCGCACCTCATCGACAGACATGCGCGAGAGCTTGTCCATGTCGAACCCGCCGAGGACGGCAATCCGGTCCCCCCACTCCTCCTTCACCTCCCAAACCGGCTCGATGACATCCTCAAAGGAATGAATGCCATCCCATCCGCAATCAACGATGTCCCGCATAATCTCGGAACGGTTGCCGCAGGCGTGGAGGATGATCGGCTTGCCGTGCCTGTGCACGGCCTCCACGATTTTCTGGTGCCACGGGAAGAGATACTCCCGCAACGTATCGGGCGCGAGCATGCTCTGGGTCTTGAAGCCGATATCATCGCCCAGGGCCATCGCGCCGACCACATCGTGGGAAGCCACTTTGTCGAAGGCCTCCACGATCCGCGATCCCACGGCATCGAAGACGTCCTGCACCAACTGCGGGGCGTCGTAGAGGAGGTAGCTGATGCCCTCGTAGCCGAGGAGCCACATGGCATTCTCCAGCACGCCGCCGGGACCGATGCAGATGACCTTCATCCCCTCCGGCAGGTATTGCCCGATGCGCTCGAAGGGGGAGTAGTCCACCTCCGCCATATCGGGCCAGGGGTAGTTCTCGAAGTCCTTGCGGTTGGCGATGTCATGGGTATCGGCCAAGACGTACGAGCGCTCGCCGCATGGCGTCACGCCCTTGGCCCGTTCGCCCTTCTTTGGGAACTCGAACCCGTACGGACGCACGACCGTGTAGTCGTAGCCGAGGGCAAGCATGTATTCGATCTGCTGTTTCCACGCCTTCGCCTCTTTCTCCTCGGGGCTCAGGCCCTCGTCGCTCGATTCGTCCAGCTTCCCGAGGGCCTTCAGCACGGGTCCCTGGAGTTGTGAGAACAGCTCCAAGAAGGGCACCCGATCCGGGGTTCCCTCCCGCTTGAGGATCATCTCCAAACGGCTGAAGTCGGGGCTTGGCTCGATGGCAAGTTCGCGGGCACACATGGAGCTCTCCATTTTATCGAACACCTAATTTTCTTCGCGGTCTCAGCAAGGACAGGCAGGCACTTCACCGTGACGAACGGCAGCGACTTGAACTACTCCCCCTTCGCATAGGTGCCAATGTAATCCGCATCCGCGCCCTGTCGTTCCATAAAAGCCACGAGCTCCGCCCGGAGGCCACCCACGATGTCCGGGTTGTCCGCCGCGATGTCTGACTCCTGCTCCGGATCTTTCTTGCGATCGTACAGCTCTGGCTTGTGCGGCGGCCGGCCGAAGATCGCCGTATGGGTCATCGTCGTCACCGTGATGTGCGACGGCAGGTAGTCGATCCGGCCCGGGCCGGACCCGCTGTGGCAGCTCGTGAAGAGGGTATCATGGCACTCCTGCGCCTGGCCCTTCAGAAGCGGGACCCACGAATTGCCCACGGTCTCAGGCGGGGTGACGTCACACAGGTCGAGGACCGTCGGCATGATGTCGGCGGCCTGGCACAGCGCGTCGATCTCCTTCGGCGCATCAAAGGGCGTCCAGACCAGGAGCGGCACGCGGGCCACGGTGTCGTAGAGCGGCCAGGGGTCCTCGGGGTCGACGGTGTGCTTGCCGGCGCGCTTGTGCTCACCGATGTACATGCCGTGGTCGGAGGTCAGGATGATCGTCGTATTCTCGAAAAGACCCAGCAGCTCGATGTGCCGGAGCAGATGGCCCACCCAGCGGTCCGTCAGCGTCACCTCCCCGGCGTACCGCGCGCGCAGGCGCTCCAGCTCGTGGGGCTGGTAGATGTCGGTGTAGCCATAGTTGGGGTAGGAGTAGTCAAGCCCCTCGTAATCCTCGCTGTAGTAGTCCACATAATGCTTCGGCGGGTTCCAGTCCTCATGAATCTCGAAGGTGTCCACCCACAGGAAGAATTTCTCTTTCGTGTAATTATCCTCCAGCCACTCGGAGGCCCGCATCATTGTGCGCGCGACAAACCAGTCCTGCTCGTGGCGGTAGTGAGAGGTCCGGATCCGGTCGCTGAGAAAGCCGCCGCCGTTCTGGCGCATGTTCGCGAGGGGAACGGGGATGTCCACATCCTCACGCGTGAAGCCGTCGTCCACGTCTTTCTCAATCAGGAAATATTCGTCATAGCAGTCACTCAGCCCAACCCGGACGTTGTTCCACGTATCGAGCACCAGGCCGGTGAAGTATCCCGCGTCGCGGAGGAGCGCCGGCAGCTTCGGCCGGTCCTCGTCGATGCCCACCCACCCGACGCGCGGCCAGTTGACGTCCCCCGTGTAGGCATCCACGCGCATCGGGACGGTTGGAAACGAGCCGCAGAACGCCGCGTTGAACTTCGTCGCGCTTTGGGCATAGCGGTCGATGCACGGCGTCTGCACCCAGTCGTGGTAGCACCCCAGCGCGTCCCAGCGAAGCGTGTCCAGGCAGATAACGATAGCGTTCATACTCACTCCTTCACTACACGGACTGGCGTCTGGCCCTTGCGCGACGACTCGATGGCGCCGAAGACCATGGCCAGACTCTTGATATTGTCATGGCACTCGCACTGCGGCGTGTCGCCCGACTCCAGGCAGTCGAGGAACTCGTTGAGCGACCCGCCGATGCCCGTGCCGGTGATCTCCACTTCATCCACCTGGACGTCCTCGAGGTCGCGGTTGAAGCTCTCCTGGTCCATATCCACCACCCGTTGTCCATGGGGCATCTGATCCTTCTCCATGAGGATCGTCCCCCGCTCGCCGATAATCCGCCAGTCGCCGTTCCATGACGTGTGGCATCCCTCGGCGCACCACGACCCGCGGTAGGTGAAGACAATCCCATCGGTCATCTCGAAGATCACCGTCGCGGCCGGGTCGCCCTTGTACCACGAGCCTTTCGGATTGAACTCGTGGGCATACACGGCGAAGGCATCCGCGCCCGTGAGGAAGCGGCAGAGATCGAAGTGATGAATCGCCATATCGAGGATCAGCGGCGAGGACATCTCATCCCGGAAACCGCCGAAATGCGCGCCGATATAGAAGTCGCAGTTGACCATCGTAATCGGGCCGATGGCGTTCGACTTCAGCGCCCCCTTGCAGGCCACGTGTTTGACGTCGTAGCGGCGGCTCTGGCTGACCATGTAGAGCTTGCCGCTCTTCTCCGAGGCCCGCACCATCTTCCGCGCCGACTCCATGCTTTCGGCCATAGGCTTCTCGCCGATGACCGGCGCACCCATCTCCAGGGCCTTTACCGTCACCGAACAGTGCGCCTCGGGCACGGTCACATCGACAACGAAGTCCGGCCGGCACTCGGTGATGGCCCTTTCCAGGTCATCAAACGCCCGCCCCTCGTCCAGACCGAATTCCTTGGCGGCGGACCGGGCGGCATCGATGCGGACGTCCATCAGAGCAGTCACTTCGGCACGGGGGTTGCCCTGGACATTCTTGATCCACCCCTTCCCCATTCCCCCGCAACCCACAATGAGCGCTTTGTGCGCCATGACCGCCTCCACGGCTGAATCGATTCTCGGATGCGTAACAGTCCTCAGAAACTATCGCGGACCGCCCCGGAAAGCAAGGAAAAACGAAGCGCACGGTTCCACCCACGACGAGGCGATGTAGGGGCGCACCCATGTGTGCGCCC
>JAADGH010000169.1 GCA_013152475.1 Planctomycetota bacterium
AGTTTGGTGGGAATGCCTGATCGGCGTTCCCCCTGATTTTGGAGCTTCATTCGATGTCCATGAACCCAACCGTTCTCATTAGTAGCTGGATGAACGGAACGATGCACTGGGCACGGAAAGGGAGAAAGATGAGCCGACCTATGGCGTATTTGCTTTCCTGGATTCTGCTTGTGGGTGGGGTGCGGGCGGCCGAGAGGAATGATCCGACGTTGGACCTTGTCCGTAACGGCAAGGCAAGGGCCATGATCGTGCTGGGGGCCCATCCTACGGAGGCGGAGAGCCATGCCGCTGGGGAGCTGAGGGAGTACATCAAGCGGGTAAGCGGCGCGGAGCTGCGTATGGTGGAGGAGGGTGCGGAATCCGAAGGGATGTCCTCTGATGCCATTATTGCCGTGGGGGGTACGAAGCTCGCAAAGAGCGCAGGTCTTTCCGTTGGATCATCCGATCCCGAGGCGTTCCGCATTGCGCGGCGGGGGCGCGTGGTCTATCTCCTTGGCCGGGGTGCACCCGGTTACGGGGAGTCCTTCAAGAACAACCTCGGCAGCGGCATCGAGTACGCCGCCTATGAGTTCCTGGAGCGAACCTGCGGCGTTCGCTGGCTGCGGCCCGGTCCACAGGGAACGTACGTTCCCCATAAGAAAACGATCTCGGTGAGCACGATAGACATCGAGCAGGCCCCGGATTTTCAATACCGTTTCTACAGTTATTGGTATGAAGGCAAGGCGGCGAGGATATTGGGTACGCCCTTTTGGAAACAACGTGTTGACCGTGAGGTGGCCGAGCTGCACGAGTGGATGAAACACAACAAGATGAACGGCTGCCGAGTGATTCCTGGCGGGCACGCCTTCTACCGGATCGTTCCCAAGAGCGAGTACGCGGAGCATCCCGATTACTTTGCTCTGTACAAAGGCAGTCGTGAACCGCGGGGCGCCCACCACGGCGGCTGGCAGTTGTGCACTACCAACCCGGACGTCATCGACCGCGCCGTACAATACGTCCGAGAACGGTTCAAGGCCGGACAGATTGTCGTCTCCGTCCTCCCCAATGATGGGGGGGGCTTTTGCGAATGCGAACGGTGCCGGGCCCTTGATGATCCCACCTGGAAGGACAAGAGGGGGCGAGTCGTCCTTTCGGACCGCATTGCCACCTTCGTGAACGAAGTCGCCAGGCGAGTGAAAACCGACTTTCCCGACCGGTTCGTCGGGTCAGAAGCCTATTCATGTTACGCGGAGCCGCCGCGCAGGGTGAAGTTTGAGTCGAATGTGATGCTCTGGCTCACGAACCGGCAGTATTTCAACTGGGTTCCCGGATGTCGTGAGAAGTTCTTCGCCTTCTACCGAAAATGGAATAGCGTGCAACCGCACGTATTCGTGCCGTCCAGCGAATTTCTCACCTACGAATCCCGCTGGGGGACCCCCTGGTCAATCCTTCCCCTCGATGCGGAAGTGATTCAGTGGGCGGCGAGACAGGAATCGTTCAAAACCAAGAGCGGGCCCTCCCCGATCCAGAACGATTGGGGCAATAACGGCATCCTTTACTGGGCTACTGCCCGATTGTTTTGGAACGCCAGGCAAGACGTGAACGCCCTCGTGGACGACTATTGTTGCGCCATGTATGGCAAGGCGGCTGCGCCGATGCGCCAGTACTGGGATCGCCTGACGGAGGGCGAACGGGAGTGGCAAAAAGGGTTGAAAGAACCCCCGCGCCTGGTGAATGTCGTGTTTCACCTGCCGGAGGTCTACAGCCCTTCGGTCCTTGCCGATTGCCGAACATATCTTGATCAGGCGTTGCCGCTGGCCGACACCAAATGGGCCAGGAACAACGTTCGATTCACTGAAAAGGGATTCGATTACACGCGGATGACGACCGAGGCGATGGACGCTTATCTTCGGCTTTTGAAGGCCAAAAAGGAAAAGGAGATTGTGGGCCTGACAAAGAGGATGCGGGACGTTTGGAAACGTCGCCGCGTTTTTATTGAAGAGCAGCGCGATGAGCACGTCGTCGGCTACGGCCAATTCAAGCTCATGGTGCTCAACGCCGACAAATATGGCAGCCAGCAGTCCCATGAACAGCGCTTCGCCTTCTTCGGGCGAATCCAACCGGAAAAGTTGCTGAACGGCGGCCTCGAGGATGACCTGTGGGGCACGTGGTATCGGTTTCAGTGGGGACCGGAGGCGCGATGGAGCGCCGAAAAACCTCACCAGGGAAAACGCTGTATCTCCATCGTCCGCAGCGGGTCCGTAGGGCAGTTCCTGGCGCTGGTTCCAGGCCGGACCTATCGTCTCAAAGGTTGGGTTCGCACCGACGGCGTCAAGAGCGCAGGGGTCCGACTCTACAGCTTCACCCAGCCGGCGTTCATGTGGCTCTACCGGCTGGCGGTCCAGAAATGGCGGATGACCACGCCGCTCGGCAAGGGGTCCATTATCGGCACGAACGACTGGCAGCCCGTGTCGTGTCAGATTACCCCGCGCACGCCGGAGGTGCTGATTGAGTGCTTTAACAATGATACAGGCGAAGCCTTCTTCGATGATTTTACACTGGAGCGGGTCGACAAGTAGAGGTGAGCAAAGGAAGCATGCCATAAAGCCCTTGACGCCGACGGGCGCTGGGGCAAGCCGTCCCAGGCCGATCCGGAGAAACACAAGAAGGCGGCACAGCAGTGGCACTCGGTGGAATACATCAAGGCCACCTTTGCGGAGATCGAGAAGTTGAGAGAAAAGAAGGAGAAACGGACATGAGTTATGAGAGAGTCATGGTGTTCGTTGCCCACCCAGACGACGAGGGGAGCATGGGAGGGGCAATCGTGAAGATGAGAGAAACCGGGACCGAGGTAACCCTTGTCCAAATGTGCACCGGCAGCGGCGGCTACCCGAAGCCGGAGTGGAAGGACAAGATCGTCGAGATGCGGACGGCGGAGGGCGATGCGTGCGACAAGGTGCTGGGAATCAAGCCGAGGATACGCGTGGGCCGGCCCGATGGCGAACTTCTGTTCAATCGGGAGACAAGCGAAGAGTGTATCCGCCTGATCCGCGAACACAGGCCGAACGCGATCTTCACACACGGCGAGGCCGACCTGCACCCGGATCACCGGAATCTGTGCGAGATGGTTAAGTTCTCCTTCAAGATGGCGGGAAAGCCGGTCAGGAGTGCCCAGGGCCCTCCGTGGCAGGCATCGCATCTTTACTTCTTCGGCAACACGAGTCCCGGCAGCGCTCTCTTCGAGATCGACATCTCGGCGCAGATGGACACAAAGATCGAGAGCATCGCCACGCAGAAATCTCAATACGAGTGGTGGGGCGGGTTCGAGAACATCCGCGACCGGGTGCTCAGCCGCCCGCATGTCGAGACCTTCAAGCACGCGGGGCCGGTGGTCCTGAACGACTTCGTCAGTCCCCCCGAGAAGTATGAGCGCATCCTTGTCTTCGCCGCGCACCCCGACGATGA
>JAADGH010000007.1 GCA_013152475.1 Planctomycetota bacterium
ACTTACAGTATACCAAAACCCGTGGGAGGGACAGCCGTTTCAATCCACGCTCCCGCGGGGGGAGCGACGATAACACCCACAAGTCTTATGACCGGGTTTTGCGTTTCAATCCACGCTCCCGCGGGGGGAGCGACCTCCTATTGGACATTTTTCGCACCTGCGAATCAAGTTTCAATCCACGCTCCCGCGGGGGGAGCGACGTTGCGTTCCTGTTCCGTCCGCAGCCGTTCAACGTTTCAATCCACGCTCCCGCGGGGGGAGCGACTCGCACGATGGCGACGGATGGCGGCTCGAAGAAGGTGTTTCAATCCACGCTCCCGCGGGGGGAGCGACCGGTTCTCGCCGGTCCGGAAATCAGTTTAGACCAGTTTCAATCCACGCTCCCGCGGGGGGAGCGACGCGAGGACGACCCGACAATGGGCCTCCGCGCCCCGTTTCAATCCACGCTCCCGCGGGGGGAGCGACGTGTAAGCTCCGATACGACAGGGCTGAGGCTAGGTTTCAATCCACGCTCCCGCGGGGGGAGCGACTGTTCACGTCCTAATTCAAATCCTCCTCTTGACTAACAACCCGATTTCCGCGAACCTCTTCGATTCTTCTGCGTTTTCGCATGTCTCGCTGGTTCCCGTTTTTCTATCCCTTGTGACAACAAGATGTTACGACCAGCGCGAACCTGCCGGGGTTTTCATGGGCGTTTGGGGTTCGCGCTGCGCCGGATCAAACAATAAGCGGCCCTTCGGGATCATAGCCCGGCTTCGCGCCGACGTGCTCGACGCGGTTCTTCCAGTTCTTTCCGAGGAAGTAGAACCGCAGGCTGTCGAGCCCTTCATCAATCTCCTCGATGAGCCGCGCCCGCAACGCCGTCCACTGGGCCGGATCGACCAGGCATTCGAAGACGGAGTTCTGGACGCGCTGGCCCATGTTCTCGCACACCTTCGCCACACGTCGAAGCCGCTTCTGGCCAGCGGCCGTTTCCGTGCTCACATCATAGGCGACCAGTACCATCATGGGCGGTTCCCTATTTCCAGAAGAAGGGAGGGTATCCGTCGAGGTCGCCCCGGAGATGGCGCGCCATCAACTGTGCCTGGACGTGGACCAGCAGTCCGACGGACACGCTCTCGCCGAGGAATGGATGTTGGATTTCCTCCTGTTTTCGTTTCTGGTAGGCGACAAGGACCTCCTTTCGTGTATCGTCATCCATGAGAATGGCGCCGGATTCGGTCATCTGGAAACCGCTGCCCTTAACCTGCTGTCGGTTGACCAGCGAGAGGGCCAGGCGGTCGGCGAGGAAGGGGCGGAACTCCTCCATGAGATCGAGCGCCATCCCGGGCCGGCCCGGTCGGTCGCGATGGAGATAGCCAACGGCTGGATCGAGTCCGACGGTTTCCAGCGCGGACGATGCGTCATGCACCAGCAGGGTGTAGAGGAACGAGAGCAGGGCGTTCATGTTGTCGAGCGGCGGACGGCGACTGCGCCCGTGGAAAAAGAAGTCCTCCTTCTGCGAGGTGATGAGATGGTCAAAAACGGCGAAGTAGGCGCGGGCCGCGTCGCCCTCCCAGCCGCGACAGGTGTCGAGGGGGGCCGGCGCCTCCAATTTTCTCAGGAGGCGGGCCAGGTGCTCGGCGGCTTCGGCCAGCGCTTCGGTCGCTTCGTCGGGCGGGCGCTCGCGTGCGGCGCGGAGGAGGACGGATCGGCAGTTGGAGATTTTCGCAATGACGATGGCCTGGGCGATCCTTCCCGAGGCGGTCTCGTCGTCGGACCGGTGATACTGCTCCCGCCGGAGGAGGACATTGCCCGAAACTGGCCCCTGGACGCGGGCGAGGAATCGCCCGCGCTCAGTCAAAAAGGAGACGGACACATCGCGCTCGGCGCACAGTCCCAAGAGAAAGGGACTGCACGAGATCTGGCCGAAGCAGACCACTCCGCCCAGTGTGTGGACGGGGACGCGGAGTTTTGTTTCACCTTCATGTCGAACGAGGACGGTTTCGCCCTCGCGGGAAAGGTATGATCCCTGGGTTGTGACGTATAACGTATTCAACATGCGTTTCACGGGATCCCCCTTCCGCTATCTTTGATTGCCTGGGCGAGATAGGCCCGAACGCTCTGGGCCGAACCGGTCGCCCGGGGCATGCAGTGATCGAGGAGCGAGCAGCGCTCGCACTTTTTGGAGAACACGGCCGGCGGTGTCTTGCCCTCTGTCGTCAGGCGATGGAGTCGGACGGCGGCTTGTTCGGTCTTCACGCGGAGGGTGTCGTCGAACTCGATCTCCATGTGGCGTTTACTCTTTCCGTAGAAGAGGGCGCCGCGCGGAATGGCGGCGCCGAGCATTTCTTCCAGGCAGATGGCCTGTGCGCAGAGCTGGACCTTGTAGGCTTCCTCATGCCGTCTCCGCCCCCGCTTGTATTCGACGGGGAAGGGGAGCCAGAGGCCCGCAACGCCGGGGAGTTCCACGCCCAGCGATTCCGGGCTTCCGGGGACACGAAGTCGCCCACTGTGTGGGCTTGGTTCATGTCCCCGGTCTGATGTGCGATGGAATTCAACGACATCGGCCTTGCCGACGAGACCCAAGCGGAGGGACCGGATGCGCAGGCCACGGGCGGTGCGCACGTCTCCCCGAACCTCGGTCTGAGGGTCGTGCGCCCGCTCGTGCATGCGCCTTCCCTCGGCGGTGAGCCGGTTCTCGGTCCACACGCCTTCGAGATGGATCAGCCCCCACTGCCGTTCGCAGTAGACCAGGTGCTCGATGGCCGACAGCGGGAGCAGGTCACGGCAAACATGGCGCACCTCTACAGCATTTCGTGGACGGTGACGCCTGTGGGCATACCATCCGTGTTCAGTGTAACCTCATAGTCCGTATAGGCGCGCGGGGGCTTCGTCTCGTCCTTGAGCGCGATATTAAGCCGGTCGAAGAGCGTATGGGCTGGCGCGTTACCAAGAGGACTATCGTGCTCAAAGACTGTGAGCTTCCGGGAAGCCATTTCGCCGCGGGCGGCGGAGTGGTCGTGTTCGAACATCATCTTGAGGGCGTCCCAGAGGAGTTGCAGATCGGCGTCGGAGAAGCCGGTCTGCGCGGCGAGGTGGGGGGAGATGAAGCCGTGGGCGACGTACAGACCGTACGGCACGATCTCCTTTCGGCCCATTGTGCCGGTGACTTGGCCGTGCTTTGTGATCTGTGCGTCTGCTTCTTTCTGTGTGGCGACGGCCTTGCGGACGATGGATTGCTCCAGTGATGTGATGGGATCGACCGAGCGTGCGAAGGCGAATTGCACCGGACCGCGCACCTGGCCGCAGTTGATCTCCAGCGTGAGGACGGCGCCGAAGGTGCGGATGTCGTAGTACGTCTGGCACATCCAGGCGCGGGCCTTCTCCACATTGTCGAGCTTCTTGTCCTTGGCCTTTTCGTCGGTCTTGAGGCCCTGCGCTTCGTAGGCCTGCCGGTGGGCCTGTTCAAGGACGCCACGGTGTTTCACGTAGATGTCATATCCTTCTGCCGGCATTTTGGTTTCGGCATTTGCCTTGGTCAGGAGGACAAAATCGCGAATCTTGCGCTTGAGGCAGACATCGGATATGAGGCCGTGTCCGGTTTCGGGGTCGGTGCGGGGGGCGTTGCCTGCGTCGGGGTCGCCGTTGGGGTTGCCGTTGATCACGTCGAAAAGCAGGATGAAATCATAGCGATTGTTAATAGCTGTCATTTCTCTTTCTCCCATGTTGTGTTGAGTTTTCATGTTACTTGTCTGGTTCATCGATCCGGTTTACACCGAGGCGGCCGTGGCCGTGGTCTCTGTTGGCTGTTCCTTCGCCTTGCCCCACAGGTATGCCCTGGGCGCGTCGGGGTGGGCGGCCTCCCATTCGGTTCGTTCGTCCTTCGTCATCCAGAGCCACTTTCGCATCTGGTGGTAGCCGAGGACGAAGAGCCCCTGCTGCTCCAGATCGAGATGGGCGGGGAAGCCGTTCTGCTTCGGATCGAAACGGTCGGCGAGCTCGTCCATGAGCCGTTCGAGCCGGAAGACCATGCCTCCTGCTTGGGGATCGTCCTTGGCCTTCCGGGCGTGGTGGCGGGCGTTTTTCAGCAGGCGAACGAAGACGGCCTTCGGGCAGGCCGAAGCGCCGCTGAAGTAGCGGTCGATGATCGAGGCGTTCACATCCCCGATGGCCTCCTGTTGGATGCGTTCGAGGACGGCCATCAGGTTCCCCAGGGCATATCCGTCGCTTTTCGTGGTCGGGTCCATGTCAGGTTTCACCTCCTCGTATTGAGTGTTTTGGAATCGCTTGCGTCGATTGAGCACGGCTTTGATCATGGCGGCGCGTGCGTCGTTCCATTGCTTGGCGGTCCATTCGTCACTCCCGGCCTCCACGCGATACCGGCCTATTGCCCTCTGCAAAACGGCAAGCGGGTAAGACGTCCCCGCGAAGGCTGCTTTGACAAACTGTGCGGCGAGAGGGGCGGGAATGGCCTTGCTTCGCCGTTTGGCCGGGCCAGCCAGGGCCTCCGCCAAAACGGGCATGGGGATTTGTGGCGGGTGCCCTCCTTTCCTTGGTGGGGGTGCATTGCGCACGATGTTCAGATCGGCAAAATGCGCAGCAAGGTTCCGTTCCACATCAGCGATGGTACTCTCGAACCAGTCGCGGACAATCGCGCGGCCCTGAGTGCCGGATAGGGTAAGCGCGTAGAAAGCGGAACGGTCTGTGTCAGGGGGCATCTTGCCACGCCAGATGGAACGATATAGCTCCTTCACATTATCTGGTTTGCACTCCAGCAGGCCAGCCAAGGAGTCTGTCAAGGTCTCCGGCTCTTCGCTGGACGACCAGTAGCAGACAACGGTATCCGCGCTGAGGCGGATATTCCTGCGCGGCAGCGTGCGGTCCGGCTGGCGGGGGTCGGGGTAGCTGGGGTCCAAGAGCCGGTTGAGGGCGGTGGCACATGCCTCGGCGGCTTCACGGGAGACAGGAGCATTGTCGTTTCGTTTGAGCCCATAGGACTCAAAGGCATTGGTGTTGCACGATACCATGGCCACGCCGCTGCTCGTTCCGCCAGGGACTCTCTTCAGCGCGGGGTGCTTATCCACTGGAAGGCAGGTCTTGCCCGTAACTAAGCACGTCGTGTCCGACGCTTGGGCATCTCCCTGCTGTTGACGCAAGCTCTTCCAGTATGCTCGAACCTTGTCACGGTCCGTAACGAGTTGATCTGAGTCCGGGGCATAGACAAAGGCAAAGAGGTCGTTGCTCTTGCAGTCTTCAGGCAAAGCCACACTCTGGGCTCCCTTTGCAACATCTTCCAGGAACGCAAGGACGGCCTTGACAGCCTCGTCCTGGGTTGGCCCGGCGCAGTCTGCGACATTTTCGCGAAATAACCGGGCGCGAGCAGTAAGCTTCTCTTCCGAACGCCTCTTGTCCGGGTCGGATTCAGGATCAATACCGAAAACATACTCGGCCTTGTCGAAAAGCAAGAACGCCCGGTCCCCGCTCGTTCTGCCGGATTCCCGGGGTACGGAAAATGGTTTGGCGACCTGCTTCGGTTTTTTCTTCTCCCGTTCCTCATCGGGGATGTAGTGTGTCCCTTCGATGCCCAATAGCTTGCCTTCCTCCGATACGCGGACAAGCCACGCGACGGGTTTCGGCTCGAAATCGGGATCGGCCATGAGGTCCTCGCGTTCGGCCAATTCATACAACGCCTGCAGGATCATGCCGCACCCCCTTTTGCTGCAAGGGTCGCCTCGGGGTCATCGGGGACCACAAGCACTCCCTCCGTAAGCCGGGCGGCGAAAAATCGGGGACGGTTGCGCTTGCTCCCGTAGTCAATGTCCCACAGCATGATGCCCAGGTCGCGGGTGTCGTGGATCGGATCGGGCGCGTCATCGGCGGGAAGGATTTCCGCGACAAACTCACGGCAGCCCAGGTAGGGCTGATGGAAGTGCTGGCCCTTCTGGACGCGCCTCTGAAAGATCTCGACGAACTTGGTCATGTTGTCCTCCGGGCCGGCTCGATCCGTCATCGTGAAGTGGGCCTCGATGACGTAGTCCACATCACGGAGAGCAACGGTGTTGCGCTGGGCGCGGTCTTCGTCGGCAAAGTAGAGACGCATCGCGCCCCCGTTGGAGACAACCGCAGCCGACGGGGTGGACGCCTTCGTGTTCACCTCGTTCCGCCGAAACGCCGTGAAGTTGATCTCGCTCAGCACGTAGATGCGGTCGATGTGCCAGGCAATCGCAGGCTTCCACATCACCGCCTCCAGGACACCCCGCGCGGCCGAGGGCGTCATCACGGGATAAGACATCCGCTCCACCTTCAGCTCCGGACGGGTAAAGCACGCCAACGGACCCCGCACGCGCAGGCGCAAGGTCGGACTTCGACTCCCCTCCATATCTCTTTCCTCCAAAAAGACACTTCCTTACTTCACCAAAGCCACTGGATCGGCCGTGGGCTCGTCGCCCACCACCAGGCCGAACCGTTCGTCGTAATTGCGCTCGAAGCCAGGAGTGAGCGTCCACAGCCCCTCGACCACCTGCTCCAGTCCTCCCGCTTGATCGAGCTTGGCAAAGGCGTTCTCGTGGATACTCACCTGGTAACGCTGCAGTGCGCGGAATAGATCTCGATTCGGTCCGTCGCGCCGCAGCTTGTCCAATATCTCCTTCGCGCCGTCATAGGGCACGACAACCGGACGGGAGAAGTGGTCCTCGATCATCTTGAACTTCTTTGCCACATTAGCGAAGTTCAGTTGCTCCCGCTCGGGTTGGATATCGCGAGCGTCTTTCGCTTGAGTGAAATAAAATGCACGGAAATACTCCTCAAACAGATCCACGTCATCAGGATTGAGCGCTTTCCCCTTTTCCCGTAACAATGACTCAGTAACGGTCATCGCTGTACGGAGTGTGCCTGCCGGAGGAGCCGTTGGTGCACGAAAGACCACTACTTGCCCTTGCTTCAACCGCCCTTCGCGATTACATCTCCCGGCGGCCTGGACGATACTGGCGAGTCCGGCCAGGGCGCGGTACACAACGGGGAAATCAATATCAACACCGGCTTCAACCAGTTGCGTCGATACGACACGGCACGGCTCATTTGCGATGAGCATGGAGTTGATTCGCCCCAAGACATCCGTTCGGTGTGCGGGACACATCAGGGCCGACAGATGAAGAACCGAGCCATCCTCCACACGCTCGTCAACCGCCTTCGCCAGAGAGCGCGCATCGTCCCGGCGATGGACAACGGTAAGGACCTGGCGATGCGCCGCAAGCTCCGCCGCGAGGTCCTCCCATTCCGCCGCAGGCGCGTCGGGATCGCACCAATCGTATTCGACACGCTTGAGTCGAGTGGCGAGGTCGCCCGGATTCGAGATGATCGGGCGCACGTCGTGCAGCCCCTCTTCGAAGCGCTGTCTCTCTGAAAGGGCGGGGGGCGTTGCGGTGGAGAGGACAACCGAGCATCCGTAGTTCGATACCAGTTCATTCAAGACATCGAGAATGGAGAGAAGGTACGCTGGCGGAACCGTCTGGACCTCGTCCAGAATGATGACGCTGCGGCAGATGTTGTGCAGCTTTCGGCATTGGGACGTACGGTTCGAGAATAGAGACTCGAAGAACTGGACGCTGGTGGTGACGATCACCGGTGCATCCCAGTTCTCGCAGGCCAGTTGGTGGCGTTCGGTCACCTCCTCGCCCTGTTCATTGGATTGCTTGAGCGGATCGAAGTTCGAATGGTGCTCCACCACGTTTTTCGGTCCCAAGGCGTCACGATAGACCCCGGCATTCTGCTCAATGATGCTGGTGTAGGGGATGACGACAATCACCCGTCGCAGGTCATTCGCTTCGGCGTGGCGCAAGGCAAATGACATGGCGGACAGGGTCTTGCCGCCGCCCGTGGGCACGGTCAGGGAGAAGCATCCGGGTGCTTCGGTCGCCGCTTGGCGACAGGCCGCCAACACGTCGGCACGGGCCTGGTTCACCGGGTGGGACCGCTCGTCAGATGAAAGGCCGGCAACCTTCTGCTCAATACAGCCGTCAAGTTGCTCTCGCAGGATCGCCATGGGTGGGCCGGATTCCCGGAGGGCTGCCCGTTCAGGATGATTGAAGGCCTCGGCATCGAGACGATCCGCATCGATCAGAGCGGAGAAGAGAAATCGAATCCAGAGCTCGGTGTGTCTCAGCATCTTCTTGGTCGACGCACCTGTCTCGGCTAAACGGAGAAAGTCAGGCAAAGATGGAACGTCGCAGTTGTAGATTTCCGGGGGCAATAGTGAAAGGATGGGATCCAACAGAAGGTTGTTTGATTTGATTCGTTCAAGGAGAGGTGTTGGGGGGCGCGTATCGCTGCTCGTTGGATTGGCCAAGCCCGTGTGATGCCCCGCGATAGCGAAGGCCAAGAGGACGCCCAGCTCCTTGTTCCTGCGCATGGCCAGGGCGCCACCCAGGCCGGAGTGCTCCACAGCGGTCTGGCCGTCGCGGAGCCTCTGCTGAAACTCGGGCCGGTATTTCCCGATGTCGTGCCAGAGACCTGCAATGTAGGCCCAATCATCTGCACAGAACGCCTGCCCGAACTCCGCCGCCTTCTCGGCAACTGCCGTCAGGTGCGACTGGAGTGTCTGCCAGTGTGCGGGATCGGGATCGCCCTCAAGCGTATGAGCATAGTATGTTTCCGGCTGCACGATGCGCTATACCCCCTTTCTGGTCTGAACCGGAGCGGAACGAGAGAGTTTTCTCACGAGAGCAGTTTACACGATGGGACCGACAAAAACCAGGACAGGGCCCACGGGAGAAACATCTCGAACCGGCTTCAACCACAAGGGGTAGTGGACAGCCCAAGCGGGGCGCCGCAGATATTACACTGCCGATGCTTGTTCACGATAACTGCGTTCTCTCGATATGCAATGGGCCAGACGACAAATGGGTTCCTAAGGAGCCCCTGAACCGGCGGAAACGCGTTGACCGGTAATCTGGCTCTCGAAGGAAGGGGTGAATGGGAGTTCAGTCATCATTCCCGTGCTGTCAGGGCATGGATTGTGTCCCTCTCTTTCCCCCACAAGAGGGACACAACCCCGATGTTTCGATCCCTTCAAACGACCGATGCGATAGTCAGGAATATCACAAGGGCCAACAGTGCGTAACCGGCGTAAGCGTTGATCCGGCCATTGTGCATGCGTGCGAGATTACCGGCAAGCCACTGCGCGGCGGCCGTCAGCGGGTGCAACACGAGGCGGTCTGTCAGATGAACTTCCTTCCGTCTTTGCCGGATAGCCATGCGGAAGTGTTCGGCGACGGTTTTGCGGCGATCCACTACCTGTGGGCGAAAAATAGCTTCGAAGATCACCCTGACCGGCTGCGCAAACCCGGTCGCTGTATAAGTCATCTCCGGCAGAAGATGCCTTACACCGCCGTCCCACCTGGGGCGACGTTCGACCTTGCGATGCCGGGCCGCAACAAGCCAGACGACGCTTGCGCTTATCCCGAGCAGCAAAATAAGTGTCACGAACATGTACGAGGTGGACATGGCAAAGACTACGGGGTTTTTCTCACCGCCACGGTGAATGACCGCCAGTCCGCGGCCCGGCATTGTATTCTGCCCGATTTGGGCCCCGAGATCGTGAAATTCGGCCACGAACTTTTGTGGCAATTCACTGGCGGGGGCATGAGTGTCGAAAAAGGGTGGAACGAGCGCACTGGTGCCACTTGCGCCGGTGAGCGGCGCCACTACCCGGTCCATGGCTGGGATCACGTAAGTCGGCAGCACGCCCAGCGCCAGGCATACAAGTGCAAGAAAGGCCATTGGTACGAGGGTTGGCTTGCTCGTCTCACGTGCGCCTCGAGCCGCTTCCGAACGCGGCATTCCCAGAAATCCCATGGCAAAGGCGCGGACGAAACAGGTCACCGCAAGACCGGCAGTGAGAGCCAGGCCTACACCCGCCGCCACAAAGGCGATCTTAACGCCCAGGGAACTCAATTCCACGCTGCGCAGAAGCGATTCGAGCGTCAACCACTCACTGACGAACCCGTTGAACGGCGGCATGGCGGAAATGGACAGCGCACCGATCAGAACGAAAAGACCCGTCCAGGGCATCCGTTTGAGCAGGCCGCCCAAACGATTGAGGTCGCGGGTCCCCGCGGACATGTCGACTGTGCCAGCGCCCAGGAAAAGGAGGCTCTTGTACACCGAATGATTGGTCATATGGTAGAAAGCCGCGATGAACGCCATGGATGCGAATGTGGCTTTCCCGGAAGCCAGGAACACAAGCCCTGCCCCCATTCCTGCGATTGTTATCCCCATATTCTCGATGGAACTGTGCGCCAGGAGTTTCTTCAGATCATTTTCGGTCGTGGCATACAGAATCCCTACAATGGCGGAGACCGCCCCCGTGATCAGGATGAGCAAGCCAGGTCCAACGGATGTTACCGGCAAAATATCCAGATTTACCCGCAGGATACCGTAGACCCCCAAGTTCAGGATTAGGCCGGAAAGCAATGCGGAAATGTTGGCTGGCGCAACGGGATGTGCCCTGGGTAACCATGAATTGAATGGAACCAGTCCAACTTTTACAGAAAAGCCCAAGAAGGAAAGAAGGAATACTGCCCAACGGAGTCCTGTGTCCAGATGGGGCGCTGCGGCTTTGATGCCGACAAAGGTTAACGTCCCCGCTGCATTGGACAGAATAAGAAAAGCCACCAGCACGGCCAGGGTTCCGGCTTCGCTCATCGCCAGCATCAGGAAACTTGCCCTCTGGCTCTCGTCATTCTCGAAGTCGGCATTTACAAGTAAATAGCACAGCAGAGTCATGACTTCCCAGGCAAGGAGGAAGGTAAAGACGTCCCCGGCGATGGGGATCAATACAATGGAACCGAGGAGGGTCAGATAAGAGATACTGAATACTCTCAAATTCGTTCGCTCAAAATAGTGCTTGAGGTATTGAGCTGAAAACAGCGAGACGGGGATGAAGATGAGTCCGGCAACGATGACAAAGATGGCGGAGAGGCGATCGCACGAGAGTTGCAATCTTCCCAACCCCGGCAACGACCACAAGACGAAGTTGGCGACCTTATGGTTGAACAGGATGAGAATGCCTGCGCCGACACTCGCCAGGCCCATGAGTGTCCCGAAGGAGGTCATGACCATCGGCATCGAGCGCTTACGCAGCACAAGGGACGCAAGTATGCCGAGTCCCATCGTGGCAAAACAGAAGAAAAGTAAGGCTCCGATAGCGGTCATCTCTCGTTCCCTCCCTCCTTGGCAGCAATTCCAGCGGGGCCCGGGATTGTGTCCGCCTGTCTGCGGCCAGTGATTGCCAGCAAACCGTGCAATATGGCCAATGGAGGAGGTGGACAGCCCGGGATTTCCACGTCAACGGACAGGACGTCGGCAACCCCGGGACCGGTCACAAAGCCGGGGCCGAAAAGACCGCCGCTCAGTGCGCAGGCCCCCGCGGCCATGACCCGCTTGGGCGTGGGCATAGCCTCGTAAGCCTTTAACAGAGGGGTCTTCATGTGGTCGGTTACCGGTCCGACCACCAATAAGATGTCTGCCTTACGTGGCGTGGGTGTGATGAAAAACCCCACTCGGTGCATGTTGTAGAAGGGATTGTTCAGGAGCTTGACCTCGTTGAGACATGCTCCACAATCGCCGGCATCGACGACGCGAATGTGCAGAGATCGCTGGAATGCATTTGGGAAAACCGACGACTTGCCGCGGAGGCTTGCCCACTCGAATCCCGTCTCCCACGGAATCGGTTTGGCGACGCCCCGGGCACAGCGATAACAGTGAATGCACCGCGCGCGGTCAACCTTCAGTTGACCGTCTGCCTGGCGCAGCGCATCGGTCGGACAGCGCAAGGCCAACACTTCGCTATCGGCGTCGCTGCGGGCCGAGCTCTGCGGCAACCCGGGGGAGATTCCAGGAGCGTTTTCTTCCCTCGCGGGATAGCGGGTGGTGACAATGCCGGTCCGCAATCCTTTTATGACCCATCTGCTCATGTGCTGACTCCTATCGCAATGTGGTTATCGATCATTTTCTGCCACTGACAACCCGAAGGTAGCCAGGATGATCGGAAAATCCTGGAATGCAAAATTCTCAGCCGCCAGGTGAAATCCGTGCCAGTTGGCAAAGGATGGCGTGATGAGCCGATACCTTGTCAACTTCCCGACGTCATCAATATGTACCCAATGCCACGACGCGCCCCGCGGCGTCTCAACGCCTGCCACCGCTATCCCTGGCCCGGAATCACATGGAGAGAGTATCGGTCCACCGGGCAATACCCCGACTGCCTGTTCCATGAGACGTACCGACTGCCTTGCTTCGGCAAAGAAAACCCGAAGGCGTGCATAGCCGTCCCCCTCTCCTTCACAGGGCGTTTCGAACTCGAACCCATCATAAGCGCAGTACGGCTGCAGCCTTCTGAGGTCGTTGCAGTAGCCTGATCCGCGGGCGACCGGGCCCACCAGCCCATAGTTGCGTGCCTGAGTTTCGGTGACGACTCCAACTTCTTCAAGCCGGTCCAGGAAGCTGCTGGTATTGATTAGAAGACTCTCGATTTTATTCAGGTGCTGGACGATCTCTTTGACCCTGATAATGGCATCCCGGCATGACGGGTCCTCCAGGTCACGACTCAGCCCTCCCGGAATCGCCAGACCGAAGAGATAGCGGTGGCCCGTGAGTGTGCCCGCGAGCCGCAAAGCCTCTTCTTCCAGGATAGCTGCCTGGTTGGCGGCGACCACCAGCCCGGTTGAGTTGCAGATGCCTTCGATGACCCCAAGATGATGCCGAAAACGCTCCAACTCTGCCAGGAAAACGCGCAACGCCTTGGCGCGTTCAGGCGCCTCTACCTGACCGAGCTGTTCGATGGTCATGCAAAAAGCAAGCGCATGGGAGAAGGCCGTGGCGCCGGCAAACCGCTCGGCCAAAAGGAGCGCCTCGTCAACCGGGCGCCCCTCTGCTATCTTCTCCACGCCGCGGTACTTGAAAAAGAGCCTGGGAAAGGCACGAAGAACTTCTTCCCCTATGGTTTCCAGTTGGAAATGAACAGATTCCGCCTCCCCGGAAAAGACGGGGCCTATTGGCATGATAAAGACACCAGGCGCGTTTACGATTCTCCTTGGCCGCCAGTCGCGTCTCGGCTTGCGGTTGGAGAGAGCTGCCGCCGGGTTGAAGCCATTGCGCATGGGTTCGACACCTTCCTGCCAGGCGTCGTCGTGCAGGATGAAATCGCCCAAGCGTGGATGGCCTTCGAAGACCAGTCCAAAGAGATCTTCGGCCTCACGCTCATGCCAGTCTGCGGCGTGGACCAGCACGCTTACGCTTTGAAATCGGCGCTCTTCAAGCGGTGCGCTGGTCCTTACCTGGATGCGCCCCATTTCGCCCTGCCCCACGAAGAGATAGAAGAGATTCCACTGGGCTGTATTTTCTTCGACGATCAACCCGGCGAAATGATAGTCCTGCTGATTGAACAACCAGTCGCACAACCGGGGCGCTTGCTCACGCCCGCAGCGAAACTCGGCTGTCCTGGAAGGCATATCGTAATCAATCTCGATGGGCCCAAGGGCCTGCACCTGGCCAACAAGTTCTTGAATCTTCATGGCATCAACCTCCCATCGTTGCAGCGGCAAGCGTAATCAGCTTCTGCAGCGCCCCCGGAATGTAGACCCCCAGCACAATGACAGGCACGGCGGCGACAATGAGGGTAATCCTGCAACTCATCGGCAGGGAGTCAGGACGCTCCGGGTTGCCGGCCTCACCTGATCCAAATACCATGCGGCTTACATGGTTCATGATGGCGAAAAACGCGATGGCAATAAAAAACACCAGAAGTCCCGTGACCAGGTACTCCCCTTGACGCAATCCGGCCTTCAGGATGGAGAATTCGCTCAGAAAGAGGGCAAATGGCGGCGCGCCGGCAATGGCTAACCCTCCCAAAAGAAGTGCTGCACCGGCGCCTGGGGCCTTACGTATTAAACCGCGCACCGAAGCGATGTCCCTGGTACCCATCAGAAGCAGCACGCTGCCTGCGGCATAGAAACAAAACGACTTGGTAACGGCATGGCCGACGATCTGCAGCATCGCCCCTGAATGCGCCGATGCACCTCCCAGACCGACCGCTGCCAGGATGATGCCCATATGCTCTACGGTGGAAAAGGCGAAAAGTCGTTTGTAGTCGCGAACCTGCAGTAGCAAAAAGGCCGCCGCGCCCACTGAGATCAGCCCGAATATTAACACCCACATGTTTGCATGGACGGTCGGCGCTGCGTACACAACAGGTAAGAGACGGAGTATGACATAGAGTACAGCAGTGGTTTCCACACCGGAGAGAAGCGCACACACGGGCGTTGGGGCCTGACTGTGGGCATCGGGCAACCAAGTATGCAACGGCACCAACCCGATTTTGGCGCCAAAGCCCACAAGAATGAGGATGAATGCCGCCTTAAGTAGCACCGGCGACATGTGCGGTGCGGCGGCCACCAGTCCGGACCATGTATAGTGCTCAATGCCGGTCTGCCTTGCCGCCCAATAAAGCACCAGGAATCCCAACAAGGCGATGGCCGCCCCCATGAGCGTGAGGACCACGTATTTCCAGGCGGCCTCAAGTGCTTCATGCGTGTTTTCGAATCCGACCAGCAGCACCGAGAAGAGAGTGGTGAGCTCAACGGCGATCCAGACAAGGTTCGGCTTCTGGATCAGTGGCACGATGAGCATTGAAAAAACGAACAGGTTGAAATTCAAATAGTATCGCCGGACCCCGCCTGCCCTGTTGAAGTCCATGTAGCCCACGGAAAAGAGTGCCGCCGTTGCGTTCACGAAGGCAATAAGAAAGAGAATGAGTGCACCCGGGGCATCAAGGGCAATCCAGTTGGGAATGGCCACGAGGACATGTTTCGAAGAAGCGATGATGTCCAGGGCGGCCCATGCCGAGAAAACAAGCGTGGCCAGCGCGCCGATCAATGTTATGGTCGACCCAGAACGTGCCCGGCGGGACAACGTGGACAGCGCGGCGGCGGCCAGGGGGATCATCATGAGCGCAAGCAAGATCATTGGTGTGGCTCCTCTCGAAGGTTGGCGAGCTTGCCCACGGCGGTGGTCCCGATTCGTTCCTGGACGGTACGGGTAAGCACTCCCACCACAAAGGTCAATACAAGAACATCAAAAGCCAGTGCCAGTTCAGCGATGAGCGGCAGGTCCGGTGCGATCGCGACTCCGGCGAAAAACGCCCCGTTCTCCATGGCCAAAAGCCCCAGAAGCTGGGGAACCGCTTCGCGCCGGATGGTGAGCGTATAGGCCCCGAGGAGGAGGCCCGCCAGCCCGATCGGCACGTTGATACGAGGGGCGCCCACGGCGGCCGCGGCCTTTAACCACGGCAGGCTAAAGAAATAGGCTGCAATCGTCAGGACGAGGGCGATGATTAGCGAGGTCGGAATGCTGACGACCTGTGTGATCTCTCGCCGCGTGTAGACCTCTTTGCTCACCAGGCGTCGCAGGAGCCACGGCAGGAGCCAGACCTTGGTAACCAGGTTGATGACTCCCACGGCCATAAGATGCATTGAAAAAGGGCTGGCGCCCAACAGAAACGCTGAAGCGGCCAGAAAAATCGATTGGAAAATAAAAAATCTGAGGCAGGCCCGCACTTGGCGAACCGCTACGATGCCGAAGGCAGCAAGGATGAAAAGACCTCCGGCAAGCGCGTTCAAGTTTGCTATGAGCTCTGTCATATTTTGAAAAACCGCCATCCGCTACCTCCTTAACGCGCGAAAGCGCTGGTCAACATCGCAACAACAGCGATAACAAATGCCGCACTCATAAACTCGCTTATTCGGAACAGCCTCAGTTTCGCCAGTGACGACTCGATGAAAACCAGGAACACGATGAAGAGCAGGATCTTAGCTAATACCAGTGGAATGGCCCACAGGACAGCTTCCCAGCCCAGGGTCGAGGCGAGCCCCCAAGGGGTTAGGAGCACGTTTAAGAAAACGATCATGAGCACGAAAAACTTCATCCAACCGCCCCACTTCATCAGCGCAGCGCCCCGACCGGAGTACTCCAGATCCTTTGATTCCTCTATCATGGCAAGTTCGAAGTGGCCGGAAGGATTATCGACGGGAATGCGCCCCTTCTCGGCCAGGATGAGCATGACAAAGGCAATCAGGAGCAGGATATGCGACGGTTCGAAGAAGTTGGCCAAGGGTGTCACCCATTTCTGCTGAACGATAAAGGGAATGGTGGAATTGGCAACGAAAGAGACGGTAAAGAAGACGACGAGGAAGATCGGTTCGGCCAGGAAACCAACCATACGTGTACGGCTTGCTCCCATTGGCCCATAGGGATTTGCCGTGTCAACAGCCGCCAGGGCCGTAAAAAAACCGCCCAGGGCCAATACGAACCCCGCGCCGACCATGTCGGCCATGAATGCCCAGAAGAGGGGATAGCTGGTCAGGACAGGGATAAGCAGCGTTACGAATATGGGCGCCACAAAGACGATATAGGGGGTCACGCGGAAGATCCACGAACTCTCCTCCGGCACGACTTCGTCCTTAGAGAATAGCTTCCACAGGTCCCGGTAAGGTTGGAAGATGCTTGGCCCCCGTTTGGACTGTACGATTTCCTTCAGGCGGTTGAGCACCCCGACGGCCAGGGGGGAAAAGCTCATGACCACTAAGACCTGCAGGACATTGAAGAGAATGCGCTTGCTCATCTACAGCTCCTTGGTGTTGGCAATGAATTGCTGACTGCCCCATCGCCCGGGACGCTATCCCAGCGCAGGAAGGGCTTGGTAATACCGGGCAAGATCAATACTGAAAAGAGGTAGGCCGGTCCGAAGCGGACAGACATGAGGTCCTGGGACATATTATATAGAGTCCTCCTTGCCAATAATCTTCCAGGCCGTAACGCAGACACACAAAAACCCGCTTTGTAGCGGGTTCCTCGCCGTAGCAACGGCGACTCCTCCGCTACAGAAGCCTGCGCGGCAGGAGTCATCAGCCCGGCCTGGGCGATTATCGGGGGACTCCATCCCCAAATTGAAAGAGGGATTTATCAAAATCAACCAGGAAAAGTCAAGTCAAAAATCTGGTTATCATCTCCCCTTCGACACTTTTAAACGGTCTCCGGTAGGTATCCCGTCGGCTTGTTCTTGACAGGCTTGCGCGCTCTTGGTCGGAAGACGTCATAGAAACAGTTACAAAGAGCGCCTGAGGAGACATCATGAAGTGGTGACGAATCCCGGATCTCCGGAGAAGGGATCGAGGCCGCGATTGTTCGTCAGTTGGACCGGGAATGATAATTCGGCAGGGGGCTATTCCCTCACGGACAGTTTGCATACCCACGCCCCGGCCACGACCAGGGCGCATCCGATCAGCAGGTCCGGTCCGAGCCAGACCTTCAGCAGCACGCAACTGATAAGCGTGGATAGAACCGGTGTGAAAAACGACAGCGATCCAAGCAGGACAACATTGCCGCTCCTCATCCCGATCTCCCAGAAGATATATCCCATTGCGATCGGAAGCACGGCAAGATAGATGGCTGCCCCGATTGCCTTTGAGGACCATTCCGCCGGGGCCTTTGAGAAGGGGAGAAACGCGGCAAACACGATGCCCGTGGCGAGTGCGAAGATCGGTGTGCCGCTGGGGGCGCCAGGGCGCGACAGCTTCCGTACCAGGTTCGAGTAGAGTCCCCATGTGATCCCGGCGCAGAGGCCGAGCAGGTAGGCTATGGGCGATGATCGGATGCCGTGAAGGAAGACGCCGAAGGAGAAACCCGCCGATCCCTCTGCCATTGCCGCGAGCAGCCGCACGGAGACGACACCCCCCAGTCCCATAAACAGTCCGGGGATGAGTAGACCCCACCGCGCCCGGTACCCGAGGATCGGGATCGAAAACACGATGACCAGCGCGGGCCACAGGTAGTTCAGCAGACCCACCTCGACGACCTGGCGCCCGTTGCCCGCCAGACCGATGGCCCCGAACAGGCATGCCATGTAGGCCACAAAGAGGGACCCGCAGACGAGCAGGAAGGGCCTCGGAATTTTGCAGAGGCGACGCACCCCACCTCGCCGGACCGCCTCGACGATGCAGAGCAACATGCCGCCGGCGAGGTAGAGATAGGCCGTGGCCGCTATCGTGCCGATCGTGTCGGTGACGATGCGAGCGAAGGCGATGGTGGAGGACCACAAGAGGATCGCAATAACACCGAACAGGTTGCCCATCCACTCATGGGGCCGTTCCCGGCTCTCTGTTTCGGCCTGCATGGGTCTTGGCATCTATTCCGCGTACTTCACGAAGATCGGTGAGGCCCAGGCGATCTCCGGGTCGCCCTTGGGGTTCTCCGGGTCGCGCTGGAAGAGACGCACGTAGTAGTAGCACTCGCCGGCCTTCGCGTTCTTGTCCACAAAATCGGCGTGAAATTCCTTCGCCTCGGGTCTCTGCGTCCAGATGTATTTCCCATCCTTCACCACATCCACGCGGAGGATCGTATCCGGCGCGGTGGCGTGGATTTTCAGCATGGGGGGGGAAGATGCCTTTGTGGTTAGCTGCTCGCCGACGGTGCGATCGCCGGTGGTCACTGTGAGCACGATTTCGTCCGTTGCCGCGAATGTGCGGCGGGCGAGCATGGCCTCGATCACGCCCCTGCGGTTGAGTTCGCCCGCCCACACGCCGGCGTAGCTGTTGTGCGTCGAGCCGTGGTCGCTGAAGCTCACAAAGCCGTACCGGTTGCCGGCGGCGAGGGCGTCCTGCGCGAAATGGCCCTTCTTTTGTGTCTGCGTGGGGCCGCGCTTCTCGCCGGGGGGCAGGCCCCATGCCTCGTAGCTGCCGCGGCATCCCTGGTAGATCTCCAGCAGGCAGTCGAAGGGAGGGTTGGGCCAATTCCAGCTTGCCAGGGGCCCGGCGGCGAAGGTGTGCGGCACGACGACGCACTTCTGCCCGGGTTGGGTGAGCACGTTCGTCTCGATCCACTTCCAGAGCTCGGGCGGCTGGTTGGCGGGGTTGTCCGGCTTCTTGCTTGCCCTGTCCACGGCGCGAAGGGGCGCGCCGCGCTTGAGGAAGAGGAGATTGCGGTGTCCGGCCGGGGAGCTCATGCTGTGCTCGTAGCTGTAGATGCCGACGAAGTGTGGAGGGCAGTCGAAGAGGTCTACCGCCTTCTGCGTCCACCACCATTGGTAGTCTCGAAGTCCGTCCGGCCATCGTCCGCCGAAGACTTCGTTGTGGTCGCCGAGGCCGAGGAAGTCGAGCTGTGCGGCATCCATGGCGTAACGAAACGTATCGAGGATGGAGGCGTCTACGGCGCTGTGGCCGCGGATATCGGTGTGGCGGTGGCAGTCGCCGTACATCAACGTGTACGTCTTTCCGCCGACGGAGAGCGTGGCGCGTGTGCGTTTGACGAACATCGCGGCAGGCTGTGGTCGTTTCGTCTCCGCCATTTCGACGTCGGCCAGCCCCTCGCCGCGCGGGAGTGTGGCGAGGTGGATGCCATACACGAGGGCGTGGATCTGGTCCTTAGGCAGATTGTCCGGCGACCGGAGGTCGCTGGCGAAGGCGACCTTCAGCGCCCCATCGGGGCCGGCGGCAATGTCCGCCCATTGCGTGTTTCGCCCGGAGCTGTTCTTGAACCGCCACGGCATGGACCAGCCGTCGGGGGTAAGCTTGGTGACATAGATATGGTAGATTTCGGTCGGCCGGGGTTCGGTCCAATGGCGGAAGACCATCCACAGCGTTCCCGCGCCGTCGGTCGCAAGCTGCGGGAGTTCCGCGTACCGCGCCATACGTCCGGTCCGGAGCTTTGCGAAGTCGATCTTCGGGTCCATGACCCTCCCGTCGGCATACACACGCATGCCGATGCTTCGGGAGTAGTGCAGACCCCGGCTGCCTTCAGCGGCGCTGGAGCGGGAGAAGTCCTTGCCCCAGTTTTTGCCGCCGTCGTCCCAGGCGACCCAGACGCGGTCCTTGTTGTCCACGGCGACAGTGGAGTGGAACTGTGCCGTGGGCTCGGTGGTGATGGGGATCACCGGCCCAAGACCGTTCTGGTCCAGGCGACGCAGGAAGACATCGTAGTTGCCGTTGGCGTAGTTGTCCCAGGTGATCCAGATTGTGCCTGTGCTGTCCTGCGCGAGGGCGGGTTGCCAGTCGTTGGCATTGCTGGGGGAAACGCGAATCTCCTCTCCCCATTTGCCATCGCTCAGGCGGCGGGCATAGATGTCGCTCTGTCCGGAGCGGAGCGCCTGCCAGACGACGGTTGCTCGTCCATCGCCCTGTGCGATAACGCGGGGATTGAAGTCCGAGTAGGGGGCTTGGGTGAGCGGCTCGATGCGCTGCGCCTTTCCATCGGGGGGGATGCGTGCGGAATACAGATCGAAGTTGCCTTCCTTCTGCGCGGACCAGACGACCAGGGCGCTCTCTCCCAGCGCGGCGACCGCGGGACGGTAGTGGTCCCAGCAGCCGTCGTCGAGGACGATCGGCTCTCCCCATGTTCCACCGGGGGGCTGGCGCATAAGGACGATGTCGTCCTTGTCTTTGCCGTTCCAGCGCACGCAGGCCATCCATGTGGCGCCGCCGGGAGTAACGGCGACGGCGGGCCAGTCGTGCTGGATCTGGGGGTCGGTAATGCGCGTCGATTCAATCTCACCCGCGATCTGGGCCGGTTTCAGGCGGCGGTGTTTCCGTCTTCCCTTCCGGCTTCGCCTTCTGTCGCCCGCGTAAATGATTACATTGCCGTCCAGGCGGGGGATGCCCTTCTTGGTAACGTCTTTGAGCGCAAAGGAGAATGTGCCGCCCTTCGTCTTGAGGGTGAGGACGGCATCGGGCGGGGCAACGGTGATGACCAGGCCCTTCTCGCGCGTGGGCTTCTTGGCCGTCGTTCCGAGCGGGATGGCGCGGCCATAAACGAGGTTCCAGCTCATGTCCGGTTTGATCGTGTCTGCCGAACCCGAGTCCTTCTCAACCTTGAGGATACGCCCCTCGCTGATCTCGGCGGAGCCGGACCAGTCCTGCTGCTTCAGTCGTTCCTTGGCGCTCAGAGCGATGTAGATCGTTGTCG
>JAADGH010000074.1:0-33260 GCA_013152475.1 Planctomycetota bacterium
TGAAGTCCGCCGTCAAGCGATTCGGCGGGGAGAAGGCCATCGTTTTCCTGGGGCATGAGACGTTCGAGTTCTCCCATTACCTTCTCGGCGGCATGGACAAGCTCTTCATGCAGTATGTCCTCAACCCCGAATTCTGCCATCGTCTGTCAGAGATCATCTGGGCTTACAAGGCGCGAGTTCTGGAGAATGCGGCTGAGGTCGGTGCAGATATTCTCCTGACCGGCGACGACGTCGCCCAGCGAAAGGCGACGATGATGTCGCCGGACCACTTCCAGGAATTCGTCCTCCCTTACCTCAAGAAGGCCGTGGACATCGCCCATGCCAAGGGCAAGCCCTTCATCAAGCACACGGACGGCTACCTGTGGGAAATCATGGACATGATGGTTGACGCCGGAATCGACGCCATTGACCCGGTCGAGCCCATTGCCAACATGGACATCGGCGAGGTGAAGCAGAAATACAGGCTTGCCGTCTGCGGAAATGTCGATTGCACCTGGGTCCTCCCCCACGGCAAGAAGGAGCAAGTGATCGACGCCGTCAAGGAGACGATTGCCAAGGCCTCACCGGGGGGCGGACATGTGCTGGCCTCCTCCAACAGCATCCATCCGGGCGTCAAGCCGGAGAACTACCGGACCATGGTCGAGACCGCACGGAAATTCGGGACTTACCCCCTCGACGAGGAGATGGTCGAGGAGTACAGCCAGCGGAGCTACGTGAAAGAGCTCGACCTGTAGCGGGTGGCTTACTCAGGCAGAATCTTCACCTCGGCAATCCACATCAGATCTTTGCGGCCGGAATGGCCGCCCCCGGCGGGTTGGCGCAGCCGGACTTTCGTTGTGGTGACGGTTGGGAATGTGTGCCTGCTGCACTGCATTTCCTTCTGGCCCGTCACTTTTGCTTGCGTTACCCACTTCCCACCGTCCCAGGTTTGAATTTCGTAATTCCGCGACGTGCGAAAGCACTCCCAGTAGGCCCACCATATCTCGACCGCGCCCACCTTCCGGGGCTTCGGGAAGTCAAACTCGACCCAGTGCCTTGACGCCGTCTTGTCGGACTGCCACGTGTTCCCGGCGGTCGTCTTGTCCGTGTCCTTCATCACCCTGCCGTCGGCGACCACCCACCACCTGCGCCAACCGTCGCTATCGACGAGGCTGTCGATGCGAATCACCGTCCCGTCGTCCATCTTCCGGCTGGGCGAGGTCTTGAACGTCAGCGCGACCTCCAGCGGCCGGTCATCCACGGCGAAGTCGTCGGCATGGATGACGATCTCGTTCCCGCCCGTGTCGCTGTGGAGGAGACCGGTGAGATCGCATGTGAGGACCCCGGCCTTTTTCGATTCGGCCTGGTAGGACATGTTCTTGTCTTTCGGAGTGAGTCTCCTTCCATTCACCGTCAACGCGAGAGACGCCTCGTTGATGGGGTTCTCCTTGTCCTGAATCTCCACGAGGAGCGCGCGGGGCATCGTGGTGAGCCAGCCCAGGTCACCGGGTTTGACGGTCTTTCCATCAAGTTCCAGCCGTACGGCCTGGGGCGGTGTACTGTCGTGTAGATTCAGCCAATCGGGGGCGTAGAGGATGAGATACGTCTCGCCGGCTTCCATGTCCTCGACGCCGATGCGGATGGTGATTTGGTCATCGGTTTGTCTGACGGGGAGTTTTTTGCACTTGCCGGACGGCCATTTGCAGACGACGGTCTCACCCTCGCCATGCCGCGGCAAAGTCACGGTGACTGGGCCGGTGGCCTTCAGATGATAACACTCCATCTCCGCGGCATGCACACCAAGCGCCATGCTACATGCGAGAAAGGAGGCAAGCAAGAGAAAGGCAACTCTCATTTTCCTCGTCTCTTTTGACGTTGGTCTCGATGTCGTTCCATCAGGATAGTTCTATCGTATGTCGCCCGCCTGGCTCTGTCAACTTGAAAGGCACGAGAATTTCCTTGACAGCCAGCGTGTTAGTGAAAATCATAGTTGCAGTTCAGGTTTTCAAAGGTTACATCGACATGACAAAGCAACGGCTGTTTGCGGTTGGTGTGTTCCTTTTCGCTGCCCATCTGATCGCCTCTGCACTGGCGGATGGGACCACGCCCGAGATCGTTGTCTCCATCAACGAACCGAAGGATACAAGCTTCGAGCGGGCCGCTTCTGCCGGCGCAGCCGCCGTCGTGTTCAGAGCAGATGAGCCGGCAACGGTCACGCCCGAGCTCCTGAGCCGTCTTTCCGCACAGGCAAAGAAGCACGGCCTAAAGCTCTGGCTTGGGATTGCCTTCCCGGAACGGGTGCCTCGTGTCAACTCTACGGAGATTGAGGGGGTCGCCCTGCTCTTCCTTCCTTCTACGGGGAATCCCCTTCCCAAAACCGATTTCGCAGGTCTGCTTGCCCGAGAACGGAAGGGCGTTGAGCTTGTCGAGGCGATCCGCCACGTCAAGAAGGGACTCGGCGCAAAGGTCAAATTGGCCATCTGCACGGATCTCTCGGAGATCGCGCCCGAGACCTCACGGAACCAATTCGTACCTGTCAGGAACCTGATTCACGATGGCACGGTGGACCTCGTGTGTCTCAGAGGCGCGGAGGGATTCAACTTCCATCGCCTCCGTCTGCTGCGCGCTACGCCGCTCCGCGCAGGGATGCTTGTGGGCGGCAAAGCCATTCAAGACAAAGCCGCCGGAGGCATTATTGCGCGGTCGGTACTTGCCGCCCTGAAGAACGACACATGCGAGTGCCTTTGGCTCTTCGACTTGCCCATTGAGCTTCTTGGTCACATTATCCCAGACACAATCAAGGGATACAACGAGGCCATCGCCCAGCAGGAGACCATTCAAGAGGCTATCCAAAATGGCAATCTGGTGATTGACCAAGAAGTGGACGCGAAGAAGTGCAACGACCAGGCGACGGTGCACGGCGTGGGGCAGAGCTTCATCCCCTCCCGTGATGGTCTGTGTCCGTTGATCCAGATCTATGCCGCCATACGCGGATGCAAGGGCAAGCTGCCACCGCCCCTGAAGGTATCCCTGCGCATCAACGACCAGGACATGCCTGGTGGGGGCGCGTACGCTGACACCACCATCCCCGCATCGGCCTTCGGGCATGAGCCGACGTATCGTTGGGTCAATGCCTATTTCGATCCGCCCGTCGAACTGAAGAAGGACCAGAAATATTGGATCTATCTGCCGAAGGCTTCCTATCCCGAAGGAACCTATGTATGGCGGATCATCAAGAACGGCGCCACCGAACGCGGCAACGCGTGGAGTGGGCGGTACAACTACGGAAACCATACCTGGGTGTTTCGGGTCTATCTGAAGAAGAAATAACGTGAAACGCATACGGACAATTATTGTTGCCCTGTCGTTCCTCATCATCCCACATCTCACGGAGGCGCAGATGACACTCCGCTGCTCATTCGACGGTACTCTCAAAGACACATCGGGTACGGAGCCCGTGAAAGCGGAAGGGGTGTCTTTTGTTGCAGGAGAAACCGGACAAGCCGCGCTGATCACCCGCCCTGATCTTCTGGCCTATCCGACGAAGGGATTCAATCCGGATAGGTTTACAATCTCATTCCGAGTGAAGCACGACAAAGCTCTGCGCGATTATTTCTATCGGCGGCTGACCTACTTCTACCATGAGACGCCGGATATGAAGAATCGCATTGGCATCCTCAAGCGCGCTGGCACGAACGCCTTCGTCTTCTTCATCAGCAACAACCAGGGACGTGCCAAAGGCATGGATTTCGGCGGCGACTGGTTTTCCATGGCGACCGCGCCCTTTGATTGGCGAGCGGGAACGTGGCACGAGTTCGTGTGCACAGCGGACAAGGCCGCCGGCAAGGCCCAGTTCTTCATCGATGGGAAGAAGGTGGCCGAGACGAAGGGAACCCAGTTCCCCGAAAAGCTTGGCGAGGTCTTCTGGGTTGGTAGCGAACAGGGTCACTCCTGGATGCGCGGGGCCATGGATGAACTCAGAATCGAGAACGTTGCACGACTCGAAGATGGACCCATTGAAGTTCCCTTGACGCAGCCTCCCCCCATCCCCCCCGCCAAGCCGATCACGGGGAAGTCCATGGGGAAGCTGACGGGGAAAGAGTTCACCATGAACCTCGACTTCTTCGACATCTGTATCGGCCTGGACACGTGGGACATGCGTGACTGTGACCGAGAGATGGAGCGCCTCATGGCCATGTGCGCCCATTACGGTGTGGACCGGGTGTTGTTCCGCGTCTCGGTGTGCGGGGCAGTCTGCTACCATACCAAGGTCATGACGCCTGCCTTCGAAAACGTGTTCACGAAGTACAAGTCGAAGGGCCTCGACACCTGTTGTGCGAACATCCCCTCGTTCATCCCGCGCATGGCGATGGTGATGCGAAGGATCGATCCGCTGGCAAGCTGCGCGAAGTATGCCCACAAACATGGGATGAAGGTGTATGCCTGGGTGACGATCTTCGACAGTCTCTACTACGCGCCGGAGACAGAGTTCTTTCAGCAGCACCCCGAGTATACATGGGTCAGCAAGGACGGCAAGAAGCACATCCCCGGGGTGCCCTGCTATGCCTATCCGGAGGTCCGCAAGTATCGCCTCGATCAGATGAAAGAGCTCCTGCGGTACGACATCGACGGCATTTTCCTCTCGGTACGATCCCACTCCCCCTGGCCCGGACGCAAAGCCGGCGGCGGCAACGAGGGTGCGCGGGGGTACGGGTTCAACGAGCCGGTGGTAAAGGAATATATGCGTCGCTTCGGTAAAGACCCCCGCGACGCGAAACCAGATGGTCTCGACGAATTGCGCTTTGTGCAACTCAAGGGAGACTTTCTGACGCAGTGGCTCCGTGAGGTGAAGGAGGTCACGTCAAAGCACGGCAAACAACTGGCGATGAATACGAACGTCGCATATTCCGACCCCGTCCGTGCGAACTGGATGTATGTGGATGCCGACACGCTTGTTCGTGAGCGCATCGTGGACGAGCTGTGTATCATGGGCGCGACGGCACTCGACCTGAATCACTGGCGGCTCCTGGCGGACGGCAAGGTTAAGCTAACCACCTGGGCCAGCATTCACGGCAAGACATATGATGAATGCCTGAAGAGGATGCGCACCCAGTTCCGCGGCATGTTCGACAACCCCACCAGCGCCGGTAGCACCTACCACGAGCTGGCGAACCTGATCTATCCGGACTGCTGGGAAGAAGCGATCCTCGACACGCTTGGGGAGTGGAAGGCGGCGGAAGCCGGCAGGCAATAGGCCCTATTCCTCCTTTGACTTCCCGGGCGCCATTTCCGGATGGTTTTCTTTGAACCATTCTAACGTCTTCCGAAGTGCTTCCCGAGATTCGTGCGGTGGACCGTATCCCAATTCTTTCTTGGCCTTGGTGATGTTGAACGTCATGCTGGGGTACATGAACTTGAGCTTGAACCGGTTGAGAAGGGGCGGGTCGCCTTTGCCCTTCAGTTTCCCGAAGAACTCAAAGATCGGACAGAGCGTCTTCGCCAGCCATGCGGGCACGCATTTCTCCGGCTTGTCGTATCCCATCACGTCGCAGATCAGCTCGACCAGCTCGCGGCGCGTGATCGGTTTGCCGTCGGTGATCATGTAGAGCTGCCCGACGGCCTCCTTCTTTGTCGCCGCGAGGAGAAGGGCCTCGACAACATTCAGTGCATAGACCAGCTCAAACGGGTTGTTTCCGTCGCCGATATACTTGAAGATGCCGTCGCGGAGGGCGGTGCACACGCGTGGAAAGAACTGGCGATCACGAGGTCCATAGATGTATGGGGGGCGGATCACGACGATGGGGAAGTCCTTCTCTTTGGCATAGTTCATCGCCAGGGTCTCGGCTTCGATCTTGGTGTAGTTATAGTTGTCGCCGGTGTGGACGTACGGCGCGCTTTCGTCCAGATTGTCCTGCGTGCCCATGCCCAGGACCGCCATCGATCCGACAAAGACGAAACGTTTGAGGGTGTTCGTGTCGCACGCATCCATCAGATGTCGCAGGCCGTCCACGTTGATACGGACCATCTCGTCGCGATCACCCCAGTCGTCCACGTTGGCGCCGATGTGGAAGATATACTCCATGCCCTCGACCATGGGCTTGAAGCGATCCGCATCGCCTGCGAGGTCGCCGGTGAACAATTCGACGCCGTCGATCTGCTCCAGGAAACGGGTGTGGCTTGTCTCACGAACCAAAGCACGCACCTGGTACCCCTCGCTCACCAGGCGCTCGACCAAGTGGCTGCCCACCATGCCGGTTGCGCCGGTGACGAATGCCGTCGGTTTATCGCTCATGGTAGTTCCTCTGTGGATAAAGGCTCTGATCCGAACAGGACAGAATGCGATGCTACCATGATGAACCGCATGTGTCAATGCCTCGTTCTTTCCGCTTGACTCAAGGCGTGTGCTTGGCTACCGTGGTCTGGGGGTGTGAGCGCTGAGTCTGTTCTTGCAAACGAAAGGAATTCGGTATGCTCCGACACCCAGCCATCTTTGTGCTAATGGTCGTTACCTGCGGAACGCTTGCTGCGGATATGGTCCTCGAGATTCGGCCTCGCCATTCCGGACAGAACGTCCCCTGCTCCATCCGAATAAAGAAGGTCCTGTCCCCCTCTCTTGTATGTCTCGTCAATGAAACCGGCGCCGTTATCGGTCAATTCGACTCCGGGGAGGGGCACGTTGAGGAAGTCTTGCGCTGGGTGGAGCCAAGCGTAGAGAAGGACAAGCCTTTCACACGAAGAGTGAGCGCCCTGAAGGACACTCCCGGACCTGGTGTGCAACTGAGGAAGGGGGAGGCCAAGGTCGAAGTCACCATAAATAACAAACCGTTCACGTGTTACAACTTCTCTCGCGCTGCCCCGAAGCCCTACTGCTGGCCCGTCATGGCGCCGACGGGCAAGCCGATCACGCGGGCCTATCCGATGATCAAGGATGTCCCCGGCGAACAGCACGACCACCATCACCACCGGTCGTGGTTCTTCACGTTTGGCTCTGTCAACGGCACAAACTTCTGGTCGGAGACGGAGAAGAGCGGGTTCACCCGGCACGTCAAGTTCGATCGCCTCGTCTCCGGCCCTGTCTTTGGCGAGATTGTTGCACGGAACAATTGGGTAACCCGGGCTGGGAAGAAGGAACTGGAGGACGTGCGGACCTATCGCTTCTACAACGTGAAGGACGGCTTCCTGGTCGATTGGAACGTCGTCTTGCTTGCAACGGAAGGCCCCGTGAAAATGGGCGATACCAAGGAGGGTATGGCCTCGTTCCGTGTGGCGACGTCCATGATTCAGAAAAACGGCGGCACGCTGACGAACTCGGAGGGAGATGTCGACGGGAAGTGCTGGGGCAAGCGGGCGAAGTGGTGCGATGTGTCGGGCAAAGTGGACGGCGTAACGGTGGGCGTCGCGCTCTTCGATCACCCAACCAGCTTCCGCCATCCCACGTACTGGCATGCCCGGACCTACGGTCTCTTCGGCGCGAATCCCTTCGGGTATTCCTACTTTCTACACGACAAGACAAAGGATGGAAGTTACACGATTGCGAAGGGGGACAAGCTGCGTTTCACGTACCGCGTCTACATCCACAGGGGCGACGCCGCGGACGCCAAAGTCGCGGAGAAGTATATCAACTACGCCGAGCCGCCGGTGGTAACGATCGTCCACCAATAGGGCCTGCCTGAAATCAGGCCCCGAAGGTCAGCGTAAACGTTGTGCCTTTGCCCTCCTGTGACGCGGCCTCAATCGTCCCCCCATGGGCCTCGACGATCCGCTGGCTGATGGAAAGCCCCAGGCCGGTTCCCTTTGCCAGACCCTTCGTGGTGAAGAACGGCGTGAAGATCCTGGATCGGACCTCCTCGGACATGCCGCCGCCGTCGTCGGCAATTTCGGCCTTCACCTTGTCCCCCTCGGCCCAGGTCCGGATTCGGATCGTCCCCTCGCGTTTGGCAGGGCCGGTGGTGGATTCGATGGCATCGCGCGCGTTGAAGAGGAGGTTCATGAGCACCTGCGCCAGTTCGCTTGGGTCGCCGGAGATGTGGGGAAGCCCCTCGGCCAGGTCCTGTTCAATGCGAACATTCGACTTGAGCAGCGGTTTTTCCAGGAGGCCCAGGACGTCGCCGATCACATCGTTGATGTTTACGTTATCCTCCCGGCGCGGCTCCGGCCGGGCGAATGCCTTGAACTTGTCCACGTACCGGGCGCAGTCGTTGATGGAGTTGAGGATGCTCTCAAGGTCCTGGCGGCTAACCTGCGGTTCGGCGCCTTCCTCCAGCAGGCCCACCGTCGTGATCTTGGCCGGTTGGATCTTGTTGTTGATCTCATGGGCAAAGCTCGCCCCGATCTCGCCCAGCGTAGCGAGCTTGGCCGATTCGTGCAGGGCCCGTTCGCTTTCGCGAAGGTCTACCAGGGCCCGCTCGCGGTCGTCAACGGCCTTCTCTTTCTCCTCGATGGTTGACTGGAGCCGGGTCATGGTCAGCTTAAGATTCCGGGCCATCTCATAGAAGGCGTGTTTGAGGAGGCCCACTTCGTCCAGCCCATCGGCGTAGTCCTTTTCGGCGTCGGACAGTTCGGTGAAGAGATGGTCGAAGTCGTGTTTTCTGCCGAATTGTTCAATGGTGGCGGTAAGACGATTCAGGGGCTCAGAAATCTGGCGCGCGCAATAGCTGAAGGCCAACAGCCCCACGCCGAACCCCGCGAGGGTCGTCAACGCGAACACGAAAAAAGACGTCTGCTTGAAATTCTCGCGGTCCACAACGTTCGCATCGACCACCTTGAAGTCTTCCGTGGAGATGACGATCCTGGCAATCCCCCACAGACTGCCCTCCACATACAGGGGCATGACGTATCGCTGGATGTACTCCCCCTCGCCGCCTTTCGGTTCGCCCACCCTTGTGAGCTTGGCCACGGACCCCACCGCCGGCAAGTCCTTCTCCCGGAAATACCGCTTCGCCGCCTCCTCCCCGTATGGCGCAATCAGCAGGACCGAGTCCCCAACACGAGAGACCAAGTCCACATACACGATCTCCTCGTTGAATGCGCACTTCTCCCACAAAAGTCCGCCGATGGCGCTCTTCATCTCCTCCACGTCGGCGCCTTTCGACTCGCCCGGCGAAAAGAAGGCCGCCTTCAGGTCGTTGAGCGCCGGCAGCCGGCCCAGCTCGAACGCGAGAAACCGAGCGATCGTCTCGACCTCTTTCGCCTTCAGGCGCTGGGCGAGGATGCGCTGCTCGTAGATGTCCTGCCGAAGCTCGTTCATCAGGAACGGCAGGTAGAGAAAAATGATGGCGAAGAAGACCGTCAACTGGATGATGCCCGCGAGGATGAGCTTTTTCTGGATGCCCCGTCGCAGCGGGGTCTCCGTTTCCTCTCTCGCCAGGTTTTGTTCGTCCGACATCTTCCGATCCTCTATTCCGACAGAAAGACCTGCGCACGCCGCCGCACCGCGTCCAGCCTCCGGGTCAGGGACTTCCGTTCGAGGTCGCCGTCAATGAACGGGGCCAGGATCGCCTCTTTCAGGCCGTACTCGACGATATCGTTGACACGCTTGCTGTGCGGCCGGTCCAGAAAGCGGACGCGCCCCGTGTCCGCAAACACACTGAAGACCTCCTCCGTCCCCGGGCCGAGCTCGGCAATCCTCTTTCGAGCCTTCTCCGAGAGCGGTATCTTCCGCGATGGGATGTAGCCGTGATTCGCGGCCAGCCATTCCTGCGCATCCGCGCTGGTCAGGTCGTTCACGAACTCCTGTATCGCGGCGATGACTTCCTTGCCTGTCGTCCACGGGTCCTCCTGCTCGGGACGTGCGCTGATGACCCATCCCCACGACCCGATGTTCGACGCGCTCACCTCTTCCGCTCCCCTCGGAATGGGCGCCACGCCAACCTGCTGCGGGGCCACGGTGGCGTGCTCGTACTTGCGCATCTTGTCCAGACGGTTGTCCCAGTTGATCATGAAGACCGCCTCGCCCTTGGCGAAGCACTGGTGCAAACGAGACCCCTCCCGCCCAAAGCGTTCCTCCAGTTCCTCGGCGCTGGGCGTGAACGGGATCCGTGCGTCCTTGCCCAGGTGAACGAGGGACTTCAGCATGTAGAGGGCCTCCACCGCAGACCTCCGCTTCGCTTCGTCGGCCGAGAATATGTCGCCACCAAAGCCCCACATGATGGGATAGAAGTCGTTGGCCAGGTTTTTCCAGTGAAACAACAGCCCATACTTCAGCTTCCGGACTGCGGGCTCCGTGCCGGCAAGGGCCCGGAATCGCTCCACCTGCCGGACAAGGTCATCCCATGTGGCCGGCGGTTTCGCGTCACCCAACAACCTGAGCAGATCGCGCCGGTAGAACAAGACGTTTCCCTTTGCGCTGAATGGAATGGCGTACAGTTGCCTCTCGGCCCCGTCGCCAAGGTAGCAGATCTTGATAAAGTCTTCCTTGAATTCGGATGCCCGCCACCGTTCGCCTTCGAAGGGGACCAGCCACTCCGGCTCAAACGTCTTGAACCAATAGAGGTCCACAAAGTACAGCCCCGCCGAGGGCCGGGTCGCATCCGTCTGCGCGGAAAGGGCCAGCGTCAGGACGTCATCGGAGCCCCGGTACCCCGGATTCGGCAGACGCTGGAAGTGATACTCGCGTCCCTTCCGGGTGAGCACCTTCGCGCCGTCCTTGAGTAACTCGTACTTCCGCAGGCCGCCGATTCGGTCGTTGATGATCTCCTCGGTGTCGGTGTTGACGCCGGCGTACCGGATAACGATCGGCGGCGGGGAGGTCTCGCGCCGGCAGGAAACCAAGGCCAGACCGAGTACCAGTGCCACGACGGTCCGCCTGCTCATGGTTCGTCTCCCTCCTCGGTAAATACCACGGACAATTCCCGGTTCAGGCGCTCCCGGTACCCGGACATGCTGAACCGCAGCAGGAAGAAAACGCAGACGCACATGCCCACCAGCTCAACCCCGAAAACGACGGCATACGAAGTGGTCTGCTGCGCGGTCAGCGCATAGGCCCCGTCATGGATCGCGCCGCCGCTGAATTCGCCCAGGGCCACCGCCAGCCCTCCGATCGCCCCCCACATACCGAGCAGCAGCCCGCCGATCTTCCGATCGACAAGCTCCATAATCATAAAGGCCAGGCCCACGTTGTAGATGCCCTTCCCCAGGCCGAGGATGAACACCGCCAGAAAGACCAGCCGCGTTTCACTCAGGCCCGCTGCGGCGGTAAGCATGGCGAAGGACACGGCCCCCGTCAGACACCCGCCGATGAGCACACGGCGCTTGTTCACATTCGGGATGAGATTCATGACACAGCCCATGCAGGTCATGCTGATCAAGACCCCCCCGCCGTAGAAATAGTTGTAGGACGTCGTCTCTCCGACAGGCCCCTCGAAGACATGGCCGCCGAAGGCCTCCAGGATATACTGCTGCCCGAAAAACGAAAAATCCGCGATGGCAAGAAACACGAAGAACATCCGCGCGTGGGGGTTCACGAAGACCGCGCGGAGGGCGTCCACGAGTCCGTACTTGAGGCGCATGGACTTCGTCGCCTGGCGCCGCTTCTCCAGGCCGAACGTGCCGAACAGGGTGAGCAAGACGACCGCCACGGGTGCGACGATGAAGAGGACGAGAAGGTCGCGCTGATCGGCGGGGTTCGCAATATCGTACACCGGCAGGAACCACGCAAAGATCGCGCCGCCGACCACCTGGCCAAAGATGGCCATCCCCCAGATGAAGGTCAGCACACTGCCGCGCGCCTCGCCCTCCAGGCGGTCGGCCAGGAGTGCGCTGATGAGCAGGTTCGACGCCTTCACGCCCAGGCCGAAGGTGAGCAGCATGACGACCGCCAGGCCGAAATACAACGGCCCCTGGAGCATGCGGAAGCAGATGATCGGCATCAGCGGCACCATGGCGCAGGTCACCAGCGTCCAGAGGATGATGTAGGGGACCCGCCTGCGGCCGGCGATGGGCAGCGTATCGGAGATGTAGCCCGTGCAGATCGCCAGAGGACAGGCGAAGTTCTGCAGTGACAGGACAAAGCTGACCCAGATGGCGGGCATCTTCCCCTCGACCATGAGCAGGCGATTCAGGACCCCTGTCGTCAGGATGATGAGGAGGTTCGCGCCGAACCGCACCAGGCTCAGCCGGGCAATCTGGATGGGCGACAGGGACTCACGAGGCGCCATGCCGCTCCTCCTCCGCGTGACAAGCGATGGTGTGGAGGACCGTCTTGACCTCGAAGGGCTTCATCCCCGGGTGCTTCGAGAGGATCAACGCCACGATGCCGGAGATGTGGGGCGCGGCGAAGCTGCTCCCCGTGTGGAGCATGGTCCCGCCGCCGGGCACAGGCGCTTCGATGTTCACACCCGGCGCGACAAATTCGATGCGATTGCGCGGCGCATAGAGAAACCGAAGCGGGTCGCGGATGTCGTCGTAGTCAACGGAGATCAACGACGAAAAGGTTGAAGGGAAGCTCCGCCGGCCCGTGTTCTCGGCCGCCGCGATGAGGATCGCGTCGTTGTAGTAGGCAATCTCCGCCAGCTCGTATAGCGCCTCAAGATACCTGCGGTCCGTGGTGCCGATGCTCACGTTGACGACCTGGCACTCCCGCTCGATCGCCCAGGCGATGCCGGCAATGAAGGTCCGCCCGGTCGCGCCCTCGGTGCCGAGGACCTTCACGCTGACGATCTCCGCCTCGGGCGCAATTCGAGTGATGATCCCCGCGCAGGCCGTGCCGTGACCGGAACTGTCCCTCCCGTCATGATCCATATAGGAGATACGCTCGCCCGCCTCGCCGACCACCACGCCCCCCGCCACGCGCCCCTTCAGCAGCGGGTGCGTCCCGTCCACACCGCTGTCCACGATGGCCACCTTGACCCCCCTGCCGGTGCCGCCCCCCCAGGCCGCCTCCGGACCGATCCTCGCAAAGATGTCGTCGCAGTCACCGGACACTTACTCACGCTCGCTCAAGCCGCAGCCCTCGACGAGTTCGCCCAGGCCCCTGCTTTGCAGCAGGCGGTGGAACTCCGTCAGCATCTTCTCGCAGAACTCCAGTTCACGCGCACCGTGCTGGCCGATGTCGGCGACCAGCTCCGCAATATGCAGCGCCCGTTCCTGGCCCCCCGACAGGTCCACTTTTTCCATCGACGCGCGCAGCGATTCGATTGCCTTGTCCGCGGCGCCCACCTCGGCTTCCACCTCCCCACCGACGGCGCGGCGCAGGGCGTCGAGGAGGAGATCCTTGACACGCGCGCCGATCCGGTTGTCCGCAATCGCGATCCCGCCCAGCCGGGCGAGGGAGATGAGCACGGACAGGTCTCGCTTGTCGAAGCCGCCTCCCGGTTTGTCAAAGACTTCGATGACCCCCACGCGGTCTCCCTCGGTCTCCAGGGCCACAGCAAGGACCGACTGCCGATTGCGCTCCACGCCGGCCCCCTGCTGTCCCATCTCCCCCGAGCCGCAGATCGGCTGGCCGGTGTTCGCCACCTTGCCGGCGATGCCTTCCCCCAATGGCAGCGATTCGTCCCCGGCCTCGCCCCCCATCCCGCCCGCAAAGGTGAGGGATTTCCCATCGTCATTCAGGAGGAAAATGGCCCCCGAACCGGCCCCCGTCATGTCCACGGCCAAGCGCAGGATGGATTCCATCAGGGCCGCCGGCTCGGCGTTCGAGCTGATCCGTGCGGTCGAGCGGATGATCCCCAGCGTCTCCTCCAGTTGTGATCGGAAGACTTCCAGCGACTTTCGCATCTCCTCCGCCTCGCGTTCCAGCCGGCGGAGTTTGAGAAGGTTCTCCGCAGAGTTCAGGAGCTCGGCGGGGTCAAAGGGCTTTTTGATGTAGTCGCGGACCCCGAGCTTGAGTGCGCGGATCGGCGCGTTCTCCTCGGCGAAGCCGGTGATGACGATGCACGCGATGCCGGGATTGAACTGCTGGATCTCCTGGATGGCCTCGATGCCATCCTTGCCCGGCATGACCACATCGGCCACGATGAGGTCAATGGGTGTCTCCTTTGCGAGCGCAACGGCCGCCTCCCCGCTTTCGGCGGTGTACAGCTCGTATGGGGTGCGCTTCGCGAAGTAGCTCTTCAGCGCGTCTCGGATTTTGGTTTCGTCTTCGAGGAACAGGATTTTTTCTGCCATTGCGCTTTCCCTCGGCATGGATCCGCCCTATTCGGGGTAGTAAACCGGGCTTGTCTTCTTGAATTCTCGCGTACTGAACAGGATATCGTAATCCGTTATTCCTGTGGAACTTGCGATTCGCCCCGCCACGGCGCGGCACTCCTCACGGGTGTGGCCGTGGATCATCGTATATAGATTGTAACGCCAACCGGGGAAACGGGGTCGCTGATAACAGTGGGTCACTTCAGGAAAAGACGCCATCTGTTCGCCGATCTGTCGGCATTTCGCGTCCGGCACGTTCCATGCCCCCATGCCGTTCGCCTCGAAGCCTGCCGTTCGGTGCCAGAGCACCGCCGCGATGCGCCGGAGGTAGCCCTTCTCCTTCATGCCTTGGACGCAGGCAATGACCTCGTCCTCTGAAACGCCAAGGTCGCCGGCCAGAATGGCAAAAGGGCGGGCAACGATCGGGAGTTGCCTCTGGAGCCTTGCGATCAGCGCCTTTTCGAGATCCGTGACCAAGCTGTCCTCACTCACATGTTGAATTTTACATCGACTTTGTAGATCTCAAGCGCAGGCAGCTCCTGGATGTCGATCACTCCCATTTGCGACTTGAGCTCTTCCGTGATCTCGCGCGCCCGATCCCTCGATGTGGCGGTGAGGGTGAACCAGAGATTGTATGTGTGTTCGCGCTCGTAGTTGTGCGTGACTTCCGCGTATTCGTTCACCGCTGCGGCCGTCTCCTCCAGCCTCTCCGGCGCCACACGCGCCGCCACGAGCGTCGAGTGGAAGCCGAGATCGCGTGACGAGAAGACACCGCCCAGACGCCGGATGATCCCATCGCTCTTTAGACGTTCGACGGCGGCGATCACCTCTTCCTCGGTGGAGTCCAGGTCCCTGGCGATTTTTGCGAAGGGCCGGGCGACGATGGGAAAATCATCTTGGAGATGATTCAGCAGTCGTTTGTCGAAGTCATCCATCGTGTCAGGCGATCCCGATCTCCGAGTCGGTCAGATAGCAGGCGGGCTCCGCGGCCCACACATCCCCCGTAACGGCCTCGGCGCGGACGCGGAAGTTGCCTGCGCAGATGTCCAGCCATTTGCACAGGTGGCACCGGCCCTTGACGTGTTTCTTCTTCTGCTTCAGTTTCGCCATCAGCTCGTTCGACGTGTCCATCCAAATCTCGCTGAACGGCCGCTCCCGGACATTGCCGAAGGAGTAGTGCCGCCAGAACTGATCGGCGTGCACCTCGCCCGTGTTGCCGACGCACCCGATCCCAACGCCCGTGCTGTTGCCGCCGTTCATCTTCAGCAGCTCCATTACTGCCTCGGCCCGGTCGGCGCTCTCCCGTTTCATGCGAAGGTAGAGGTAGGGAGCGTCGCTGTGGTTGTCCACGGTGAGGACCTCGGCCTCGATCCCCCGATCATGCAGGGCCTTCGTCCGGTCGATGATGAGGTCCACTGTCTCACGGGTTTCCTCGTGGGAGAGGTCCGCCTCGATCAGCTTGCTCCCGCGCCCGGCATAGACGAGGTGGTAGAAGCAGACCCGGGGAATGCCTCGTTCCTCGATCAGATCGAAAATCGCCGGCACATCGCGGAAGTTGTGCTTGCTCATGGTGAACCGTACGCCGACCTTGAGGCCGACCTCCTGGCAATTCGCGATGCCCCGCATGGCGTCGTCGAAGGCCCCCTTCACCGCGCGGAAGCGATCATTGGTCTCGCGCATACCGTCCAGGCTGATCCCCACGTAGGACAGCCCCAGGTCGTTCAACTGCGCGGCCACGTCCTTGCCGATCAGGGTCCCGTTTGTGGAGATGACTGCCCGCATGCCTTTGCGTACGGCATGCTTGACCAGATGAGGCAGGTCGGGACGCATAATCGGCTCGCCGCCGGAGAAAAGGATGACGGGCGAGCCAAAGGCTGCCAGATCGTCAATCAGGGCCTTCCCCTCGTCCGTGGTCAGTTCCCCCTCGTCGGCTTGATTCCGCGCCTGGGCGTAGCAGTGGACGCACCTCAGGTTGCAGCGGCGCGTGCAGTTCCAGACGACGACGGGTTTCTTGTCCCTGGCGAACTGGAGGAGATGGGACGGCAGGCTGTCGCTCTTCCGGCCGTAGCGCAAGGCGTCGGACGGCTCAATGGTCCCGCAATACAGTTTTGATATGCCGATCATATGTCACACATCCGCGTGGGGACACCCTTCGGTATCTTCTTGATCTGCAAGACATTGTAGCAGAGACTCAACCGCAGAGTCAACATGGCAGGTTGCTTGCCCGTCGCCAGAAAAAGGTTGCGCAAGGGTCCCGAATAGTGGTATAGTAAAAATCTGCGGATCGTGATCGGGGAGGTACCCTCATGAAGGGAGAAGTGTCTATGCCGGATCATAGCAATCTGAGTCGCCGGGATTTTCTGAAGACGGCGTCGGTCTCGGCAATCGTCGCGGGCGCTGCCGGGCGCGCAACCGCCCAGGACGCCAAGCTGGAGCATCGCAACGAGCAACCGGATGTGATGCGATACACCCGATTGGGCCGGACCAATCTGAACGTGAGCGTTATCGGCTTCGGCGCCATGTTCATCAGCACGGACATGAACAATGTGCGCATCATCGACATGGCCCTCGAACGCGGCGTGAACTATGTGGACACCGCCTGGGCCTACACCAAACACCAGAGCGAGACGGAGATCGGCAACGCGCTGAGCGGCAAGCGGGATAAGTTCTTCCTGACCACGAAAGTCAGCCCCTATCGCGGCGCACGGATGAAGATGCTCCGCGACTTCCAGATGAAGATGAACGCGACCGAGAAGCGGGATTTCAGGAAAAAGGTCTTGGCCGCCGCCATCGAGGCCGGCGCAAAAGAGGAAGACCTCAAAAAACGCGGCCGCAACCACAGCAAACGAATTTTCGGCCAGACCCAGGGCAGGATGCTCGACCAGATGTTCGGGAGCAAGCTGAGCAAGCCGGACTTGGTCGCCGCCATCGAGAAATCCCTGGAGGAGAGCCTGACGCGCCTGAAGACGGATCACGTCGATGTTCTGTTTCTGCCCCACGGCCTGGACTCCCCCGATCATGCCCGCTATGAGGACGTGCACGAGGGGTGGGCCAAGATCAAGAAATCGGGCAAGGCGCGCTTTCTCGGGGCGCCCAATCATACCCACACCGTGGCCACCTACGATGCCTGTATCGAGACCGGCATCTACGACGTCCTCATGCCCTGCTACTGCCCATTGAACTACAACCGCCCCGAGGATCAGGACTCGGTCTTGAAGAGGGCCAAAGAAAAAGACCTCGGTGTGGTCGCCATGAAAACCACGGGCAGCAAGGCACGCGACACGGGACGGTTCAAGGACGTGCTCGGCGGCAAGACCTTCGCCGAAAAGGTGGCGGAGGTCGTCAAGGGCGAGGGCACGCCGTTCCAGAAGTCCATCGCGTGGGTCCTGAGCCGGCCGCACATCGATATGGCCCTCGTGGGCATAAGCAATCAGCAGGAGCTCGATGAGGATCTCGGCGCGCTGAACGTAAAGCTCGCCTGATCGGCCCTGCATCCTACCCCTTAAAAACGCCCGGCCCCAGTGGTCGGGCGTTTTTCTTTTGCAAAACATATCTTCCACGTTATCATATCCCGCACGAAACATATCCGAGGTGGATGAAGGAGCTTCCCATGAAACGATGCTTCGTAGTGGCGATTGCCGTGTCTCTCCTGGTCTCCTGCACACCCAGCCTGCCCCGGCGACTGCCGCCGCAGGCCCGGCAGGATGACAAGACCGCAGTGGTGGAAAACGACCTCATCCGGCTGACTTTCGATAAGGCACAGAAGGGCAACCTGGTCGAGTTTTATGACAAGGCGAACGACCGGCAACTCCTCTCGCCGGGCCATACCGGCGCCTTCCTCTACAAGATCGAGGCCCTGAACGCCAAGAACGAAACGGTGCGCCTCGACAGCACGCAAGCCAAGACGTCCTCCCTCGACTACCGAAAAGGCGTGCTGACGATCACAAATGAAATGCACGGCGGCCAACCGATCTCCGTAACGGTTACCTGCGCGGTTTCGTCGGATTCCCCCTTCGCTCGATGGAGAATCCGCGTTGCCAACAAGTCCGATTTGAAAATCAGGAAGATCATCTTCCCCTGCGTCCGCACGAAGCTGGCGACCGAATACGTTCTCTTCCCCGCCTGCGACGGGTGCGTCATTGAGAACCCCGGCGCGAGCTTCCGAAAGGGCTACCGGCTCAGCGCGTCATACCCCGGCTCGGCGTCTTGTCAGGTCATGGCGGCGGGTCTCGGCGGGGGTGGGATTTCGCCAGCCATGACGCGCAAGGTTACAAAAAGGATTTCCACACGGCAAATGTCGGCGACGGCATCGAGCTCTCTCTCAGCCAGTATCCCACCGACGCCGTGGGCAACGACTACAAGCAGCGCTTCGACGTCGTCACGGGGCCGTTCAACGGCACGTGGTACGCCGCCGCCGACATCTACAAGGCATGGGCCGAGAGGCAGCACTGGTGCCGACGGCTGCTCGTCGATCGGTCCGACATGCCGGAATGGCTCAAGCGGGCGCCGATGTTCATCACCGCCGGCATGAAGAAACGCGAAGCCGGCAAGCCCCCCGTGAGCCTGATCGACAATATTCGCAAAAACGTAAAGAGCTATTCGGACCGTTTGAACCGGCCCATGTGCGCGCTCCTCGGCGCCTGGCATGGGCGGGGCTACTATATCTCGCCCCACTACTTCCCTCCCTACGGCGGCAAGGAGAAGTTCATGGAACTGACCCATGGACTGCGTGCGGACGGCAACCATTCCCTCGTGTTCCTGTGCGGCCTGTTCTGGACCGTCGAGAAGAAGCCGCCGGTCATTTACAAACCCTATAACGACTGGGAGCAGTTCAAGAAGGAAGGCCAACCCCATGCCATCGTCGGGCCGGATGGCAAGACCCTTTTCCTCGGTGTGCCCGACAAGCGCATCGGGAAAAACGCCGTCCTCTGCCCGGCCACCCGCTACACCCCCAAGCTTATGCGCCGCATCTGCAAGCAATGCCAGAAGCTGGGGATCACCATGACACAGATTGAGACCGTCGGCGGCGGCGTGCCCATCTGCTACGCCCACAACCACCGGCACAAACCCGGCGGCGGGAACTACAACACCGTCGCCATGTATAACATGTATAAGAGCATCCTCTGGCACGGCCAGCGTCGGGACAAGGAGTATGCCCTGTCCATCGAAGAGCCGGGGGAGTATTTTATCCAGGCGCTGACGAGCTATCACAGCCGCGACAGCGCCCAGCGCGGATGGCCCCGGAGCGCGCCCGGCGCAAGGGGCGTGCCGCTGTTCACCTACCTTTACCATGAATACGCCCTTGGCTACGGGGGACATGGCGCGCCGGTCTCGGATGCCAAGCGGCGCCGGCGATTCAGCGAATACATGCACGCGGCCGCCTTCGTCTGCGGCAAGACGCCCGCGATCTCCGAGTGGGCCAACCATATCGATGCGCCGGACCTCCATCCGGACCAGATGAAGTTCATCAAGGGCATCGCCGCGATTCTCGACGGCCCGGCGCGGAAGTACCTGATGCTGGGCCGCATGTTGCACCCGATCAAACTCGATGTGCCCGAGACGAAGATCGGGTTCTGGAACGGTGCAAGGAAGAAGACCGAGCACATGGCCTTCCCCGCCGTCTTGCACAGCGCATGGCAGTACCCCCCTCTCGCCAAGGAACCGATCTGCGGAAAGAAGAACCGCACACTCGGGCATGGCTATGCATTCGTGAACATATCCGAAAAGGACGTCGAGTTCACCGCCGTCATGCCGCCGCCGCTGCCGGGCAAGATGTATTCCGTCCAGGAGTACGGTCCCTGGCTCGGGCCGCGGCCGGTCGCACGCCAGGCCGCCAAGCCGATGACAATGAAACTGCGGCTCAAGCCGGGTGAGTCGCGGTTTGTGGAGCTCGTAGCGCACTGGCGGAACCCGGTCATGCCAGGTCCGGAGGACTGATTTGGCACACTTGTGCAAGTCCCGTTATTCGTCTATGTAAAACGGTTTTAATAATGTGCAGCACTTGACAGATCTCCGTTCATGGGGCATAATTAAAGTGGGCAAAGGAGAGCTGTGCACATCCCTCTGATGCCTCCACATCGCAAGGGTCGTAGTTTGGCAAAGGAGGAGCAATGTATCGAGGAAGCCATTTTACTATATCCGATCCTCGTACCACGGGTTACGCAGATCCAATTGAGGGACGAAGACGGGGCGCTCGTACGCGGCAGCTTGCCCGCGCGAAACGCAGGAAGGCACAAGGCTTCCATTCAAAAAAGAAGCTCGTGTGCCTCTGTTGCGGGGCGACCGCCCCCTATCAGGGGATATCTCCCTACAAAGTGCTGTGTCCAAAATGCCGCGCTGCCATGAGCCTGCTCAGGCGGTGAGTTGGGGGGCGCACATCCCCGCCCTGCTGTCCTCCTGCACGGCGGGGATGTGTAGCCGTATCCAACGGTCTCACTCTTTTCTCTTCGCATCCCATCCCGTCGCAAAAAGGGGTTGTTTTTCCCCATCTCGTTTGGTAGAGCCTTAGGCTGTGTCACGTTTTCATTCGCTTTGATCTGTTCAGCAGAGGAGACGACGGATGTTCAAGAATCTCAGCCCGGGCGCCGTGGGTATCAAGGCGGACTTCAAGACCAACCTGAAGCTCTGCAAGGACGTCGGCTTCGAGGGCCTCGATCTCAACATGGGCGCGGCAAAGCAGCTCGGCCCGGAGAAGGTCAAGGCCATGTACGCCGAGGCCGGCCTGAAGATCGGCGGCGGTGTGCCCTGTCCCGATTTTCGCAAAGATGAAGACACCTTCAAGCAGGCCATGCAGGGCTACGCCGACTCCGTGAAGCTCGCCGCTGACTGCGGCTGCACCCGATGCGCAACCTGGATCATGCCCGGCTCCGATGAGTTGCCCTTCCAGGAAAACTTCGACACCCATGCCCGGCGCTTGAGGGAGGTCGCCAAGGTCCTGAACGATCACGGCATCTTCTTCGGCCTCGAATTCGTCGGCCCCAAGACCTCTCGCGCCAGCAAAAAGTATGAGTTTGTCTGGAACATGCCCGGAATGCTCCAGCTCTGCGACGCCATCGGCACGCCGAACATGGGCCTGCTCTTAGACGCCTGGCACTGGCACACCTCCGGCGGCACGGCCGATGACATCAAGGCGCTCAAGGGCAGTCAGGTCGTCTACGTCCACGTCAACGACGCGCCCAAGGACGTCGGCATGGACGAATACATCGACAACCAGCGCGCCCTGCCCGGCGAGACGGGCGTCATCGACATCGGCACGTTCCTCCGCTGCCTGAACGAAATCGGCTGCGACGGCCCGATCACATCCGAGCCCTTCAGCCAGGCCCTGCGCGAGATGCCCGATGACGAGGCCGCCAAGGTGACCATCGGCAACCTGAACAAGATCTTCGATGTCGCGGGACTCTAAGAGCCGCAACGAGGAGAAATCATGGCCAAAAAGGCACTCCGCGCCACATGGCGCAACCTCTGGCCCCTGCCGGCCACGACGGTGCTCGCAAGCTGCGTCGGCAGGGATCGTCCGCCCAACATCATCACCATCGGCGCGTGCGGCATTGCGTCGGGTGGGCCGTTGCTCATCAGCCTCGCCATCGGCAGCGGCCAGTACTCCCTGGAGCTCATCAAGGAAACCGGCGACTTCGCCGTCAACATCCCCTCGTCCGACCAGACATGGATCACCGACTGGTGTGGCTGCGTGTCCGGGCGCAACGTCGATAAATTCGCGGAAGCGAAACTCACGCCCGGCAAGAGCATGAGGATCAGCGCGCCGTACATCGCCGAGTGCCCCGTCAACTACGAATGCGTCGTCTGGGGCATCGTGGGGTGCGGCAGCCACGACCTCGTCCTCGGCGAGATCCAGCAGGTGCATATCGACGAGGAAATGGTCACCGAGTCCGGCACCCTCGACACCTCCGCCTTCAATCCCCTCGTCTCGTTCCAACTCGAGTATTGGAACCTCGGAAAGAAATTAGAGGACTGGCGCTTCACGCGGAAAGAGAAGGCGTAGTTTCACATCGGACGCTTCACCTACCCTTCCGGAGGTTCGGAACGTCCGGGAGGGTTGCGGACGTTTTCATCATCTTGCGTAGGGCCCATCGCGCTCCACCATATCGCGTATGGATTTCTATGTCGGATTAAAAAAGACATTTTCCGGTTCCATTTGTTCCCTCCCGCCCGGAAAAAGGCGTGAAATTTTTCTGAAAGAACGAGAGAATGGACGGGAATGATGATGATACTTGCGGGGGTCGAGACATGGCGGATGACGATAGGAAGCTTCCCTCCCTGCCGAGGGATGGCGAACCTGCGGGCGGCCGAGTCGTGGGCGCCATGCGCGGCCTGCTCGGCGCCGTGGCCGGCGGTGTGCTGAGCTATTGGGCCTTCGGCTGGCTGGTGGGTCAGGGGTTCTATGCCATGGTCCTGCCGGGCGGGTTGATCGGGATTGGTTGCGAGTTGGCCTCGGGGCGGAAGTCTTTCTTCCTTGGGACCGTCTGCGCCATCGCGACGATCGCGCTTTGCCTGTTCCTCGAGTGGATGTACTTCCCCTTTATCGCCGATCAGTCGCTCATGTATTTTCTCCAGCACCTCCACCTGCTTCGGTCGATGACCTGGATCCTGATCGGCCTCGGGGCGGCGCTGGCGTTCTGGCTCGGGATGGGGAGGGAGGCGAGAAGGTAGCCTCTCGCTCTCGGGCGTATTGCCACAGCACGGTGGGATCGCACACGTCTTTTTCTCCCCTGGGGGTGGCATCTCCTGGGCCCGGTTGGTTTTTGTTTGACTTGGCTGCGCAGATTGGGGTATGGTGAAAGTAATTGCGGGACATGCCCGAGCGTCGCAAGCGATTCTTTACGGTCACCTACGCGCACCGGACGATGAAACCACGCGCCCTCGACATCAAGCTTCTGATCCTCGTGATTGCCATTCTGAGCGGGGGGATGGGGCTTCTTACCTACGTGAACATCCTGCGCCACGAACAGGATCTCATGACGGGTGTTCGCACACGGATCGAGACGGTGGCGGACTCCCTGCGCGCGGGGATCAGCAGCATCATGCGCACGGGCGACGTCTGCCGCGCCCGGGACTACGTGCGGGACCTCCGTTCCGTGGAGGGCATCGCCGACCTCAAAATTTACAACGCACGCGGCGGGGAGGCCTACCGGTATCCGGCATCGGTCTCTGCGCTGGCGGCAGCGGATCAAAACGTAACCGCCGTGCTCGAATCGGGGAGGCCGGTGACGATTGACATGGCGGACGGGAAGGCGACGGCCATCACGGCGCCCCTCCTGAACGAGCCGGCGTGCCACCGCTGCCATGGGGCGGACCGCAAGATGCGCGGGGCTTTTTCGATCGCCTTCCGCATTCGCGAGCAGGAAGAGGCGACCCCCCCTGTCCGCGCCGAGCTGATGCGCCGGTCGCTTGGCCTGCTCAGCGATACGATTCTGTGCTTCTACGAGAGCCTGATGCTGTCGGACCTCGCCCCCGTGTCCAAGGACTTCATCCGCTCCCTCATGCTGGTGCCCGGCATCGAGCGGGTTACGGTCTACGATGCCGAGGGCAAGCCGAAGTTCAGCACCTTTTCCGGTCGCACCCTCCCCGCCCTGCGCGCAAAGGAGCGCGAGGAGCTTCTGGGCTTGGGACGCTCGCTCGCCTACGGGATCGACAAGCCGAATGCGCGGCAGCTTACCTATCTGCAGCCGATAACGAACAAACAGCGCTGCCAGGCCTGCCATGACAAGGCCGTCGAGCATCTGGGCGTGATGGCCCTGACGATGAACGCATCGGGCCTATCGAGCGCCCATGCCGCAGGAAATTTTCAGAACGTCCTGGCCGATACCATGGTCGCGCTCGTCACGCGCTGCCTCCAGGAGGTGATGAAGGTGGCGGGGATTGCACCAGTGCGCACGTTCGCCCAGCAGTTCCACTCCCTGCCGGAGGTCACGGATCTAAAGATATTCGGGCCGAAGGGCCACGAGGTCTTTCCCGAGAAGATGTTCGTCGAGGAGAAGGTCCAAAAGGTGTTCGCCACCGGCCGCCCGCGAGAGGCCATCGAAGAGAACAACGAGCATTTCTACCTGACACTGCTCAAGCCGATCTTCAACGGTAACGAGTGTCGGCGGTGCCATGGAAACGCGGACCGCGTGCGCGCGGTCATCGCGGTGTCGGTGTCTCTGGACCAGGTGCGGGAGCGGATCACGCGGGGGAAGATGTTTTCGGTCCTGGCGGCATCGGGGACAATGCTGTTAGTGTGCATCCTGATCGTTGGGTTTATCGAGGTGGTAATCGTCCGGCCGATTCGCCGGATCGGCGAGGTGGCGGACCGCGTGGGTGCGGGAAACCTGAATCTGCGCGCCGACGACCGGAAGCAGGATGAGTTCGGGCGGCTGGCTCGGCGGATGAACTCCATGATCGAGGGGCTGACGGAGAAGCAGCGCATCGAGCAGGCCCTGCGGATCGCCCGTGACATACAGCGCTCCCACCTGCCGAAGCGGAACCCGGAGTTACCCGGCCTGGACGTGGCGGGATGGAGCCTGCCGGCGGAGGAGACGGGGGGCGACTACTACGACTTCCTTGCCACGGAGGATGGCAAGCTCCTGGTGGTCCTGGCGGATGTGGCGAGCCACGGCATCGGGCCGGCGCTCATCATGTCGCAGACGCGCGCGCTTGTTCGCGCGGCGCTCCTCACGGTGAAGGACATCTCGCGGGCCTTGTGTATCGTCAATTCGCAGTTGTGTGCGGACCTCATCCACGGCCGGTTTGTGACCCTGTTCATTGCCGAGATCGATCCGGAGACGAGGCTGCTGCGGTACGTCAGTGCGGGGCATAATCCACCGATGGTCCTGAACCGCGAGGCGAATCGCACGGTGGACCTGAACACCACCGGAGTGCCGCTGGGCATCGATCCGCAAGCGAAGTTTGAGGCCGGCCCCACCGTGCAGCTCCATGCGGGGGACGTGATCCTCCTGGCCACCGACGGCGCATCGGAGATGCCGAATGGCCGTGGGGAGCGCTTCGGGCGGGACAGCCTTCGCGAGCAGGTGTTCCTGCACTCGGAGGAGCCGGCGCAGGAGATCGTCGAGGCCGTCAGCGCGGCGCTCAAGGCATTCCGCGATGGCGCGGAGCAACGGGATGATCTGACAATGGTGGTCATCCGGGTAACCGAGACGTCAGGCGATCAGGTGAGGTCTCTCTGAGGCCCCGGTCCCGAGGGATTGAACGCCTCGGCGATGGCCAACTGCACGTCCTCGAAGGTGAAGGGCTTCGTCAGTACGTAGTCAACGGCGGACATCTGCACGTCGTCGGAGTCCAACTGCACGCCCCATCCCGTCACCAGGACCACGCGGCTTTTCGGGGCGATGCTCTTGATCGCCCGGGCGACCTCCCAGCCGGACATGCCCGGCATGCCGAGATCGGTGAACACGACGTCAAAGGACTCTTCCTCCATGAGTCTGATCCCCTCCTCGCCGCTGGCGGCAGCGGCGACGGAGTGCTTTGCGTCGCGCAGGATATCGCACAGGGCCCCACAAACGCGGACGTCGTCATCAATCACGAGTGTGTGGAGGCTTTTTGCGGGCGGCGCGGCGGTGGCGACTTTGAGGGTTGGGGGTTGGCTGGCCATGATGGGGAACTCCGCTGTGAACGTCGTCCCCTTGCCGGGCTGGCTGTCGACGGAAACGCGCCCGCCATGCCGGGTGATGATGCCGTAGGACACGCTCATGCCGAGTCCATTTCCCTGTCCACCCTTGGTGGTGAAGAGGGGGTCGAAGACCTTTTTCTGGACCTCGGGGGTCATTCCCACGCCGTTGTCGGCGATCTTGACATAGGCCATATTGTCGCGGTGGCCCGTTTCGATCCGAATCTTCCCCCCTTCGGGCAGGGCGTCTACGGCGTTCAGGATGATATTCGTGAAGGCCTCGCGCAGTTCGGCTTCGTCCCCCTGCACGACGCCCGTGGTCCCGTATTGCTCATCGACCTCGATCTTGATGCCCTGCCGCTGTGCCTGGTCAAGCCACCGGGTGCTGGTGATGGCGACGACATCCTCCAGGAGATCGTTCAGGGAAACATCGACGAAGTACCGGTCCGTCCGGAGCCGCGTCATGTCCTGGATTCGCCGTACGATCTGCGCGCCGTCGCGGGCGCTCTTTTCAATGATGCTGAGGGCGCGGTCATCATCGGGGTCCCGGGTCTTTCGGCGCATGCGTTCGGCGTATCCCAGGATGGCGGCGATGATGTTGTTGAAGTCGTGGGCCACACCGCCGGCCAACTCGCCCAGGGCGCGCATACGCTCCGACCGGAGGAGCTGGTCCTGGAGCTGCTTCCGCTCGGAAATGTCGCCGATGAAGAGCTGAATCACCTCCCGTTGGCCCAGGCCCGTCAGGCTGGCGCTGATCCGAACCGAGATCACGGCGCCGTCCTTCCGCCGGAGCAGGCAATCGTCCAGGCTCCCCCTCCCGATCTCGCGGGTGTGGAGGATGAGCGCGCCCATTGCCTCGTGGTGGGAATTGGGCGACAGGTCCGAGACGCTCATGTCAAGCAGCTCCTCGCGTTTGAAGCCGCTCAGGCGCACCGCCTCATGATTGACCTTCAGGATTCGCCCGTTTTCGACGGAAAAGACCACGATGGCGTCGTTCGCATTCTCGAACAACGTGCTGAGCTCGTCGCGCGTCTCCTTGAGCGTCTCGTAGGCCATCTCAAGGTCCTGGTAGAGCCGCGCCTTCTCCAGGGAGATGGCCGCGTTGTTCGCCAGGGTGACCAGAAGCTTCAGGTCCTCGTCGGAAAAGGGCGTCGCCTTCTCGGCCTTGTTCATATTGACGACGCCAAGGATGCGGTCATCGATCTTGATGGGCGCGCAGACCGCCGAGCCGATGCCCGGCTTCGATTTCAAATGTTTGAACCGCTCGTCCGCATCGAGACCGCCGATCAGGAGGACGGCCTCTCCCTTCTGCGCCACCCACCCGGCAATGCCCTCTCCCATCTTTACACTTTGCTTCTGAACGACATCGGATTCGATGCCGACGCTGGCCTCGATGCGCAGCTCGTGTGTCTCCGGGTCGACGAGCATCAGCGACCCGCTGTCGGCCGCCAGTATCTCCAGCGCGGCCGACATGATGTGCTTCTGCAGCTTCTTCACGTCGAGGGAGGAGACCATGCGCTGGCTCACATCGAACAACGCCACGAGGCGCTCGGCCACGCGCAGGGACGTCGCCGTCTGGACGCGGGCCTCGCGCTCGCGCCGCGCCTCCTCGGCCAGGTAGCCGATGAACATGGCCGTGATGAAGAAGAAGACCGTGCGAATGGCAAACTCGCTCGACCAGATGGCGACCCCCGTCCGGTTCATCGCCGTCAGAACGGCGTAGATGCTTGCGGCAAGGACGCACGTGGCCCCCGCCGCCGTTGCGCTCTTGGCAAGCGCCGAGACGAAGATGGCAAGGAAGTAGACGAGATAGAGTTCTTTCCCCCCTTCCGGCATGGAGAGGATGAAGAGCGTCACCGCAGCCGTGTCCAGGACGAAAAGCAGATAGGACATCTGCTTCAACTCGAACTTGCCCGGCGGCCGGAACGCAAGGTATATGTTGCTGATGAAGAGAAAGGCGAGAACGCCGACAATGACCGCGCCGCCCGTGGGTGCGGTCTTGCCGGCGAAAAACGTCATGGCGCATAGGACGGCGAACAGCACGAACCGCGCCACCACCACGAACCGCTTCTTCGATTTGATGAAGATCGCGTCGCCGAGAACGTTTGGGCTCATCGGGTGTTTCGTTGTCCTATGGTTTTCAGGAGACCTCCCTCGGAGGCCCGACAATCGCGCCGAAGTCCTTCAAAGAAGAACGATCTCCGGTGCGAATCTGATCGTGGTACATCTTTGCGCGCGGCAAGAGCTGCCCGATGAAGCGTTTTGCGATGATGGCCTTCCGCTTCGAGCGCTCCGCCGCCTGGAGAAACAGGTATCCGATCATGATGTCCGTGGCCATATCCACCAATTTGCGCGCGCACAGGTCGGTATACTCCAGCCCCCCCGCCTTGGCGCGCTCCGCCGCCGATGCCAGCCATTTCCGAGCGCGCTCCAGCTTCCCGGCCAGGCCGCCCAGAGGACGTTCGTACTTTTTCTCGCCCAGCTCGGCGAAGCGTTTTTCGGCCACCCCGCTCACCACGCCACCCACGGCGGCCACCACCTGAAGCTGGCTCGTTCCCTCGTAGATGTTCGTGATCCGGGCGTCGCGGAAGTGGCGCTCCACGGGATAGTCGCGCATGTATCCGCTGCCGCCCAGCACCTGGATCGCGTCGGAGGCGACCTTGTTGCACATCTCCGTGCTGTAGTATTTCGCCATGGGTGTCAGCAGCGACGCGAGACGTTTCGTGGTCCGCAGAGAGCTCTTCAGGGCCTTCCTCTCCGCCGCGTCGGTCACCCGGCCCGACTCGTTGCGCCGGTGCATGCCGATCTCCAGGTCCACCACCCGCGAGCCTTCGTACGTCAGGGTCCGGGCCGCCTCGATGGTCACGCGCATTTCGGTGAGCAGGTCGGCCACGGCGGGAATCCGCTCGATCCGTTTGCCGAACTGCCGGCGGGTGTGGGCATAGGCCCGGGCCTCATTGAAGGCTGCCTGGGCGATTCCAAGGGCCTGGGCCGCGATGCCGATGCGCGCTCCGTTCATCAGGGCCATGCCGTAGATGAGGCCCCGCTGGCGCTCGCCCACGATCCGCGCCGGTGCGTCGTTGAACTGCAGTTCGCACGTCGGTGAGCCGTGGATGCCCAGCTTGTCCTCCAGCCGGCGCACCCGTACCTTGTCGCTGCGCTCACAGAGGAAGATGCTCAGCCCCATGCCTCCCTCGCGGTCCGGTTCGGACCGGGCAAGGACGAGGAGGACCTCCCCGCAGCCGTTTGTGATAAAGCGCTTTACGCCGTTCAGCAGCCAGATGCCGTTGCCCGTCTCCGTGGCCTTCAGTTTGACGTTCTGCAGATCGCTGCCGGCGTCGGGTTCGGTAAGGGCCATGGCGCCGGTTATCTTGCCGGTGCAGAAGCGGGGCAGATACTTCTCTTTGAGATCGTCGGCGGCGAAGGCGTTCACCGTCTCAGCAATGCCCTGGAGGCCGAAGATATTCATCAGGCTCGCATCGGCCCGCGAGACCATCTCAATGGCCATGGTGTAGATCACGTTCGGGAAGTTAAGGCCGCCGTATTGGCGCGGGAGCGTGAATCCCATCAGGTCGGCCTTGGAGAGCATTTCGAGGGACTCGGCGATGCCCTTGGCATAGGTCACGCGACCGTTCTCCAGCACGTTCCCCTCGCGATCGACCGACTGGGCCCGTGGCGCGATGAAATCGCCTGCCAACTCCCCCACTATGGACAGGACCCGCTCGTAGCTGTCGACGGCGTCGGCGACGCTCTCCGGGGTGTAGGGATACTCCACATTCTGAGACATGCCGTCCTCGTAGTATCCCACGATTTCGGTCAGGTCCATGCTATGGAGGTGAAATCGTATATCTTCATTGTCCTTGTAGAAATTCGCCATGCGGTACGTTCCAATTCGATCAAGGAGGAAACCGTGCTGTTGCCCGGGCAGTGCGGCTAATCATAGCAGCGCTCCGAGTCTATTTCAAGCCCTTTTCGGGCCGCGGGCGGCAAGTATGACTTGCGCGCCTCAATGAAGGGGGTTCACACCGGCGGTATAACGTTACCATTCAAGTCAGGCCCTTTCCGGCATGAACGAGAATCGCGCCGCAGAACTCACCACCCCGAATTCATGCGCCACAGGGCCTATCGCGGCCATTTACAAAAAAGCGACATTCATGCTTCGTTTTGGCACACTGCTTGCGTGCAATTCAGAACATAAGGGGCGGCGGGGCAGGAAAAAGGTTCAGGTTTCGGGAAAATCCCCTCTTTCCATTGCGGCGGTGAATCCCCCCAATTCACGGCTGTTGGCACTTGGCAACGGGCTATGCAACTCGGGATTAGAGGGGATTTTTCCTGTACCTGAATCGAGGGCGCGCAGGCGTGACCCCCTGCTGCGCCCTCGGTTTTTTCGGTTCGCTACATCGCGAAGATCTTGTCCAGCGCCTCGCTCATGTCATACGGCATCTTCTTCGGGTTGTCTTTGTACGGCGGCAGTTCGACCGTGATGTAGTCCTTATATCTGATCTTCCGCAGCGCCTTCATCACCTCCGGCCACGGCACGTCGCCCTGCAGCAGGTGCACGAACTGCTTCGGCCCCACCTGGAAGTCCTTCACGTGGATCTTCTTGATCCGCTTCCCGAGGCTCAGTATCCATTGCTGCGGGTAGCCATAGAGCAGGATGTTCCCCACATCGAAATACGCCTGCACCCACTTTGTTTTGAACTGATCGACGAATTTTTTCATCTCGATCGGGCTTAGGAGAAATTTGTTCCAAACATTCTCAATCGCAATCACGATTTTCTGCTTCTTCGCCCGAGGCAGCAGCTTGCGAATCGACTTCGCCGCCTCCTTTATCGCATATTCATACGTTGTCTCATCGTTCACGACGCCCGGCACCAGCAGCACCGTAGCCGCGCCGGCGACCGCCGCCACGTCGATGGCGTGCCTGATCCCGTCGATCCCCCCCTGCCGCGTCTTTTTGTTCGGACTCGACAGCGGCTTTTGCCAGTGGATTCCGCCCATGACGCTGTGGATCTCCAGGCCCACGGCGTCGGCGATCGCCTTCGCCTGCTCCGCTTCCTCGATCGTGGGGAAGGTTGGGATCTCGACGCCGTCATAGCCGGCGTCCTTCGCCAGCTTCATCTTCTCCTCCACCGACTTCCCCGGCACGCACCCCAGGCAAATTCCCTTCTTCATTTTCCAACTCCTGTTTTTGAAAACAACTGTTTCGCGAATCTCCAGCCCAAATGCGGCAAGGCAGGATAGGTCTTTGGGGGGACCAACTCAAGGGAAATCCGTGGAAAATCTCAGCGCATTTTGCCACGCTCTCGCCGGTCACTCCTCTCCCATGTACGCTTCCCCTTCTCGCGCAATGCGGTTTGACAGGTTCGGTGAGTTCATCCCGATCCCTTCCCGCCGGGTTCATTACTGCTTCGTCTCGTCGCGGATGTTGTAGACGTAGAGGTTTTTGTGGTAGCGGAGGTAGAGCCGGCCGCCGCAGACGACGGGGTGAGCAAAGCTGTATCCCCGGTTTTCTCTGGGAAGCCGGAACTGGCTGACGAGATCGAAGCCATCGGGGCTGGTCGCCAGGAGGTACACCGTGCCCTTCTGCCCGATGCCGTAGAGCATGCCCTCCGCGCAGGTGAGGGAGAGTTTCTCGATCTTCTTATCGGTCTGGATGATCTTCCCGGTCTGAAAGTCGACGCAGAAAAAGGCCTTCCCGCCCGCCTTGCACGCGCTGCCGTAGAGGCGGCCATCGAGAAGGATGACCCCGCCGTGACAGTTGTCGAGGTCCTTGTCGCTCCATACTTCGGTCACGCCCTTCCGCCCGCGGCCGAGCTTCAGCACCTCCCCGCCGGCCAAGTGGGCGCTGGTGACGAACACATACCCGCGGTGAAAGATCGGCTGGGTGACGTTCTGATCCATGGGCGTCACATGGGGATGCACCCACAGCAGCCGGCCCCGCTTGATGTCCACGCCGATGACCGACTTCTGCGTGAGGGTGATAAGCTGCCGGGCGCCCTTGTACTTCACGATGATGGGCGAGCAGTAGCCGGCGCGTTCGTCGAGGTCGGTATTCACCCACGCCGGCTTGCCGTTGCGTTTCTTCAGCGCCACGACGAAGCCTTTGCTGCCGCCGGGCACGCAGAAGACGCGATCTCCCTCGACGATGACGTTCTCGGCAAAGGCCCACGTGCCGTGCCGTGCGCCGAAGGTGAACGGGAGGTCAACGGCCCATTTTTCCTTGCCCTCCTTCGCGTCAAAGGCAGCGAGTCGGCCCGTCGAGCTGAGGTGGTAGAGGACGCCCTTGTCGTAGGTAGGTGTAGCGCGGGAGCCGGGGTAGGGACCGTCCCAGCACGGGCCGTTGGGGGACTTCCACAGGAGCTCGCCGTCCATGCTCAGGGCGAGGATCATCTCCTGATCCTCGAAGTCGCCGGACGTGAAGATCATGCCGTCGGCGATGGAGACGCACGCGAAACCCTCGCCGCACTCGCCGTACTTCCAGACGAGCGGCGGTCCGCTATCGGGCCATTTTTTGAGCAGGCCTGTTTCGGTGGAGATGTTGTCACGATTCGGCCCGTGGAACTGGGGCCACGAGGGCCTTTCACTTTTCTCGCCTGCATGGGCGCAAGTCATGGCCAGGAGACAGGCGAGGAGAGAGGCAAGGCGCCGTCTTGTGAACACGAATGTGTTACCCCTCCACGCACGCCGCTGCCCATTCGTCGAACCGCTGCTTGTACCCCCTTCGGCGCAGTTCACAAGACACGGGGTCCTTTGCCATCAGGTTCTTCGTTTCGGCAAACGCGATCGCCCTGCAGCCCATCCCGCAGTCCGCGAACCACTCGCACGTTGCGCACTCCGGGTTCTCGGCAAACAGGTCGCCTTTTTTTCTATCGACGATTGATCGGAAAAGGGGCTGCCTCAATGCCGCCGGCAGTCCGTCTCGCAGGATATTCGGCATGCGGTCCTGCAGGGCCAGGTCCGTGTAGCCGGGACAGGGCAACAGCGTGCCGTCGGGCAGGAGACACGGGCTCTCCCGACATGCGCCGCAATCGTAGCTCTGGGGTGTGTGCCGCATCCGGGACTCCCAATCCTGAACGGGAACGTCGCGTCCCGCGCCCAGAAAGAACCCTCCGAACTGGACCGAAAGCGGTTTGCCATCCTTGATCCACCGGCGGAACAGCGGCGCATACACCTCCGCCTCATCCTCGAGCGACAGGACCGACGTCGCCCCTCGCCAGTTCCCTCTTTCTTGAGGCTGCCCGAGGCGCCAGAACTGGATGTCCAATTTTGTCAGCAGTTCGTACGTCTCGGCCAGACAGTCCCTGCTCACTTGGTCAACGGATGTCGCCACGGAGACCTCAAAATCGGCTGCCCGGACCTTGCGAATTGCCTCGATGACATCCTTTTCTATGCCCTCCATGCCTCGCATATAATCGTGCGCACCACACCCGTCAAAACTGATCTGAAAACTCGGCGCAAACCCGACTCTTTTGATTCCGTCCAGGAGTTTCTCTGTGATAAGCAAGCCGTTCGTATAGATTCGGCTGACGCA
>JAADGH010000074.1:33314-33901 GCA_013152475.1 Planctomycetota bacterium
ACGAAGGGCTCGCCCCCGGTCAGCGAGACCTGGTGCACGTTCGCGCACTCGAACTGCTCGATCAGGCGGATCACTTCTTCGAAGGATGGCTCGCCGTATCGTCCCGAGGGCGCCTCCATGTAGCAGTGACGGCAGTTGAGATTGCACAGGCCGGTGACCGACCACTGAAGCCCGTTCAGGTGGGGATTCTCCGCCTTTCGGTAGAGCTGGCAGGCATCTATCGAGTCGCCACGCCTACACTCCTCCGCAATCCCTTCCGCAATCAGCTTGTCCAGAAAGGCGCGGTGGACAGGCAGGAAGGCAACGGAGTTGAAATCGGTCGTCCCGTCGCAGGCCCGGGCCACATAGAGGCCCTTCTTGCTCAACCGGTATTGTTCCCCGCTCCTCCAGTTGACCACGGCCTGGGGGGCGTCGGTCCATCCCCGCAGCAGTCGATCCTTTTTGAGTTTTGCGTATCGTTCCGACATGTTCTACGACCAATCCAACGGGCACGGAACATGTGTCCCGCCGGCCACCTTCGCAAAAAACACTGTCATTCCCTCCCGATATATACCCCCTGCGGGCGATAGGGCGGCGGGGGCACCAAG
>JAADGH010000074.1:33914-34134 GCA_013152475.1 Planctomycetota bacterium
TTGAAGATCGAGAACAGACCGACGGCTTCACCCCACTCCCTGTCCAAGGCCTGTCCCCTCAAGTGCGTGCTGCCGGGGCCTTTTCCTCAAGTCCAGGTTATGATTTTGCACCCCTCTTTTAGAATAGTGCCCGTGCACGAATACCCCCCGGCGACCTTCTCCAAATCGCCCTCGGAGAGCTCGCCCTTGGCGGCCTTCTGCGCCTGGGCCACATGGTCCG
>JAADGH010000140.1 GCA_013152475.1 Planctomycetota bacterium
CATGCTTCCCGGTCGTCCGGCGCACGGGCTCTCCGCGTCTGGACCATCTCCCCGTTCCGCAAGGTTGTTGCGCAGCCCATCGGGGAGCACGGCTCCCCGATACCAAGGTGCAAGCAGGGCTTGCGCAGTCCAGAGAATGGTACGCCGGGCAAGATACGTCTTCTGGCGCCGGCTGTCAATACTTCTCCGACTCGGACCCGGACAGACTTGATCGTTGACGTCTGGCTGGCGTCGTGGTGTAATCGTGCGTGGCGCCGGCGGCCCAAGACTGGACAGCGTAGGGAGGCATTGGTTGTGCAACTGAATCTCTCAGACGTTTCTGTGCGAACCGTGCTGTATGTTTTGTTGGGCATCCTGTCCGCACGAGCAGATGACATCGCTCCCGCCGTGCCCGGACACTACACGCGATCCATACCCCATGGCGGTTTGACGCGAACCTATCGGATCCACATCCCACCTGGCTTCAAGAAGGCAGACCGCGCGCCTCTCGTTCTCGCCCTGCATGGCGGCGGGGGAACGGGGATGCACATGGAGCGACTGACGACGGGCGGATTCAATGCCCTGTCGGACAAGGAAGGATTCGTCGTGGTCTATCCGGATGGCATCGAGCGCCACTGGAATGACGGGCGGGAGAAGGTGCGGTATCGAACACATCGCGAGAAGATCGATGACGTTGGTTTCCTGTCCGCACTAATCGACCAACAGGTCCGGGACCTGAATCTGGACAAGCAAAGAGTCTACGCAACGGGTATGTCCAACGGCGCACTGATGTCATTCCGTCTTGCCTCCGAACTGTCGGACAAGATTGCGGCCATCGCGCCCGTCGCGTGCAACATGCCGAAGGTCCTGGAGAAGCGCGCCCCGCCCGCGCAACCGATCCCCGTCCTCCTCATCGCAAACACCGAAGACCCCTGCGTGCCGTGGGAAGGCGGTGAGCTTCGGTTCGCCCTCATGCGGCTCGGCCTCGTCCTGTCCGTGATGGACACGGTTCACTACTGGGTGGCCCACAACCAATGCGAACCGAAGCCAACGGTCACCTGGCTTCCGGACACCGCCCCCCAGGACGGCACGCGCGTACGGCGCGAAGTGTATGGCAAAGGCAGGGATGGAACCGAGGTGATCCTCTACGCCATCGTCGGGGGCGGACACACATGGCCCGGCGGGTACCAATACCTTCCCGTGCGTTTCGTCGGCAAGACCTGCCGGGACATCAACGCCTGTGAGGTGATCTGGGATTTCTTCAAGAGCCATCCCCGAAAACAATAGAACCCCCGTTCACGCAAGCGTAACCATTTGGCCAAATGAGGAAAAAAGGGAGGAAGACGGATGAAGCGATTTCGGACGAGCGTGGCGTGCTGCGTGGTTCTTCTTGCTGTCTGTGTGGCCCCCGTCTTCGGACAGCAGGCGAACGACGACTGGATCTCGAAGGAAAAAATCCGCGCCGGGTGGATCTACCACGGCGACGGGCCGGACAAGCTGAAGGTCTTCCGCGACCTCGGCATGAACGCCCTCATCACCCATGCGAGCGAGAAGTTCGATGAGTGGGCACTCGAGGCCAAGAAGGTCCCCGGGATGCACCTCTTCGGCGTCCTCGGCTTCTCGGGCTATGCGGAAAAACTCGGCGTCCGCAGGGCCGTCTTCGGCAACGGCTACGAGAGCGTCGTGCCCTGCCCGTGCGACGAGCGCTTCTGGCAGAAGCAGATGATCGAACCGGCGGTAGCCCTGGCCAGGCAGGGTCTCACCGCCGAGCGCGAAATCTCCGGCATCCTCATCGACTTCGAGCTCTACGCCAACTCCGGCAAGGGCGGGCAGATCTACTACACCGACGCCTGCTACTGCGACCACTGCTTCGGCGGGTTCCTCAGGCACAAGGGCCTGGACGATGTGACAAAGGACGTCGCCTTCGCCGACCGCAAGAAATATCTCAAGGACAAGGGCATCGATATCGTAAAGGAATACCAGCCCTTCCTGCAGAAACAGGTCCGCGCCATCGCCGCGAAGATGCGCGAGGAAGTGGAGAAGGTGCGGAAGGATTTCTTCCTCGGCTTCTACCCCATCGCGCACAACTGGATGCTCGTCGGCACGGCCCAGGGCCTCGGCTCGCCCGACCATCCCATGATCCTCTGGGCCACGACCACCTACGGCGGCGGTGGAGCGGAGAAGATCGCCGACGACTGGCGGAAGGAGATGGACGAGAAGGAAATCCATTGCTACTACTGCGCCGGGATGCTGCTGCGGTGCTACACCTCGGACAACCTGGCGAAGAACATGTTCGATATCTCGAAGAAGTGCTTCGGCTATTGGCTCTTCACCGTTCATACCCTCTGCATCCCGGAGGACCGGCAGAGCGGCGACTACTACCTCGCCTCCGGCACGCCTGACGACTACAAGCGCGAGATCCAGCGCGCCAACGCCGAGCTCGACAAGCTCTGCGCCGACGCAAACTACCAGACCGATCTCAAGTTTGTTGAGGAACCGGTGCAGTACCGACACACGGGCAATGACATCCACAAGTTCAAGCCGCCCAAGCTCACCGACAAGAGCACGGTCGAGCGCGGCAAGGAGATGAAGGTCGATCCCGTGTGGCTGGTGGAGTCGCAGTATCTGATGATGTGCCTCGCCGAGGGCGAGGAGGCGGCCGTCACGCTCGACACCTACAAGAGCAAGTCGAAGTACGTGTGGGGCGTTTCCTATTCGGTCATTGACTCGGAGAAAAACGTCATCTCCGACGGCAAGTTAGTGCCCGGCGAGAAGACAACCGTCAAGTTCAAGGCCCCGAAGGCGGGTCTCTACACCATCGTCATCACCCCCGGGCACTACGGCCGCTGCGTGGTGGTCAGCACCACGGTCCCCTTTGCGCTGTGGCCGGGCAGCGCGGCGTCGCTGAAGAGTCGCGGGCGGTTTGAGATCGGTGCGCCAAAGGCCACGCTCTACTTCTCCGTGCCGGAGGGGCTGAAGGAGTTCGGCATCGCGACATGGTGCAAGTACGGTCGCGGCAACGCACAGCTCGCCGTCTCCGCCCCCGACGGGACCGTTGTCAAGGACGAGGCCACCGACCCGCTCGTGCACAGTCTGACGCTGACCGTCCCCACCGGCGGCAAGAGCGGCGTCTGGTCCCTGAAGATCGGCCCCGTCCCCAAGAAGAAAACCTTCCGCAACGTCCACCTCCGTTTCGACAAGCAGCTCCCCCAGGCGGTGACGGTGAGTTTGTGTTCACGAACGCGAAATGAACCCGGCGCGGTTGACAATACCGGGAAATGTGGTAAGATGAGAATGGCGTTCTGGCCCGAATTCTGAGCGCAAAGGATGATGACCATGACCCGTATTCTCTCCGATCCGGAAATCCTCGGCGGGAAACCCGTGGTTAAAGGCACGCGCCTCAGCGTCGAACACATCTTGGGATTGCTCTCCCATGGAATGACCCATGAGCAAATCCTGGAAGCCCACCCCAGCCTGACGGTGGATGACATCAAAGAAGTACTCCGATACGCCGCCGAAGCCCTTCACAATGATGTGGTGATCGATATCGCGTCCAAGAAGGGGGCCGAGTAATCGTGCTTCCGCCGCTGGTTGCGGATGTGAACATTGCCGCGCCCACCATACGGTTTCTCCGCGAACGCGGCATCGACGTGATCTCGGCCGAAGAGGAGGGCTGGGGCGGCCTGACCGACAGCCAGATTCTCGCGAAAGCACACGCTCAACGACGATTCGTCCTCACCCACGACTCGGATTTCGGCACGCTCGCGATTTACCGGAACGAGCCTCTCACCGGCATCCTCTACCTCCGCCCCGGCGGGCGGCCTCCGAATCTCGTCATCGCCGACTTGCAGGAGCTCCTGGACGCACAGATCGACTGGTCGCCGCCATTGATCGCCGTCTGCCGCGCCGGTCGCCTGAGACTGCGCAGAATGTAGGGTGGGGCTTGCCCCACCAATGGATTCGCGATTGCGGATTGTGGATTTTGGATTGGGGGAGGGAGAGAACCACGAAGGGCACGAAGAACACGAAGGTGAGAGGAGGGGATCACGCGGCCATGGCCGGCCTGATCGAGGTGGTAATCGAACGGCAACAAGGTGGCAGGCAGAGCCTGCCGGATAGCGCGTTCCGAGGCAGAGCCTCGGAACGAGGGTGGGTGGGGGAATGGCTCAAGACAAGAGCGATACCGGGAAGACTGACATGATAAAGGCATCAGTTTAGCTGAGTAGCACAGTCAATGAAGTCCCTCGTCCCCGGGCTCTGCCTGGGGACGTTGCCTTTGTTCGGCTCTGCCTCTTTCCTTCGTGAACTTCGTGTCCTTCGTGGTTTACTTTAGAACCACATAGACCGACCGACAAAAACTGAAAGGAGAGACAACCCATGCCCAACCCAACCAAACTCATCATCGTCGGCATCGACTCCATCTCGCTTCGCGTGCTCGATCAGATGATCGAGCGGGGGTATTGCCCCACGATCAAGAAATTGATCGAGACGGGGTGCTATGCGCAGGGACGGTCGTTCTGCCCCGTGGAGACGGGGACGAACTGGGCCGTGCTGAGCACGGGCGCATCGCCCGCCGTCACCGGAGTGAACATGGGCACGCACGTCGTGGGCCAGCCGCTGAACCGCATGACCCGCGGCTTCCCGTCGGAGCTCTGCAAGGCCGAGCAGATATGGAACGCCGCCGCGCGCGGGGGCAAGCGCAGCGTCATCTTCGACTACCCCCAGTCGCGGCCGATCAACTGCAACAACGTCATCCACGTCGGCGGCGACGGCGCGCCGGGGCAGTCGCCCTTCGCCCTGAACGAGATGCACGGCTACAAGACCGAAGGCCCCTACGCCGATCTCGCCCCCGGCCTCTCCCGCATGGTGACCAAGATCGAGCCAAAACCGGCCAAAGGCTGGAATTGCGGGGACATGAACCAAGAGCCGAAGGCTCGACTTCGTGTCCCCGGAATTCAATCGTCCCCGCAAGCTCCCCCTCTTGAGGTCGAGCTGCCCGTCGAGCCGTGGCCGGCGAACGGGCCGGAGCAGGTCAGCTCCCTGTGGGCATTGATCGTCGCCGACGGCGGGTCGGCCTACAACAAGGTCATCTTCTTCGGAAGAAAGGACCCCAACGCCAAGCTGGGCGAGGTGGCCTTCTCGGGCACGCCGACGTGGGGCGACTGCCTGGTCAATGACTTCGAGACGGACCGGGGCATCGTCCGTGCGGCCACGCGCCCGAAGGTCTTCCGCCTCTCCCCTGACGGCAAGGACGTGCACATCTACTTGCACCAGATTTTCCCGGTCAGCGGATTCGCCCACCCGGCGGACCTCGAGCCGAAGCTGCTCGATGAGTGTGGGGCCTACTACCCCAACACCTGCCGCCAGCAGAGCATCAACAGCGGCGCGGCGGACGTGTGGACCTTCACCGAGGAGGTGGACTTCACCGTCGATTGGTACTGCAAGGCGATGGAGGCGATCCTCGGCGGCGAGGACTGGGACCTCTTCATCCAGAAGTGGCACCCGCCGGACTTCTGCTACCACTTCGGCGCGTTCATGATCGACGAGCGCCACCCCCTCTACGACCCCAAGCGCCACGACGAGGGCTGGGACTTCTGGGGCAAGGTCATGGGCCGGGGCGACGACCTGGTCCGCACGGCGATGGAGGCGGCCGGTGGCGATGCCATCGTCGCGGTCATGTCCGACCACGGCGGGAAGATGGTCCTGCCCGGCGAGGCGGGACACATGAACCTGCGGCCGATCCTGGAGCAGGCGGGGCTGATCACCACCGCCCCCGGCGGCGGGGTCGATTGGAGCCAGACGAAGGCCTGGGCCTCGCAGCATTACGTTTGGGTGAACCTGAAGGGCCGCGACCCGGACGGGATCGTCGAGCCGGGGGAGGAGTATGAGGAGGTGCGGCAGCAGATCATCGACGCGGTTCTCGACGCGCGGGACCCGCACACGGGCCGGCACATGGCGAACCTCGTCTGCCGCCGGGAGGACGCGGGCATGGTCGGCATCGGCGGCGGGCACGCGGGGGACGTGTTCATCTGGTCCGAGGAGGAGCCGCCGAAGGACGCGATCACGAAGGAGGAGTTCGAGCGGCAGCACCCCGGCATGGACATCGGTACGTGGGAATGGCCTCGCCACAACTCCGGCACCCACTCCCCCGATCCTTTCATTATTATGAATGGTCCCGGCTTCAAGTCCGGCTACCGCAAGGAGCGCGACGTCTGGATCAATTACTTCGCCCCGACGCTTGCCCACGCCTTCGGCATCCCCATCCCGAAGGACGCGGATGGCGGGGTGATCTGGGATTTCCTGGAGTGAGACAACCTGCGGGGACATGACCCAAGGCGCGAAGCGCAGACATCGTGTCCCTGGACACAGAGAATGCAAGATAACTTTACTCTCATGCTCCCTCCCGCCTATATCTCACCTGCCAGCCAAAAGATATGCCGGGTTGTAACGGGCTGATATTACACAAGTAAAGACGTGTTGCGCGCCCACTCATATCTTTGGCACACAAGTTGCTCCTTCGGATAGTGGTTTGCTAATAAACTTGCCAGCTTGCAGAAAGGAAGGACGGAATGGGACGCTTTTGGACAACTCTGATTACGTTGGCAATCGCTGTGACTGCTGCTCAAGCTCAAGGGGTGCGACGGATGCCGAGCATGCACAGGATTGGTGGACATGACCGTGTGCACCAGAATACCATTGCACCGTCTCGGCAGCTTTTCAACAGTCCTCTTAGGGGTTTGCTTGGCCAACGGAAGCCGAGGGCTGTGACCATCAACAACAACCATCGCCCGGCGACCAAGGCCGTAACGATCACCAATAACCACCACTCGACACCAAGAGCGGTAACGATCAACAACAATCACCGCCCGGCGCCGCGTTTCGTGACGATCAATAATAACCACCACTCGGCGCCAAGAGCGGTAACAATCAACAACAATCACCGCCCGGCGCCACGTTTTGTGACGATCACCAATAACCACCGGTCCGCACCAAGAGCGGTAACGATCAATAACAACCACTGAGCTCCGTAGGACAGCGCCTGCTGCCTGCCGGCTGTCGGCATAAAGATAGGATCGGGCGGGCCAAGCCGCCCGATCTTTTTTTGCCTCGACCCCGGGCCCTGCCTGGGGACGGTGTGCTCGTTCGGCTCCGCCTTTTGGAATGACGGGATAGGTGGCCTGATCGACGTTGTTTCCTGGACACAGACGGGGAAATGATTGGGGATTTACTGGAATAACGCCCGGCCTCAGGGTATACTCACCCCAGAAGAGCGGGGGACGTACCTATTAGCTTAGTATGATCCATCCATGTTCAACAGAAAGGAACCGGTCGGACCGCACTCGCGGCTCGCTCTCTCACTCGTCCCCTGGCCCTGCCCGGGGACGGCTTCTGCGTAAGGCTCTGCCTCCTAAGGATTCAGGATAGGCAACGTCATCGAGATGGCAACGGAGGCGCAATAAGGTGGCAGGCAGAGCCTGCTGAGTAGTGCATTCCCAGGCGGAGCCTGGGAACGAGAAAAAATACTGTAGCCCAAACACATGGAGACAACCAATGAGTGATACCGGGCAAGAACAAATGGACTTCACGGTTGACAGCAACAACCTGTACCGTGAAGATTCGATTACCGACCTCAACGTGGCTTCCATCCGGAAGCTGGTCCCCATAAAACCTGACGGGACGGACGATGACAGCCGGGAGACCATGTTCTTCGGACACACGCAGCTCATGTCCCCCCAGGGACCGCTGCCGCTTAACGCACCCTTGGAGGCGAACAGTCTCGAGGAAGCCATGGCCGCATTCCCGGCAGCAATGCAGCAGGCCCTGGCCGCGATGGTCGAGCGCATCAGGAAGATGCAAGAACAACAGCAGAGGGAACAGGGCGGCTCCAACATCATCACTCCCGGGAGGTGAAAGGAGGCAGGCAGAGCCTGTCAAATGACGCGTTCCCAGGCGGAGCCAGGGAACGAGGAGAAAAGAATATGTACCCTTACAGAAAGGAGCCAATCATGGCGAAAGCCAGAGCGCGGCATATCCTGGTCGAGTCGCGGGAGAAGTGCGAGGAGATCAAGGTGCAGATCGCGAACGGAACGGACTTTGCCGAGATGGCCAAGCAGCACTCGCAGTGCCCCTCCGGGCAGCAGGGCGGAGACCTGGGCGAGTTCTCCCCGGGGCAGATGGTCAAGGAATTCGACCAGGTGGTGTTCAGCGAGGAAGTGGGAAAGGTTCACGGTCCCGTCCAGACGCAGTTCGGCTATCACTTGATCGAGATCACCAAACGAAGCGAATGAGCGCGAGGAAACGAATGCGAGTGCGCTGCATGGTATCGGTGTGTCTGCTCCTGTGCATCCTGACCGCAACAGCCATCACCGCCGGCGAGGAGGAATGGGAGAGCCTCTTCGACGGTAAGACGCTCAAGGGCTGGAAGGTGACGGACTTCGGCGGGCAGGGCAAGGTGGAGGTCAAGGACGACATCATTATCCTCAATATGGGTGTGGGCAACCTGACCGGCATCACCTGGACCGGCCCCGTGCGCCGCATGAACTACGAGATCTACGTGGACGCCATGCGCCTGGCGGGGCACGACTTCTTCTGCGGCCTGACCTTTCCCGTGGGCGACTCCTGCTGTAGCCTGATCTGCGGCGGGTGGGGCGGGTCGCTCGTCGGCATCTCGTCCTTCGACGACATGGACGCCTCGGAAAACGAGACCACCACGCACATGGACTTCGAGAGCGACAAGTGGTATCCCATCCGCGTGCGCGTGACGGAGGGGCGCATCGAGGCCTGGATCGACGGCAAGAAAATGGTGGATGCCAGGCCGGGCAAGCGGAAGATCTCCGTCCGCGGCGAGGTGGACCTCTCCCAACCCCTCGGCATCGCCGCCTGGCGGACCAAGGCCGCCATCGGCGACGTCCGCGTGCGATCGCTTGAGAGCAAGAAGGGCGGCGAAAAACCTGCGAAGTGACGCAGCAGAATGGGGCCGCTCTCCACGCCCTCTGTGGTGAGCATCATCCCCCGAACTGCTCGTGGATCTTCGGCATCACCTCGCTGATCTCGATCTGCTGGGGGCACTTCTCCTCGCACTCCTTGCACCCCTCGCACGATCCCGCCTGCTGCTCCGCCGGCATGCCGCGGTAGAGGTTCCGGTTCAAAAGGAGCTGGTTGCCCTGGAAGACCATCGCGTCGCTGTAGAGCTGCATGTTCTTCGGGATGTCGATGTCGTTCGGACACGGCATGCAGTAGCCGCACTGCGTGCACGGCACGACGCGGAGTTCGGCATACTTCTCCTGCACCCGCGCGATGATGTCCAGCTCCTCGCCGGTCAGGCTGCCCACGCCCGACCGCTCCGCGCTGGACACATTCTCCACGACATGCTCCATGGCCGTCATGCCGCTCAGCACCACCGCCACCTCCGGCTTGTGCCACAGCCACTGCAGGGCCCACTCCGCCGGTGTGCGCTTCGCCGGTGCGCCGTCGAGGATCGCCTGCACCGGGTCCGGGGCCTTGGCCAGGCACCCGCCGAGCAGCGGCTCCATGATGACTACGGCCAGGCCCTGGTCGGCGGCGAACTTCAGGCCCTTCGTCCCGGCCTGCACGTTCTCGTTCATGTAGTTGTACTGAATCTGGCACATGGCCCACCGGTCGTAGGCGCCGATGATCTCGGTGAGGAGGTCGGTTGTGTCGTGGAATGAGAACCCCACGACGCCCACCCGCCCGTCGGCCTGGATCCGGTCCAGCCAGTCGAGGACGCTCAGCTCGCGGAGCCTCTTCCAGAAGGGGACCTGCATGTTGTGCAGCAGGTAGACGTCGATCTTCTCGACCTGGAGGCGTTCCCTCTGCTCGTCCAACAGGCGGTCGAAGTCGCCGGCCGTCTTGCACTGCCAGGGCGGCAATTTCGTTGCAACCTTGACCTTTTGGCGGTAGCCGTCCTGGAGGGCCTTGCCGACGACCTTTTCGCTGTTGCCTCCGTGGTAGCCGTGGGCGGAATCGATGTAGTTCACGCCGTGGTCGATGGCATAACGGATCATCTCAATAGCCAGGGGCTCATCCACCTTGTTCGCGTCCTCCCCCAGGACGGGCAGGCGCATGCACCCGAAGCCGAGGGCCGAGGCCCGAAAATCAAGTTTGCCGAACGGTCGATACTGCATCATCACTCTCCTTTCGTTTGGCTTTTTTCCACCGGCTCATCGGATAGGACGGGGAAGGGATTGAACCGGATTTTCGATTGGCGAGAGTCGATTTCCGATTGAACGGTCCCCTCTCACCGCCGAGACGCGGAAATCCAAACGCCAAGCAACCACGAGGAACACGAAGAAAAAAGACAGGGCCCGGGGACGAAGGAAGGAATGGTCATTTCCGCGCAAGCGGGAACCCGCTCTTCGGCTCTTCGACCCTTCGACCCTTTGACCCTTCGACCCTTCCCCCCTCCGTGGAGACCTCTTCCCAATCCAAAATTGAAAATCAAGCCCCCCATATCCCCGGCAGCTTCGTCCGGCAGTAGGGGCACCGGCCGTTGCGAAGGTTGTTGTTCAAGACCTTGAACCCGAGCCGCTTGATCACCGGCTTCTTGCACCGGGGGCAGTAGGTGTGGTTGCCCTCGTGGGGGGCCAAGTTGGAGAGATAGACATACTTGAGCCCCTTTTTGAACCCCAGTTCCCGGGCGCGCTCAAGGGTCTTCACCTCGGTCGGATGCAGGTTGGCCAGCTTGAACATGGGCGCAAAGCGCTCGATGTGCCAGGGCGTGTCGGGGCCGAGATGGTCGGCGATCCACGCGGCGATGTCGCCGATCTCCTTGTCCGAGTCGTTCGCCGCCGGGACGATCAGCGTGGCAACCTCGACCCACTTGCCCGCCTTCTTGATTCGCTCGCATGAATCCAGCACCGGCTTGAAGTCGCGCACGCCGATGTAATTTTTGTAGAAGGAATTCGTGAACCCTTTGATCGTCACCGTCACGCCGTCGAGCACATCGAGGAAGTCCTGGAGCGGTTTGCTCCGCACATAGCCGGCCGTGCAAAGGAACACCTTGAACCCCCGCGCACGAGCCGATCGTGCGAGCTTCTTGTTGAACTCGATGTGCGAGATGCCCTCGGTATAGGTGAAGGTAACGGAGGGGATGTGCTTCTCCCTCGCCAGGCGGAAGGCGTCGCGCTCGTTGAACTCGATGTTCCTCGTCTCGAGAGGGCTTTTTTGCGAAAATTCCCAGTTCTGGCAGTATTTGCAGATCAGGTTGCACCCCGCGTGGGCGATGGCGAAGGTCTTCGTCCCCGGTAGGACATGAGCGAGGGGGTTCTTTTCGATGGGATCGACATTGATCACACACGGCTGGCCCGAGGCGTAGGTCATCAGCCGGCCGCTGATGTTTTTTCGCGATCGGCAAATCCCCGTCTCGCCTCTCCGCAGCTCCTCCTGCCGCGGGCAGAGACCACACTGCACCATGCCGCCGCCCTTCCTCGTGTAGTACTCCGCCTCGATGGGCGGAAGGGTGCGGCTGCCGGCCAGGGCCTCTCCGGGCCACGCCGCCTGAATCGCCTCAAAAAGAAGCGACGCGCTGGTCACGGACGCGCCGCTTAACATCATCTGCTTCAGAAACGATCGACGACTGGTCACGCGATGCCTCACTTCCGTTGCTTGTCCATGCGTTTGATGAGCGCACCATACACATCGCTGATGCCGGGGGTCAGGAGGAAGTAGGCGAACTTGAACCGCCGCTTGCGCTCGTCGGCCTCCGGCCCCTTTTTGCCCTTCAGCTCCTTGCAGTAAGCCACCTTGTTCATTTCGAACTCCGTATCCGACGCGGCCCGCACCTTCTCGAACAGTGCGCCCATACGCTCCATGTCGGCCTGCTTCTGCGCCGCGCTCCGACCGGGGAGCTTCATGTCCATCAGCCGGTCCAGGTAGTTCAACCAGACTGGCTTCACGCGCGGCCACACCCCGGCGGGGACCTTGCGCACTCGTCGAAGAAAGCCCAGATCCTTCGCCGACGCCTCGGCCTGGCCTGCGCGGACAGGATCGCTCAGCTCCGCAGGCGGAACCAGGCAGCAGGCGAAGTTGTCCACGATCTCCTTCTGTGGTTCCGTCAGTGTAGCATCCACCTGATGGGCGAGACGGGCCATGGTCATGATGCCCTTCATGTCCACCAGTGTGCCCTTCAGGTGGGCCCAGTCGGTGGTCTTCTTCCCGGCGTCGGGGCTGGCGAAGAAGTCCGGCCGCGAGGAAGGGACATCCACGATGTTGCCCGCTGCGAGCTCCTTCTCGAACCTCGACGGCGGCGCATGGCAGCGGGAGCACTCGCCCGTGTCACCCGGCTCGGGGGGCACGGTGAGGGAGGCCCGGATGATCTTCGATTCCATCCCGCGAGCAGCGGCGACGCGATCCTGCAGGTCCTTCGGGACCTCCTGGCCCGCCATGACGACCTGGCGAAGCTCCTGGTAGGTCTCGCGCACCTTCTGGAAGTCGCCGTAGAGCTTGCCCTTGGCGATGCAGGGCTTCGGGCCGGCGGCCTCGAGCCGCTTCGCCAGGTCACGAAGCGCCGCGGCCTGGTCCCGGCTGAGGTTCAGGCTGTTGATGACGTTGATGGCCGAGATGTTCAGAATCCAGTATCCCATCTCCTTCATCTGGTCGTCCCACGGCGCCTCGGCGGCCGTTGCAACGGGCGCCGCAAGCAGGATGACCAACACGCCGCACAATCTTCTCCTCATGGCGTTTCCTCCTCTGGGTTTCTATTGTATCCTCTGCCCCCGCGCCCGTCAAGACCGGCGCGGAGGGACTTTTCCCCTATCTTGCCATACACGAGATCCGCCGAGATAGTTTCCCACGAGCCGCTTGACAGGACCACCGGCCCAACCTAAGATGATCGGTGACGTGCCGTTTGTATCTGGGTCTTGTGCGGTCAATAAGGAGACGAACCGTGGCGGAGAAACTGGCCTTTCACGGCGGGCCGAAGGCGGTGACTGTTCCGGCAAAGGAAAACTGGCAGCGCGAAGTCGAAAAGGAAAAGGCCCTCGTCTGCAAGCTCATCGACGAGGGCTGCCTCTCGGCCTCGGGCAAGGGGTCGGGCTTCCCGGAGGAGTTCGAGAACGAGTTCCGCAAGTTCATCGGCTGCAAGTATGTTGCGTTCCTCAACCACGGGTCGAGCGCGTTGGCCGCGGGGTTCTACGCCGCCGGGGTCGGCCCGGGCGACGAGGTCATCGTTCCCACCCTCGGCTACATCGGCAGCTACTGCGGCGCGCTGTGGCTCGGCGCGACGCCGGTCTTCTGCGAGGTCGATCCCAAGACGCTCCTGGCCGACCCGAAGGACATCGAGAAGCGCGTCACGAAGCGCACCCGCGCCATCTGCCCCATCCACCAGCACGGTCGGGTGTGCGACATGGATTCGCTTCTGCGAATCTGCCGCAAGCACGGCATCACCCTCATCGAGGACGCCGCCCACGCCCACGGCTCCATGTGGGGCAAGAAGAAGATCGGCAACGTGGGCCACATCGCCTGCTTCAGCATGCAGGGCAGCACACCCGGCGGCAAGCCCGTCGCGGCCGGCGAGGGCGGCATCTTCTGCACGAACAACCGGGAGTTCTTCGAGCGCCATCTCGCCTACTGCCACCTCCACCGCGGCGGCATCCTGGACGAGCTGAAGAACGGGAAGTACAAACACCTCGAGGCCCAAGTCCTCGGATACAAGTGGCGCGCCCACCCGCTGGCCCTCGCGATTGCGAAGGTGTCCTTCTCGTCCATCAACTATCGCAACCGTCGTCGGATCAAGCATCGCAACCAGCTCCGCCGCGGCCTGGAGAAGGTCCCCGGCGTGGAGCTGGTGCACGACTACCCGAAAGCGAAGGCCGCGGGCTTCTACGGCGGCCTGACCCTCCTCTACAACCCCGAGGAGCTGGACGGCCTGCCCGCGCGGAAGTACGTCCAGGCGTGCCAGGCGGAGGGGATACCCGTGTCCGGCCCGGGCGTATCGCACCTGGAGCACCTGCGCTACATCTACACCCACGGCTTCGACCTCTACGGTCGCAAGCGCGGTCAGCTCCTCAAGCCGCTCACGAAGCCAGGCGACTACCCCATCTCCGAGAGCATGCGCGACAAGGTCCTTACCTTCCCCGCCTACATCGACCCGCCCGACGGCCTGATGAAGCAAATCATCACCGGCTTCCGGAAGGTGTCGAGGAACTATGGGGAGTTGATGAGGGAATAGCCGGGCTTCCGATTGGCGATTTGCGATTGTGGAGTGAGGAAAAACCACGAAGGCCACGAAGAGCTCGAAGGGAAGAAGAGTCGAAGGGCCAGAGAGTCAAAGGCTCGAAAAGTGGATTCCCGCTTTCGCGGGAATGACGACTATCTCTGTTCATCTTCCCTCGTCCCCGGGCTCTGCCTGGGGAGGGGAGATTCGTTCGGCTCCGCCTTTTCTCTTTGTGTCCTCGTGATTTCTTCTTCTGGATTCTGACTCCTGTCTCCTGTATTCTGTGTTCTTTTGGGTATCTTTCATGGACCTGACTGGAGATCGGAATGAAGTTTCAGTTCCTTGGCACGTCGGCCGGTGAGCAGTTTCCGGCCCTGTGGTGCCGATGTGACATTTGTGAAAAGGCCCGAAGGCTGAGCGGGAGGAACATCCGAACCAACTCCCACGCCTTCCTCGCCCCTGATACACTGATCGACCTTCCCCCGGAGGCCTTCGCCCAGATCCGCCGGTTCGACGTGCCGATCTTCGACATCGAGCACCTCTTCATCACCCATTCCCACGAGGACCACTTCTGCCCGTTCCTCCTGGCCTGGCGCAGGATGAACGAGGACCAGGAGCTGCCGCCCCCGCCGGGGGCGTCCGGACCGAGGTTCTCCGAGCTGCGCACCCTTCACGTTTACGGCAACCGTGTGGTCTATCAGCAACTCAAGGGCATGGTGGGCGAGGGGAAGCCGCACGCCATGGCGCTACATCTTGCCGAGCCGTTCGTTGACTTCGACGCCGGCGACATGCGCGTGACACCCCTTCTGGCCAACCACGTCGATCACGAAGGCGCCCCCCCGCTCAACTACATCATCCGGCGCGGGGAGAAGACACTGCTCTACGCCCTGGACACCGGTTGGTTTCTCGATGAGACCCTCGCCGCCATCCGGCGAGATCAGTACGACTTGGTGGTCCTCGACGGCACCTACGCCCAAGGCGTCGATGCGGAGTCCCACAACAACTTCGCAAAAGTGGAAAAGGCACTTGCTCTCTTCCGCAAGGAGGGCCTGCTCAAAGACGGCGCGGCCTTCTGCGTCTCGCACACGGGACCGCACTTCGGCCCGGTGCACGATGAGATCGCCCCGATCATGGCGGAGAAGGGCATCACAATCGCCTATGACGGCATGGAGATCAGCCTATAGCCCTCTATGGTTTTCCCTCGCCCCCGGGCTCTGCCTGGGGAGGGGAGATTCGTTCGGCTCCGCCTCTGCGGGGGAGAGTATTGGCTGCTTTCCACCGGAATAAAGGAGGCAGGCGGCGCCTGCCGGATAGTGCGTTCCCAGGCAGAGCCCGGGAACGAGAAACATGGTTTGTTTCGCGGAGCATATCATGCCCCCATTACGCGCCGCTGCGTCATGTGTCGAACTAAAGTCCGATGACTCGATGGTCCTCGCCGGGAGCATCCTGGCGAAATACGCCTCGGAACAGGAGGGGAAGCTGCGCGTCTGCGCCACGGTGATCGAGGCCGACGTGCGGCTGTGCGTCATCGCGTGCGATGTCATCGCCGTGCCCGACGACGTGGCCGACCGCGCGGCAAAGGCCATCGAGACCGAATGCAAGATCCCCTTCGACCACATCCTTATCTGCGGCTCCCACACGCACCACGCGCCTTCGACGATCACCGTCCACGGGTACAAACGCGAGGAGGCATTCACAGAACAATTGGAGCAGGCCATCGTCGCCGCCGCGAGGGACGCGACCGGGAAGCTCGATGACCCCGACGCCGGGCAGAACGACATCGAGGTCGAGATGGGCTTCGCCCTCACGCAGGAGGCGACCGTCGGGCGCAACAGCCGCATCCTCCTTGCCGACGACACTATCGCCTGGGGCGGCTACCCGCCCGAGGAGGAGGTCCGGCCCACCGGCCCCTTCGATCCCGACTTAGCCGTCATCGCATTTCGGAAGCCGGGCGGGGAGTTTGCCTCGGTCCTGTTCAATCACTCGACGCACAACATCGGCGGCCGGGGCAGGCCGCGCGGCCCGGCCTTCTACGGCCTCGCCGCGCAGGAGGTGGAGGAGCAGATCGGCGCGCCGGTGCTCTTTCTCCCGGGGGCGTTCGGCTCGACGCACAACCAGAAGGTCCCCCCGCCGGAGGCAATCCATCGCATCCGCACCGCCATCGAGCGCGGCATCGGCACCCTCCGCTGGGGGCTGCGCGGGCCGGTGCTCTGCCTGAAGAGGCCCTTCGAGTACCAAGTTCGGGAGTTCGACGAGGCCAAGGAGGACGAGGCCGTTCGTTCCTATTGCGAAAAACATTTTCCGGCCGACCGCGCCGCCGACTACGTCGAGGTCTTCCGCGCCATGCGCAAAGAGCTCGCCCCGCATCGAGGCGAGACACGGCAGACGTGGCTCCACGCCATCCTCCTCGGCGACGTGGCCCTCGTCGGCGTGCCGGGCGAGATGTTCGGTGTGCTGGGCATGGCGATCCGGCGCCGGTCGCCGTTCCGCTACACCTTCGTCATCGGGCTGTCCAACGGCTACATCGGCTACATCCCCGACCGCGAGGGCATGGAGCTCGGCGGCTACCAGTGCTGGACCGGCTTCCACAGTCTGGTCGCTCCGGGCACGGGCGAGCGGATCGTGGACGAGGCGGTGGACATGCTCGATGAGCTTCACGCCGAGGTGTACGGCATGAAGACGGACGAATCATCCGAGCCGCACATCCGCCCCATGGAGGAGGGCGACGCCCCGGCGATTCAGGTCTTCTTCAACACCCTCCCCTCGGAGACGCGGCGGCTCTTCCGCCCGGCGGGGTGGAACATGAGCCAGGACCGCTGCCGGAAGATCGTCTACGAGCACCTCAACGGCACGCGGTATGATCTGGTCGTCGAAGCCGCTGGCCGGATCGTCGGGTGGGCGTGGCTGTCGCGGATGGAGAACGATACACCGGGGCTCGGCATCGGCATCGCGGAGGAGTTCTGCGGTCACGGCCTGGGCCGCAGGCTCATAGAGCAGCTTATCGCCGAGAGCAAGCGGCGCGGGAAGAAGGGCATCGTGCTTTCCTACGTCCAAGACAACGAGCGGGCGGGGAAGCTCTATGAGTCCCTCGGCTTCTGCGTCACCAGCTCCCACGTGGGCGGGGACGGGGAGAGCTATCACCGGATGGAGCTGCGCTACTGATCGTCGGGACAGATGCGCGGGCGCGACGCTACTTCGCCTTCTTCGGTTCCGTGGCCTTCTTCGCGCCAGTCTTTTCATCGAGGCAGACCTTGCAGGGCCGATAGCCTTCCTTTCGGGCCGCGTCCGTGCTGGCGAAGGGGACCTTGTTCTCCTCCTTCATCTTTCCGACGCACTTGCAGTCGCGGGTATGATACACCTTGCTGCTCTTGTTGCCGATGACCTGGCTGGAGGCGCAGCCGAACTGCGCCGCAACAAACGTCACCACGATTAAAGCGCACATCCATTTGCACAGTCGCGACATGCTCGATCTCCCTCCTCATTACACTTGGGATATTGCAGAATGGATTATCATTGTCCCAGACTCCCCCAATTGAAACAAGCGAGAATTCTGTCTTCGGAAAGGCCTTGCCTCGCCTCCACCGGAGGAATTTCGCTTGTGGTGACATGCCGGCGATGATACGCTTGCTTTCACTGAACGTGACAAGCACCTACAAGTCAGGAGGGAAGCATGAGAGCGCTTCGATTCCTTCTCGTTCTGATCATCCTGTCACCCTCGCTGGCAACTGCCGCCGAAGACCGGGCAACGATCCCCATTGACAACTTCGAGTCGGGCAAGCTCGACTGGCGCGGCGGCGTGACACTGCCGAACAAGGAGAAGTGCCTGACCCTCGTGAAAGACGCCGAGCGCGGCTCGAACGTCCTGCGCGCGAAGCTGATCTACAGCGGCTCGCCTATTTTCATCACGAAGACATTGCGTGAACCGATCCCGCTTTACAAGTGCAAGTCCCTGTCGTTCTGGTACAAGCTCACGACAAAGGACCTCCGTACGGACCGGTCCTTCATCTGCCGCCTTCGCACCGGCCCGAGGGCCTTCACCGATTTCGTTGTTGCGGAGAGCGGCGAAATCGAACCCGGCAAGTGGACGCACGCGGTAATCGACATGCAGCACCCGAAGCGGATTGTAAACATCTACAAGTCTTATTTCTCCGCCGCGAAGTGGATCACGTTTCGGCTTGAAGGCAAGCCGGGGAACCGGGTCGAATTCGAGTTCTTCGCCGATGACGTGGAAATCGCGCTTCGGGAACCCGCTATCCTGAACTACAAGCCAAGGATCGCCGAGAAGGACCTCACCCCCGTCCGGCGCGATGTCCTCATCATAAGGCACTCGGCCGCAAGCTATTACAACTTCGACCACATCGTCGAGTCGCTGCCGTTCCCCACGGGCCAGCGTGTGCTCAAGTTTCGCGGCCTGCACTTCCCCATCTTTGGCTTTCCCGAAAGTCGCGACGCGCTGATGCGCTACGCCCTCGTTATCCTCGTCGATGTGGACCCCTATGTCATCCCGATGGAACACATCCAGTGGCTGTCGGACTTCGTCGCCTCCGGCGGCGGCCTGCTCTTCTGCGGCGGGCCGAATACATTCGGAGTTGCGAAAGACTTCAAGGCGCCGCTGGCCGACCTACTCCCCGTCGCAATGCGCAGCGGAGGGAAACTCGTCGGTGTCCACCGCGAACCGGCTTTCGGTGAGCCGCACTGCATTACCGAAGGCATTCCTCCCCGGCTGGGCCAGATCTCCCGCGCACACCTGCTTCAGCCGAAAAAAGGCGCGAAGGTGCTGCTGGAGATCGGCCCGAAAAAGAATAGCAAGGTGCGCGAGTCGATCCCGATCCTGACCGTCGGCACGTTCCACAAGGGGCGCGTCGCCGTGCTGAACACGTATCCGGAAGTGGGCAGCCGCCTCGAGGGCGAGTTCTTCACAAGCGATTTCTATGACGACCTGATGCGTCAGACGATCCGCTGGCTCCTGCGTGCGGAGCCGAAGGTCCAGATCACATCCTTCACGCCGCCGCCGTCCGATGTCATGGTGGGTGAGAAGGCACAGGCCGCGGTGGCGGTCAAACTGCCCGAGGGCAAGAACGCTCACGTCGTCTGTTTCCTGAAGGGGGGCGATCGCGACTGCAAGGCGATGGCCCTTACTCCCGACCGGACGAGCGGCACGTTCCCCATTGCGACGTCGGAGCCAGGCGTGCGCGAGTACGTGCTGCGCGTAAGGGATGAAAAGGGCAACGCCATCGCCGAGCGCACGTTCCGCATGAACGTCCACACGCCCGTTGAGGGCGAGGTGCGCTTCCGCTATGGGAAGTTCGCTGCGGCGCCGGGAACGTCCTTTCGCTTTCGCGTAATTGGCAAGCGGTGGGCGAAGGACGGATATGCTGTCCCCGAAAGACCATTGACTGCAAAAACGAAACTCCTCGATTTCGCAAACGAGACGATCAAGAAATTCGCGCCCAAGCTCTTGACGGCAAAGGACACGTCCTTTCCTTTCGCGGAATTCGCGTTCACTGTGCCCGACCTGTCCCAAGGGGAATATCAGGTCGTGGCCGAGCTGATGGATGGCGCCACCGTGGCCGCGACGACACGCAGGGCCCTCTGGATCGTGGACAAGCTCGACCTCTCGCGGTTCTACCCCATCATGAGCATCGTCGGACGCAGCGCCGGCCATCAGGAGGACGAAGAGGCGATTCGCGAACGCGTAAATGATTTGCTGGCGCACAACTTCAACGTCGCCGCCATTGGGGGCCGCTCCTTCAGCGAGTGGGACGGCCTGTCGCACCGCGCCGCCCTCCGAAACTACACCGAAGCCTTCGCCCAGATGCAGGGCATGGGGCTTATCTACGAGTACCAGCACTATACGAACCTGTGGAGCAGGAAGCCGCCGCCGGTCTGCGTGCACTCCAAGGCGTACCCCGAGGCGCTGAAGAAGCACGTCGCTCCCTACCTCGATGCCGCGGCGGCCGTGCCGCGCCTGATTTCTTTGAAGGTCGTGGACGAACCCTTTGCCGGGTTGAAGATGATGGATTACTGCGATGATTGCAAGCGCGTGTGGCGCGAACGATTTGGGACGGAGATGCCGAAGAAGGGCGAGCCGATCCCAAAGGATAATCTACAATTGCGAAAGAACTGGATCGCCTTTGTCCGCGATTACGTCACGAAGGCATACCGCATGGGGTATAACCTCAAAAAGCAGTCCGGCGCCGAGTGGGACCTGCTCCTTACGTTTTGCTCACCTGCCTACGGCTACGGGAGAGACCTGGCGAAGTCGCAGGAGGACCTGCTGTGGTGGGCAGCGACGACGGACCGGAACGACTTCGATGTCTACCCCTACTTCTACCCCGTCTCCGACAAGATCAAGTTCCTCCAGGCCCACTTCTGCATGGCCTTGATGAGGAACGTGTCGCAGCATTTGAAAAAGCCGTGGGGGTTCTACGTGGAGCTGGATGACCGGAACTATCCCATGCAGATCAATCCCGTCGAGGCGAGCAGCGAATGCGCCATGACCGCCGTCGCCCAAGGCGCCGATTACCTCAACAGCTTCATCAACGTCACTTTCGCCACCGGCTGCCAGGCCCGGCCCGAGCGCTGGGACCATCTCGGTCGAACACTACGACAGGTCCGCTATGCGGGTCCGCTTCTCAATGTCGCCAAGACGCCGCCGGCGAAGGTGGCCCTTCTATTCCCCTATACCCACTGGCAGCTCTCGGCCCAGAAGTGGGCGCCGCACTATGCCTACCAGCTCCTGCTGCGCGCCTTCGGCGAGGCGGACATCATTCATGAAGAGGTGGTGCGGCGGGAGAATGGGTTCAAGTGTAAGGCACTTGTATTGCTTGAGACGGATTACCTGCCCGACGACATCGCCGAGCTGATCGTCAGGTTCGTGAAAGACGGCGGCCTCCTCCTCTGCGACC